>NZ_JAKLTE010000011.1:0-140857 GCF_022014395.1 Photobacterium sp. WH77 | reverse complement strand
AGAAGTGGACATCATCAATGGACATTCTCAAGCCGCCATTTCTGCGTCATGCGGGAATCCAAACCGCGAGTACGATTTCTAAGGCTGAGTATGTATGTCGCGCTTGAGTTCTGTGTTTTTCTCAGCATTGTTGGATGCACGTCAGTTACTCTTTGCTGGCACAAACAGTCACCAGAAATACCTTTGTTTCTCTGGTGTTGTCCAGGGCCGATTGTAGGCGCTCCCAGCGCCGACAACCTAAAAATACATCCATATATTTTTACCCTGGGATTGTGAATATAAACAAGCAGCTGCGTTGGTCGGCGTATCGCCTATGAACTGGGAAAGTGGACAATATTAAGGACTTCGAAAAATACAGAGCGGCCGGGCTCAAGTCAGAACTGTTCTGTACATAGCTATGATGTCCGCTATGCAGTGTAACCCTGTTTTTAGACGCACCTATCAACGACTTCTGGCTGAAGGAAAACCTAAAAAAGTGGCGATTATCGCCTGTGTCAGCAAGATTGTTGTTATCCTCAATTCGATGCTACGGGATGGCATTCACTGGGAAGAAAAAACGGCGTTAATTTAATGATTGACTTCATAGTCTCTTGTTAGCTTAATTGCAAAAAATTGCACCGAAACATTACCCATATGAAAAACGATGATAATATTATTGAATAACTAAACCAAAGGTCTATTCATATGAGCCAAGAACTAATACCCAGTAACCAAATGAACATGAATTTAGTCCCCGTAACCGAAGGGGAAGTCGATGGCATTAACATGGGCGTGCTTTCTGATGGCACTCCATTTTTGTCATCACGAGGCGTGGCTAGATTAGTAGGCCAAGCTCCGAGTAGCATTATAACTCTCGTGTCTAATTGGGATGAAGAGAAGTACAAACCTCGTGGTGCAAAGATTTCCCAAATATTGAAAGAGCAAGGTGTTAGTGATTCAAAAATTCATGTTGAAGTCGTACTGAATGGTGTAAAAACACACGCTGTAGATGATGCAACATGTTTAGCAATTCTCGAATACTATGCTTTTGATTCTACTTCTAAGAACCAAGAAATCGCGCAAACTAATTATCGATTGCTAGCACGTCGTTCTATTCGTGAGTTCGTGTACACAAGCCTTGGATATGATCCAAATAATGTGGTCCCTCTAGAGTGGAAACACTTCCACGATCGCATGCTTCTGAACGAAGTACCTAGAGGATATTTCAGCATCTTTAAAGAAATAGCTGACTTGATGGTTTCCTCAATCCGTCAAGGACTCGTTGTTGATGATCACGTTGTTCCAGACATCAGTGTCGGGACAGCTTGGAGTAAACACTGGGAAAGCAAAAACTTAGAAGGGAAGTATGGTCCTCGTACAAAACACCCACATAAATATCCAGACTATTTCCCTCAATCCAAAGCTGGTCCAGTACCAGTAAACATTTATCCACTGGCAGCTTTGGGCGAGTTTAGGACTTGGTTTGAAAGCACATATCTATCAGAAAAGTTCCCTAGCTACCTTAAGGGGCAAATCAAGAAGCAATCAATTTCCGTTACTAGTGCGGAACTACTGCTAGAAGCTGTTGTTCCAAAACAGATTACCAAGCATTAATGATTACAGCCGCCATTATTGCTTTATTGGCGGTGTCCGCTTCCCCTATGCTGAGGCAGTCTAAACTGGAAACCTCTAGTTTTGAATTGTCTCGCTAAAGGGAAAGTGGACAGACGAAACCTGCGGGCGCCCCCCACCAAATGCCAACCGAGCAATTTGCTTAATAAGGCTGTCCGGGCTAGTTCAATACCCAGATAGAAGTGTCGGCTTCGCGACACGTATCCTTATTTGTTAAGCGATTTTGTCCGTACTTATTCGGTCCTGATTTTCGATCACTTCAATCGCGGGTTCTTGTGGAAACTGAATATCAGGTAAAAGTTTAGATACTGCTGGAGCTATTTGAAGTGCACCAGTTACTATTGTTGTAATAACAGCAGCATTTGCCATGTAAGCCCAAAACTTCTTAGCAACTGGATGATTCTCGACTGGTTTGACTAGATCATTTTTCAAGATCGCATGTCCAAAAGTTTCTTCTACAATTTGTACAACTTCTTTTGAACCCGTAATTTTGTAGTCATCAGCAGCAACTAGCACTTTCTTTAACTGAGTTAGCATATACGACTTAATGCTTTCTGGTAGTTCAGATGCCTCTACTTCTGAAATAAGATCCAAAGCACCAGATGAAATTTTTTCCACTTCTTGCTGCGGCAATATCGCTTGAGGGGCACGCAAAGATAAAAAATCTGATGTCATAGTTAAGTAATTGAAAACATGCTCATTAAGATGCTTTGAAAACTCATGCCATTGCCCACTGAAATTGCTTTCCGAGAATGCTCTTTCCACTGGTTGGCACCAATGCATGTAACGCTCAATATTTATTCCATCAACTTTTTTCAACTCATCTACAACCTCAGATGACAACGCAAGTACCTTACCAAGTTTCCCCAAAAATGTGACTTTATCGTTAGGGTTTACATTTAACAGCTTACACCACACTGTTCTACAGTTTTGAGTAGCATTTTGCTGTTTACCTTCCTCTAAGATATTTAATAATCTTGCCGCAGGATTATTCATAATTTTACTCATCTATATTCCTCTATATCGATGATATGTCGAATTGCTTAACATTTTATTCAACGACATGGTGTCACAAAACTCTGTCGTGTAAAGCCTTCTCACAAACCAATCACTTTATCTTATTCAATTAAATACACGTATCATATAAACCCATCTAAATATACGACACCATGTCGTGTATCCTACTCAATCTGCTTATACTAACCAACTGATATGCTGTACTTTTCTTGTGTTTTATGACTACCCCCAAAAATCATCGACACTTTGACTTGTGTTAAAAGCGACTTCCGTCACTTACCAAGCACAAAGAAACCACAGAATAGCACTAGCCGCATGGATTTTCGCTCTCGCGGGAATGACGGTTTGATAATGTACATTGGTGGAAATAAATCAGGGAAAAATTCAGGACGAATTTTTAGGTTGTCGGCGCTGGGAGCGCCTACAACCGCCCCGGACCACACCAAAGAACAACAAGGCATTTCTGGGTACTCTTTTTGCCTCAAAAGAGTACCTGGCGCGCATCAACCAATGTCAAATAAGCCACAGAACCCAATGCGCGACATACCCACCAAACCCCAAATTACACATGCTATTAACGTGAGCAGATTTGCTGGCAAGCACCAGCCAAGGGGAAAAATTCAGGACGAATTTTTAGGTTGTCGGCGCCGGGAGCGCCTACAACCGCCCCGGACAACACCAAAGAACTCAAAGGCATTTCTGGGTACTCTTTTTGCCTCAAAAGAGTACCTGGCGCGCATCAAACAATGCCAAATAAGCCACAGAACCCAATGCGCGACATACCCACCCAGCCACCAAAAACGCACTCGCTTTATGGATTCCCGCCTGTCGCGGGAATGACGGCTTGATAATGTACATTGGGGGTACGAAATCAGAGAAAAATTCAGGACGAATTTTTAGGTTGTCGGCGCCGGGAGCGCCTACAATCGCCCGGACCACACCAAAGAACAACAAGGCATTTCTGGGTACTCTTTTTGCCTCAAAAGAGTACCTGGCGCGCATCAACCAATGTCAAATAAGCCACAGAACCCAATGCGCGACATACCCACCAAGCCACCAAAAATGCACTCGCTTTATGGATTCCCGCCTGTCGCGGGAATGACGGCTTGATAATGTACATTGGGGGTACGAAATCAGGGAAAAATTCAGGACGAATTTTTAGGCTGTCGGCGCCGGGAGCGCCTACAACCGACCCGACCACACCAAAGAACAACAAGGCATTTCTGGGTACTCTTTTGGCCTCAAAAGAGTACCTGGCGCGCATCAACCCATGTCAAATGAGCCACAGAACCTAATGCGCGACATACCTCCGCTGCACCAGATTCCCCAGCCACAAAAATGGCACCCGCTGAATGAAATCCCCCTAGTCAGATGACTCCATCAACTTCCTCACCCAATACTTCTCCCGCAGCCCTGGCGGATAATCCTCATTCAGGATCAGCTCATCATCAATGCCTTCTTCGCCCGACTGTAACAGCATTTTCCGCTTGTTGATCAACAGCTGATCCAGCTTGCGGATGGTGGCTATCTTACGTTCAATCACATTATCCAGCACTTTCTCAATATCATTGAGTGCCTGAAAGGCGTGGGTGGTTTCAGGCTGTCTGTCTGAATCAAAATGATTTTTATACTGCGTAGAATACCCGCGTGACGAGTCAGGCTGAATGGGCGGATGATCACCGTTCAAATTGGCTGATGCTTTGCTTCTTGGTGCTTCTCCGGGTAATTCTTCACTCATCTCAGCGATAACATGTTCGACATTGACAGTATTAATGGCCGTCAGGCCTTCCATGCAGGCATAAAGAAAAATCCTGTCGGCAAGAATATTGATTTTTCTCGGTACGCCTTTGGTATATCGGGTAATGGCTTCAAACACGCCGTCACTCAGGGTTGGGTTTCCCCGCCAGTTGACGCACTGTAAGCGGTGCAGCATGTAGCTTTTAACCTGATCGGGCGTGAGTGGCTGTAAATGGCTGGAGGCAATAATACGTTGCCGTAGTTGTTCCATTTCAGGCAGTCGGATAATGCCTTTCAGTTCTTCCTGGCCTAACAGAAAGCTCTGTAATAACGGCTTGTCGTTGAACTGAAAATTAGACAGCATTCTCAGCTCTTCGATTGTTTCCGGGGGCAGGTTCTGAGCCTCATCGACCAGCAACACTGCGCGCCTGCCTTGCTGTCTCAACCCATAAAGGTGCTGTTCAAACCGCTTCAGTATGTCGGCTTTACTCAGCCCTTCCGTGGGGA
Organism: Photobacterium sp. WH77; assembly: GCF_022014395.1. Classification (NCBI taxonomy): domain Bacteria; kingdom Pseudomonadati; phylum Pseudomonadota; class Gammaproteobacteria; order Vibrionales; family Vibrionaceae; genus Photobacterium; species Photobacterium sp. WH77. Next base: position 135,985 of record NZ_JAKLTE010000011.1, on the reverse strand, counting down.
CGTTGAATTTAGCGGCAACCAATTTCACAAGTTCATCTGGAGAAAGCCGGGTGGTGGCAATTTGAACCGCAGTAACCGACTCATCCAGACTGGACATTAACCGATGAACAAGAATGGTTTTCCCTGTGCCTATCGGGCCTGAGACCACAATAAAGCCTTCTTCTAAAGACAGCCCGTATTGCAGATAAGACAGCGCTTTCTCATGATGAGGACTTGCAAAGAAAAAACGTGGGTCAGGACTTAACTTAAACGGTTTATCCGTAAATCCAAAATGCGCTTCATACATAGCTAAAACTCCACCCTTACATCGATGAAAATCCGGGTTTCATCGTAATCATTTTCCGAGTCCGACGAGGAACGCGTGTAATATTCCACCCCAGTTTGAGTGAACAACTCAGGTCGGAAAAAATACGTCGTGTCCAGGCTGAACGAATGATAATCATCACTTTCATCACCGGTTGAAATATACGTAAAGTCATAACGCTCATAGGCATAGCCAATGTGGCCGGATAACACACGGGACAGCTGGTGATCCACATCCAACTCGACACCCCGGGAGTTGTCGTCTGTCAGATCAGACAACGACTCCAGCGTTTCCCTGTCTATCTGATAGAGAGAAAAGCTGTACAGTGTGCGACGAAGCGTCAGTTCAGACAGCCAGCGTGCTTCTTTTCTCAGATAGATTTCATCAATGCGCCCGCCATCGACAAATCTATCCCTTTCATAGCTGTCTGGTGATTCCGTGTAAGTCAGGGTATTGGTCCAACGCCGTGTGCGATTTCGGATTTCAGCGGCGTAACTGTCCCCTTTTATTCGTTTGTCGTACTCAAAATAAAAGCGCGTTTTGTCTGTTGGGTTAAGGTTGATCGCACCGGCCCAAAAATCACTGTTCACATCATCTTCTGAGAAGTTGTAACTCACTTCCCCGTAGGAATAGCGGTCTATAAAATAGCGCACACCCCCACCCCAGTTGAAAATTTCATTCTCTGAGGAATCTGTCACACCGTCGTAATTCTCATAATTCAGCCGCAAGAATGGTGAGAATCCGCTGATGGTCTGCAACCCTATGATTTCATTCAGCCGGGTAAATTCGGTAGAAATGCCATCGTCGCGGCCTTTACGGTAGTCATAAAAAGCCCCTAGCCGCCAGAATGCATCCCGTACTGAACGGCCATTGGCGTAAATAATATTCCCGCCCCAGCCCGTGTAATTACCTATGTCGTCCTCGTTATTGATGACGTTGGTATAAACTCTCGAACGCAAGTCCATGGAGCTCAACGGGTTGGTTTGGTAGCTCAGACCCACTTCAGCTTCATTGCTCTGAATCGTATCCCCGCTGATCACATCGGCATTCGCATCGGTGGCGATGTCGCTGGCAATGTTATCGATAGATGCACTGGCATCTACCTGAAACCCACTACGCCCCAGGACTTTGTATGCAATAAAGTCTAAATCCTGATACAACTCATCGCTTTGTTCGCCCTCGGTGTAATACAGATACCTCAGTGCGTAATCCAGGCTGATTAATCCCCGGCTACCTTCTATGGTGCCTTCGATGCCGGCATCCAGCTCAGTAATGAAACTGCTTTGCGTATCGCTGGCGGTTCTGTCTACGTTGTCTGTAAAAGTAAATTCTGTTCCTGCGTATGGCGTTAACTTCACATCCGCCGCCTGACTGGGGTGCCCTAACAGTGAAAGGCTTCCCAGCAAATATAAACTAGGATTGATCCTCTGTAGCGCCATACTCATGTCCATGTCTGTATTGACCAAATACATTGCGCACGGCTTTGTTCATTACAAATCCGATTGCCATATCCTTATTCAGTTGAGACACCGCGACTTCTACATCGTCCAACCTTGATCTGTCCTGCTCCACCACCACTAGTGCCTGTCCCAATAACTTAGACAAGGTCATGGTTTCGACTATGCCAAGCAGTGGCGGGCAATCAAATATCACCATACGATCCGGATACCGATGCGCCAGTTCATTCATCAGTTTTTCCATTTTGTTACTGGCCAGCAACTCATTGCTCAGATGGTGCGGTTTGCCGGCAGGAATCAGGCGCAGATTGGGAATCGACGTGGGGTAAATAATTTCTGACAGGTGAGTAACGCTCCCTTGCAAGAAATCAATCAGTCCGGCCTGCGCCTGTATGCCCAGCATGTCACTAACCCCTGGTTTCAGCACATTCGCATCAACCAGCAATACCGTTTTGTCTTTCTCGGATGCCATGCTCAACGCCAGATTCACAGCCGTAAATGTTTTGCCTTCCCGCGGCGAGACACTGGTCACCATCAACAGATTGGCTCTTTGCTGAAACTGAGCCCCGCTGCCGAAAGCAGTGTGGAACAATTTCTGTTTAATGGCCCTGAACTCATTGGTGATGCCTGGATTGACCTGTTTATCCGTATGCGAAACCATGCCTAAATCTCTGAGCCGTTCGCTATCTATCTCTATGGTTGCCGGCCGCCGCCAGGCTTGCGGAAATCCGTCTGACATCACAGGCTGATGAACGGGTTTAAAGAAAGCTTCCTGTTCAATGTTCTGACTCAGGCTCTGAATGTTGGCGGAGTCGGTTTCATGAACCAAGTCCTGAATGACTGACTGACCAGACAGCAGCTCTGAACTCTGAGGCATGTCATTATCTGATGACGACTTCACCGTTTTTTTGCTCAGACTGGCCGACTTTTTCTCCATCGCCTTTTGAATAATACTCATATCCAACCCATCTCCTGCATGATTAGCGTATGAATTGAAGTCACGACATTCAACGCCATGAAACCCAGGAAACACACGACAAGTGCGGTACTCACCCAGACAAAACGCCATTTTTCTTTACGTGCAACAGCGGCAAGGCCGGATTGCTCTGTCGGTGAAACACCGCCCAGCACGGGTAATCCTGTCAGCTGATACAATTGGTTGGCAGAGGTGGCAACCGGATAGAGCTGGCTGGTCAGGAAAGCCAGTGCAGCCCCCACCCCCAAACCTGCAATCAGTACCAGGACTAAAAACAATGGGCGGATTGGCCCGGATGGCTTCAGTGGGGCTCGCGGCGGATCGACAACCCTGAAGGTAATATCATCCGAGGCCGCGCCCACTTTCTGGGATATCAGCGCGGATTCACGACGGGATAGCAACTCTTCATATTTGTTTTTGGTGATGTCGTAACTCCGGGTTAACCCTGTGAGTTGCGCCTCTACATCTGGCATCCGCACCAGTTTGTCTTGCAAGAACAGTGCTTTATCCGTTTGTGCTTTTTCGCGAACCTGCAACGAGGCAACTTCGTTCTCTAACTGACTGATCAGCAATTTCAGATTCTGAAAAAACTCAGTGCTTCTGAAATCACTGTTGCCATCATCCGTCGACAGCGCCAGCCATTCACGCTTTTGCCGTTCCAGTTCAGCGATCTGACGCTTGGTTTCTTTCACATCCGGATGTTTATCAGTAAAGCGGAATAACAGGCCATCCAGCCTGACCTGAAGCGCATCCAGTCTGTCATCATATTCGGTGCGTATTGCCCCCTGATTTTTGGCCGCCAGTGCCATTTCCTCGTTCAGCTTGCGCTTGGCCGTTTCCAGTTGCGTCCGGCTTTCCTGCAGCTCAAGCTGGGTGTCTTCAATATCGCCATTCACTGCATCCAGCTGGCCTCTGAAACCCATTTCGGAACTGGGTAAGTAGCCGGCATGCTCACGTTTGAATTCAGCCAGCTTTAGCTCAGCATCTGCCAGCCGCTTTTCATAGTCAGATAACTGACGCGCAATGAACGCACTGGCTTTATCCGTATCCTGCCGGTTTTTACCTAAGGTATTTTCAACAAATACATCCAAAGCCGACTGCACGACATTTTTGACATAAAGCGGATCGGTACCGCTGTAGCTGATACTGAACAGGTTTTCTCTGCCTGCGGATTTGATCTCAATGTTTTCTTTCAATTCAGCAAGAATATCTTCATATTCCTCATTGGTGGTGGCTTTTAGATCTGCATCGGTATAGCGGGCAATGGTTTCCAGATTCTGCCGGCTCAGCAGGGTTTTCACCATCAGACTCAATTCCTGATTCGAATCATTCGGTATCGCCAGGCCTTTCAGCAGAGGTTGCAGTATCGACCGTGTGTCCGCATACACTCTGGCTTCAACTGTGTATTGGTTTGGCCAGATTGTGACCACAGCCCACCCAAGGGGGCAGATTACCCAGGTGGCTATGATGATCCACTTGCGGCGTAGCCACACACTGTGCAGATACTCAATCAGGTTCTGAAATTGTTCCTGCATGTAACCTCCAATTAGAACCAGGCTTCCGGAATAATAATGATGTCACCAGGGAGTATGTCTACGTTGTCCCCAATCTCGCCATCACGCAACAGATTTCCCAGATTCAGTCCATAGGCCCTTTGCTGGCCATTAACAACGCGGATCAAACGAGCATCATTGCCGTCTGCGAAATCCGTTAGTCCGCCAACGGCAACCATCACATCCAGTAACGTCATGTTTTCCCGGTAGTTAATGGCCATGGGTTGTTGAGCTTCCCCAATTACCCGCACCTGTTCACTGTAAGGCCCGACAAACCCTTGTACGATCACGCTGACAATGGGATCCCGGACATATTCCGCCAAGCGGGCCTCAATACTGCCAGCCAGCTCAGTCGGCGTACGCCCCGATGCAGGAATATCGTCCACCAGAGATGTTGTTAACATACCGTCCGGACGGACAATATAAGCACCGGATATTTCAGGATTTCCCCAGACAAAAATGTTGAGGGTATCTCCTGGGCCTATCAGGTATTTGTATTGATTGATATTTTTTGTCAAAGAAGGCTGAGGGGTAGCCTTGGGTAAAGAGGGCAACGAATTTGACGTACAGCCAGTCACTAGCACCATAGCGGCAGCCGTCAAACAGGTTAACTTCAATAGGTGACCACTTCTTGTCATATCAGCATCCATCCTGCGTATAAGTCCGTGTCTCACATACCTTTTCCAAGGTTCAGAAGCGTCCAACTAAGTTGCAATTACTGCAGGCAAAAACGTCATTGAACTAATTTAACTATATATGATTTTTTTATTTTGCAGATTTTTTATGCTTGCCGATACTCAATACAGGAAGGGGCACTTTATTTATTTACACCTGGGACAAGGGTGATTATGACTTACTCAAGATTTCACGATTTAAATTTAAGCAACGCTGTGCTTATTTTTGCAGATATATTAATGCTTTCGGGCACTTTTGCAGGGACTCAGCTATTTCTTTTTTATTTCAATCCGGAGTATTTATCGCATCCAGGGATCATAATAAATGTACTTAATCTCATTTATTATACACTTCCTATTCAATTGGCTCTGCTAGCTGTTGGGCTTTACAATGAAAAACTCAGAGAGTCATATAGCGGCATCACAGTCAGAATATTGGTAGCCATTAGTTTGGCGTACATGCTGTCCACCAGCCTGTACCTGATCACTCCCCAGCCTTTTCCAGCCGGTTTTACCCGTGAGTGGATGTATGGCAGTGCGCTAGTGGGCCTGATGATCGTACGCTTTATCGCTATCCGTTCCCGCTATCAGCTGCTTGGCAGGCTCAAAGTGCTCATCCTGGGTGCAGGAGAACGGGCCAGCCTTATCAATCGTTGCATGAGACGACAATCTGACCGGGTTCATGTCGAACTGACAGGCTATGTGCCTATGCCTGGCGATAATCGCGAAAAATCAAATGTGGCACCCGTTCTTGATATTTCGGACTCGCTGGAAGCCTTCGTGCAATCCAACCATATCAAAGAAATCATTATTGCAGCTGATGAGCGCCGGGGTAACCTGCCCACTGACAGTCTTTTCCTGTGCAAAATGGAAGGGGTGCAAGTCATCGATATCATTGACTTTATTGAGCGGGAAACCGGGCAAGTCGCCGTCAGCCATATTCATCCGTCCTGGGTGATCTTCAACCCTCATGCAACCGGCAACAAGATTGGGCGAAGTCTGTACTGGCTGTTTAATTGTGCCATTGCCATGCTGCTGTTACTAATCACCTGGCCCATACTGATTGCCATCGTCGTGATGATCAAATGGGAAGACGGTTTCCGCGCCCCGGTACTTTATTCTCAAGAGCGAGTCGGGCTGAAAGGGAAGCGCTTCTCAATCTACAAATTTCGCAGCATGAAAATTGACGCCGAGTCGCAAGGTGAACAAATGGCCAGCCGTCAGGATCCCCGCATCACGCGAGTTGGCAATGTTATCAGGAAATACCGGCTGGATGAGCTTCCTCAGTTAATCAACATTCTTAAAGGCGATATGAACTTTGTTGGCCCTCGTCCTGAACGTCCGAGTTTCTCCAGCCAATTTGAACGGCAAATTCCCTATTATAATCATCGCTTATATGTAAAACCCGGGTTAACAGGCTGGGCCCAGTTAAAATACCCCTATGGTGATAATATCGAAGATACCATTGAGAAGCTTAAGTTCGATCTCTATTACATAAAACATAAAAGCGTAATACTCGATATATTGATACTGATCAGAACCTCTGAAATAGTACTGTTTGGTAAGGGGCGATGACATGAAAGAAACTCACTCTCCAGTTCGCCGTTCATTCGTCAATGCAATGACTGTTGATGTCGAAGATTATTTTCATGTTTCTGCCTTTTCATCCATTATTAAGCAAGAACAATGGGGGAAATCTTATCCATTGCGTGTAGACTACAACACCAGAAAAATAATGGATATTTTCGCTGAACATGATGTTAAAGCGACCTTTTTTATACTCGGCTGGGTGGCTGACGCTTGCCCTTCCCTGATAAAAACCATTGCAGATCAAGGTCATGAGCTGGCATGCCATGGTTATCATCATGTAAAGGCAAACCAGCAAACTGAGAAGGAATTTTTCCAGGATGTCAGCCGCAGTAAGTTTTTGATAGAAGACCTCTCCGGTAAATATATCAATGGTTACCGAGCGCCCAGCTTTTCAATTGACGACACTAATCTGTGGGCATTCGATATTCTTCATCGCCTTGGTTTTACTTTCAGCAGCAGCACATACCCTGTCAGGCACGATCATTATGGCAACCCTGACTGGCCACGCTTTCTTCATCAGCGAAATGAAGGTTTGGTTGAAATACCCATTCCAACCTATCAGGCATTCGGCACCAACCTGCCAATCGGTGGCGGTGGTTATTTCCGGCTGTATCCTTATGCAATCAGTAAACACCTTATCCGGCGTTTTACTGAACAATACCAGCAACCGTTCTGTTTTTATTTTCATCCTTGGGAAATTGATGCGCAGCAGCCCCGAATGACTCAGGCATCATTCAAATCGCGCTTCCGGCATTATCTCAACCTTGAACAAATGACAACACGGCTTCACCATTTGCTGCAGGATTTTCAGTGGAGCACTGTCAGCCAGGCCTATCAACTGAATGGACATGACGATGAAACAGGAATTGACGATCCGCAAGCTGAACCGGAACGACTACATAGCCTGGGACCACTACGTTGATGCGCACCAGGACGGCAGCTTTTTTCATTTAACCGGCTGGCTGGATGTCATCGAAGAAGTGTTCGGTCATCAACCGCACTATTTGCTGGCACAACAACACGAAAAATTGGTTGGGGTGTTGCCGTTATTCGAGCAGAAAAGCGTTCTGTTTGGTCATGCGCTGATTTCAACCCCTTTCTGTGTTTATGGCGGCGTGTTATCGGATGATGAAAATATCAGATACCAATTAGAAACGGCGGCCTTCGAGCTGGGTTGCTCACTTGAGGTTGATTATATTGAGTTGCGGGATCGCGATGAAAAACCTTGTGATACAACTTGGTTTCGTCATTGCCACCATGCCACTTTCAGGAACACGCTGGCCGACAACCCGGAGGCCATTCTCTCTGGCATCAAGCGCAAACAAAGGGCTGTTATCCGCCATGCGATAAATAACAAACTGAGCTGGGACGACAAAAATAACCCGGACTTATGTTTTGATCTCTATGCTGAGAGTGTCAGAAACCTCGGTACGCCTGTGTTTCATCCCGCGCTGTTTAACAAGCTGCAGCACACCTTCGGCCAGCGCTGTAACACGCTGGTTATCCGTGATGCTGACGGGCTTCCTGTTTCCGGGGTGCTGAGTTTTTACTATAAAAACCAGGTACTTCCCTACTATGGCGGCGGAACGCAGGCCGCAAGAGAATTAAAAAGTAACGACTTTATGTACTACCAGCTGATGCTGCTTGCCCGATCTAAAGGGGCTGAAGTGTTTGACTTTGGCAGAAGTAAAATTGACTCAGGCGCCTACCACTATAAAAAGCACTGGGGCATGGAAGAGCAGCCGCTGCACTACCGTATCGCGCTGGTGAAAGCAAAGCGGCCCCCCAATCTGTCGCCCAGTAACCCGAAATATCGTTATTTCATAAAAGCCTGGCAGAGTATGCCTGTTGGCATCAGCAAGCTTATCGGACCGCGTATCTCGAAGTACCTTGGCTAAGCGACAATGGAGCAGGACAATGAAACCAGCAGTGCTATATCTTTGTCACCGAATTCCATATCCGCCCAACAAAGGCGATAAAATTGCCAGCTATCATTTACTGAAATTTCTCAGTCAGCACTTTGATGTCTATCTGGGTTGTTTTATCGACGATAGGCATGATCAACAGTATCGTCACAAGGTAGAAGCGCTTTGCCGGGATGTATGTTTCATTACGCTTCATCCGGCGTTGGCCCGCCTCAAAGGCTTACAGGCTTTGTATAAAGGACAGCCCATTACGCTGCCCTATTACTCTCATCCGGCAATGACCGACTGGGTGAATCGCACCCTGAATCAGCATCCCATTGAGCGTGCCCTGGTGTTCTCCAGCAGCATGGCTCAGTACCTGCTCAATGCGCGTCCCTCGCTGCACAAAGTCATGCATTTCGTGGATGTGGATTCAGAAAAATGGCGCCAGTATGCTCAGAAAAAACAAGGTGTTGCCAGTTATCTGTACCAGCGTGAGTACCGGACACTCGCAAAGTTTGAAAAAGCGATCTGTGCCGATTTTGATGTCAGCTGCTTTGTCACTGAAACAGAGCGGCAGTCGTTTGCGGCCATGGTTGAACCCGCCTTACAAAATAAAATTCATACGCTGGAAAACGGCATAGACAGCCGCTATTTCTCTCCGCAGGCCGATTTCAGCCCTATGACCGAACATCCGCTGCAGCACGATAATTATGTGGTTTTTACCGGCGCCATGGACTATTGGGCCAATGTGGATGCCGTCACCTGGTTTGCCCGCAAAGTCTGGCCGAAGGTTCTAAAAGAACACCCTTACGGTAAGTTTTATATCGTCGGTTCATCGCCTTCGGCCAGCGTCAGGGCGCTGAGCCGACTGCCCGGCATAGTTGTTACCGGCCGGGTTGATGATGTGCGTCCGTATCTGTTGCATGCCAAAGCCGCCATCGCACCTATGCAAATCGCTCGTGGTATCCAGAACAAAATACTGGAAGCGATGGCGATGGAAAAACCGGTTCTTACTACACCACAGGGTATGGAAGGGCTTGAGCACTACCCGAGCAATTATCCTGCCAAGGGCAACGTAATGGCGGACAACGTAGCGGAACAGACACTGTATGTAGCAGAAGAACCACAGGATGTCACCGACTGGGTATGCGAACAATTAGCTCGCCCAGTACGTGCGGCCACACTGTCAAGACAGTGGATTAAAGACAATTTCAGCTGGGATGCCAAGTTATCACCAGTACTGACGTATCTTGAGGCTAAACATGTCTGACCGGATCGGGTTTCGCCTGGCACTCCCTGTTATCGGCTGGTTATGGCTGTTCTGGCCGTCATTGAGCAATATGGTAAATGTCTGGGCCCATTCGAAAACCTATGAGCATTGCTTTCTGGTTGTGCCAATCTGTCTCTGGCTGGCATGGCGAGAGCGCAAGGTCATTAGGCCATTGCGCCCGTCTGTCAGTTGGCTGGCGGTAGCATTACTTCCCGTATCATGCTTTCTTTGGCTATTGGGCCGGGCGGCAAGTATCGGGTTATTTGAGCACATTGCCGCCATTGTGAGTCTTCAGTTATTGCTGTGGGCGGTATTGGGCACCGCCATCATTCGCCGTTTTTGGTTCCCTTTGCTGTATTTACTCTTTGCCATCCCCTTTGGTGAAAGCCTGATTCCCAAACTGCAGATCATCACCGCCGATCTTTCAGTCTGGCTGCTGAATATCAGCAATATCCCTGTCTACCGGGATGGCTTATACCTGACCATTCCCAATGGTCGGTTTTACGTGGCAGAAGCCTGTTCAGGCATCCGTTTTCTGATGTCCAGCGTGGCATTAGGCACGTTATTCGCCTACTTACAGTTCACCAAAGTCTACAAGCGCACACTCTTTGTGGCCTTTTCGTTTATCTTCCCGATCATTGCCAACGGTATCCGGGCTTATGGCATTGTCATGATTGGGTATTTCAGCAACATGGAATATGCCGCCGGGGCGGATCATCTGGTTTACGGCTGGCTGTTTTTCAGTGTCGTCATTCTGGTGATCTTTTTTACCGCCAGTCTGTTTTCTGATCAGCAAGCCCCATATGTCAAATTGCCGCAGCAACCGTCTGCGCTATCAGCTCGCCAAACATGGGGGGCACTTGGCTTGGTTGCCCTGATTTTTATTGCGACCGCCTTGTGGAAGCAGCAGCTTGACCAGGGCCAGCCCCTGCTGTCCAGCCAGCAAACTGACGCCATGAATCCACAGCCTGTCATGCTGACCGAATGGGGGATCTCATTCCCGCATGCCGAACGTAGCCAGCGCCAGAGCGCTGCGGACGGAAAAGCCGAGCTCTATACCGCCCGCTATAACATCTGGCAGCGTGACGGCGAGCTAATCAGCAGTACCAATCAGTTGTTCAATAAAGACATCTGGTCGGTCGACAATAGCCAGTCAGTGACGTTACCCGCCGGTATTCATGCTAAGTCGATGACAGTGTCCAATGCAAAGGGAAGCAGCATGCGGGTTATCTATTGGTACTGTGTGAATGCGTTTTGCAGCAGTAATCCGCTGGCTATCAAGTTGATGAAAGCATCTTATCGCCTGGCCGGACAGCAAGGCGTCTCAGATGTCTTTGCAATAGCAAGCACTGAGCTGAGCGATAACCAGATAAAAGACATCATTGATGTTGGCATAAACAAGCACAGCGTGATCTTAAAAAACAGCCACCAGCGGTGATGAAACCATTATCAGGGAGAGGGTTATGTGCGGTATTGCGGGTATTTTCAACGTACAACATTCAGGCATTATTGACACTCGGCTGTTGCAGCACATCAACCGGATACAGCACCATCGAGGCCCGGATGATGAAGGCTATTTCGTCGATGATCTTGTCGGGCTGGCCCATCGCCGTCTGTCTATTATCGACCTGTCCGGCGGGCATCAGCCGCTATTTAACGAAGATAACACGGTCGCGGTTGTCTTTAATGGCGAAATTTACAATTTCAAAGCCCTGATCAAAGAGCTGAAAAATCTGGGTCATCAGTTTCGTACCGTCAGTGATACCGAAGTGATAGTCCATGCCTGGGAACAATGGGGGAAAGACTGCGTCAGCCATTTTCGTGGCATGTTTGCCTTCGCTATCTGGGATAAAAACACCTCGACCCTCTTTCTTGCCCGGGACAGGCTGGGTAAGAAACCGCTTTTTTACAGCCTGACAGCCAAAGGACAATTGATTTTTGCCTCCGAGCTGAAAGTATTGCTAGCACATCCTGATGTGTCCCGCACTCTGCGCGACGAAATGGCCGAAGAATACCTGATGTTCGGCTATATTCCAGACCCGTTCACCGCTTATAAACACATATTCAAGCTCCCTGCCGGGCATTATCTTCAACTGACGCCGGGTGCCGCTATTACGGCCAGTGCCTACTGGGATCTCTCTGCACCAGCAACAGTCCTCAGCTGGCACGATACGCAGGAGGCACTGGTTGATCAACTGCTGGATGCTGTCAGAATCCGCATGGTGTCGGATGTGCCTCTCGGGGCCTTCTTGTCAGGCGGGGTGGATTCCAGTGCTATTGTGGCCCTGATGTCGGGCCTGCAATCCAATCCTGTGAACACCTGCGCCATAGGGTTTGATCAAGCTCAGTTCGATGAAACCCACTATGCCCGCAGCATTGCTGAGCAGTATCAAACCCGGCATCATGATCGCCAGATCAACGCAGACGATGTCAGCTTAGTGGAAGTGCTGGGGCGGCTGTACGATGAACCGTTTGCAGACGATTCAGCACTGCCAACCTATCTGGTATGCCAGCTGGCCCGGAAACAGGTCAAAGTGGCTTTGTCCGGCGACGGGGGAGACGAAATCTTTGCCGGCTACCGTCGCTACCGGTTTCATCTGGCCGAGCAGAAAGTCAGGGGGATGATACCCTCTTCCATTCGTGAACCGGTGTTTGGCATGCTGGGTCAGATATACCCCAAAGCCGACTGGGCGCCACAGCGCTTCCGGGCCAAAACGACCTTCCAGTCGCTGGCGATGAACAGTGTTGATGCGTATGCCAATACGATCTCAAAACTCAGGTTCGCTGACAGGCAGCGACTGCTCAGTCCGGCCTATCGCCATCAGCTCAACGGCTATACAGGAAGCGACATTCTTCGCCGGCATGCCCTCAATGCGCCTACCGACGATCCGCTGAAATTGATCCAGTACCTCGATCTGAAAACCTGGCTGCCCGGCGATATTCTGACCAAGGTGGATCGCGCCAGCATGGCCAATTCGCTTGAAGTACGTGCCCCCCTGCTCGATCACCAGCTGCTGGAGTGGGCGTTTCAAATTCCGAGTCAGGATTTGATCCGCAGACAGGAAGGTAAATTCTGCTTTAAGAAAGCCCTGGAACCTTATCTGCCCAAAGATATTTTATATCGCCCTAAAATGGGGTTCAGCATGCCGCTGGCCCATTGGTTTCGTACCCAGCTCCGGCCGATGCTGCATACGCAGATCTTATCTCCCGTCATGCTGGACTGTGGCTATTTTAATCCGCATCAGCTGCGAAACATTGTGGCTGAGCACGAAAGCGGCCAGCGCGATCATGGTGTCGTGCTCTGGAGTTTACTGATGTTCGCCCAATTTATGGAGAGGCAGGCATAGTGAAAATTCTCACCATTTCAACACTCTACCCGAACGCGAGTAATCCCAGGCACGGCATTTTTGTCGAAACCCGGCTGCGCCAGTTAAAAAAACATTACCCGCAGACAGACATTACTGTGATAGCGCCTGTGCCCTGGTTCCCGTTCAGTCACCCTGTGTTTGGACAATACAGCGACTATGCGTCTGTCCCCTATACTGAGAGCCGCTATGGCATCCGCATTTATCATCCGAGATATCTGGTTATCCCTAAACTGGGAATGTCACTGACCCCGTCGACGCTGGCCTATTCCCTGCACAAACAGATTGCGCGCTTAATGCAGCAAGGGTTCGACTTTGATCTGATTGATGGTCACTATTTTTACCCCGACGGGGTGGCCATTGCTTCGGTCGCCAGCACCTTAAACAAACCGTTTACCATGACGGCAAGAGGGACAGACATCAATCTGATCCCCGCCTACCCCAAAGCCCGAAAACGTATTCAGCAGGTCTTATCGGTCAGCAACCATAACCTTGCAGTGTGTGAGGCACTGCGGCAAAGCATGATCGAGTTAGGCGCAGTACCGGATAAAGTCAGCACACTGAGAAACGGGGTCGATCTAGAGCTGTTCAGTTTCAGTGACGAAAGCCAGCAACCCGCACTCAGGCAGGCACTGAACCTGCCGGTTAATGTACCTGTCATCTTATCCGTCGGTCTGCTTATAGAGCGTAAAGGCCACCACTTAGTCATCGAAGCCCTGCGTCACATTCCGGATGCCCTGTTACTGATTGCCGGCACCGGCCCGAAAGCAAAAGCACTGTCCGCCCTGGCCAAGCAACAGGGTGTTGCCCAGCGGGTACGCTTTCTGGGCAAGCTCAGTCAGGAAGAATTATCCGCCTATTATGGCGCAGCTGACTTACTGGCACTGGCTTCAGACAGAGAAGGCTGGGCAAATGTGCTGCTGGAAGCCATGGCTTGCGGCACACCGGTTGTGGCCACCAATATCTGGGGGACACCTGAAGTCGTCCGTAAACCCCAGGCAGGCACATTGGTTGAGCGCAATGTCAATGCCATCGCCGAGGGTATCCGCCAGTTGCTGAACAAGCCTTTTGCCCGCGCTGACACTCGTCATTACGCCGAGCAATTCGACTGGTCTGCCACCTCTGAAGGTCAGTATCAGTTGTTTAATCGTTTGATTAAGGACGCATCATGAAAATTCTGTATCACCACAGGGTCGCTTCCAAAGACGGCCAGTATGTCCATATTGATGCCATCATTGGTGCCCTTCGTGAACAAGGCCACGAAGTGGTGGTCGTCGCACCGGCTGTGTCCGGTCAGGCCGACGTTGGCGCTAACGGCGGCTGGGTCAGCAAAGTGCGCCAGATGTTGCCCCGTTTTTGCTGTGAAATCCTGGAATTTGGCTACAGTGCTTATGATTTCGCCAAGCTGTGCATCACTTTATACCGGGAAAAACCGGATGCCATTTATGAGCGCTACAACCTGTTTCTTCCCACCGGGATCCTGGCTAAGCAACTGTTCAATGTGCCACTGGTATTAGAGATCAACGCCCCATTATTCGATGAGCGCAATGCCTACGGCGGATTGTCGCTCACCTGGCTGGCCCGCTGGTCAGAATTGTTCACATGGCGTAATGCCGATTATACCCTGCCGGTCAGTCATGTGCTGGCCGACTATGTTCAGCGCGCAGGCGTACCTGAGCATGCCATCAGTGTTATTCCCAATGGGATAGACAGCCGCTTATTTCATCCTGTTGTCGGCAAGGAGAAACAACCTGAATTTTCAGGTAGCCTGGTGGTTGGATTTGTCGGCTTCTGCCGCGAATGGCATCAATTAGAGCACGTTTTGTCACTGATCGTTGATTTTAACCGGCAGCGGAACATTGACGATCCGGAAGTGAAATTCCTGATCGTCGGTGACGGCCCGGTTCTGGATGAGCTCAGAAAACAGGCTCGCACTCTCAGGGCCGAGCACCAGATTCACATCACAGGATTAATTGATCGCCAACATATACCGGACTGGCTCTCTCAGATAGATATCGCCCTGCAGCCGGCCGTCACCCCCTGGTGTTCACCGCTCAAGCTGATCGAATACCTGGCATGTGGCAAAGCCATTGTCGCGCCCGATAGCGACAACATAAAAGAGCTGCTGACAGATGGCGACAATGCCTTGCTGTTCAAAGCAGGTCATTTAGCCGATATGCTGGAGCAGATTAAGCGTTTGTTGTCCGACGAAGCACTCCGCCAGCAGTTAAGTGACAATGCGGCGGCCAGCATTGCCAGACAACAGCTGACCTGGCCGGATAATGCACAAAAAATCGTCGGTATTTTTGAGTCGTTGATTGTCAAACCCTGAATGGTGCCGGGAAAACACCATGGGTAACACAACTGATTGATCCGATATTCAGAACATTAAGTGGAAGACATGCCTTGTAACTGAGAAACCGGTTTTCTTCGCGCTTGCTGGCTGACCATCACTCTCACCTGCATACTTAAGGCCGCCATTGCTGCGGCTAATACCCAGAAAAGTTCAAGATACGCCAGCGAGAGCGCGGCCCCTGCCGTGCAATAGCCCAGTAAAGACACCTGCATCATGCGCGCCAGATCAATCTGCCAGTGGTGAGTATCATTCCATGGCGGTCGCCCCAGTGTCACAATGACCCAGCGCATTTTCAGAAACAACAACAGAATAACCAGCATGAACAGAGTGAACCCGAAAAAGCCGTGATCACCCAAAACCTGAAAATAAATACTGTGCGCGGCCCAGCTTTCTTCTCCGGGGGGCGGCGTTTCAATAATATCTATTTTATAGATATCCAGTGCGAGCCTGTCCCACACCGGCTGAAAATAGGTGGCTTTAAATCCGGCTCCCAACACCGGCCGTTCCAGCGCCATCAAAGTGTGGATTTTCCACGAAGTCAGCCGGTTAGTGAAAGAAGAATCCTGAGTCGCCGTTTCTATCGTTTCCATCCTGTCATACCACTTGTCCGGTAACAGCAAGACAGAAACTGAAACGATAATTGCCACGCCAAATAATGTCAGAACTTTTTTGTTACTTCTGAACCAGAAGTAACAGCCAATCACAGCCAGAGCAAGCACGCCTCCTCTGGAATAAGTGCCCAGCACAGACAACACACACAGCACTAACATACCTATCAGCCCTAAACGGATCCACCTTTCCTGGACGGACTTTAACTGATAGATACATAAAGGAATCACCATACATAAAGCAGCGGCAAGGTGGTTATTGTCTGAAATCAAGTGACCAGTTGGCCCCTGGATTTTATGTCCGCCTAAACTGGCCAGGAACTTCAGCCCTTCCACGGCACCAAAGAAGCCCACTGACATCAATATCCCCCACAACAGCATTTCGAACTCATGCTTTTGCCGGATGATTAATGCAATCATGATGAACAACAGGAAGATCTTGGAAAATTTCTCCCATTCCGGCCAAACCAGTTCAGGAAAAATAATGGTGTTGTAGGTGGTTAAACCGGTATGAAGCCAAAACAAAATAGCAATGAAGACAACCCCGTCAAATATAACCGCGGGCTTCTTCCTGGAAAAAAGGTAAGTAATCAGCGTCAGCAAGGCAAACACACTGTTGTAACTGATCGGCTTGGCAAACCCGTAAACCCAATAGGCCGGCACAAATAAGCCCGACCACAACCAAAGTGACACTGCGATGTAAGAGCGTCTCAGAGCAAAACAAGCCAGGATCAGGAAAACGCTGATTAAGACGACATCTCTCATTTTCCAGCTCCCTAACGTCGATGCTTAGAATTTTTTTGCTGTTTTGCTAAGTATTCTTTGTCCTGCCTTATTGAGCGTACACAAAGATATACCAAGACAAACAGACCCATCGAGAAAAGGATTGATTCCACTGTTCAACTCCTTATCTGAGCGTGTGAAAAGCTCAGATCGTCTGGGCTTCCAGCTGGCATATTTAACAGATGTTGTGACTTTTTTAACCACTCCTTTCACTATAGTTCCTGATTAACGAACCAACAAAATTTTGACTATGAATAATTTGTCATCAGTGACCCGAACAGATCTTAACAGTTGCAGTAGATTATTATGCAACTAATTAAGTCACTCTCAATCGCTATAGAGAAAATCCATCCGCTCTTCTACCCTCACTGACGTTAATCAAACATAGGGGTTCTGATTATTTTTCCTATTTTAGCTTGTATACTTCGATACTCCGGAATCACTCTGATTGAAACCGGCAATAATGCCAGCATAGAAACCGAATACACTAATACACCTGTTACTATACCCAGGAGTAAACCCCAGAAATGGCTGTCTATTTCAGATACCACAGCAATAACGCTGAAATACATCAATACTGAAACAGAAAACGGCACAAAAATAACGGGCAATAAACGGCTGGCCTGCAGCCTGATCACAAGCAAGAACACAGTTGTCACACACACCAGAAATATACCGCCAACCAGTAAGCGAACAAAAGACAGGCTGTCAGGATCGTCGTAGCCGCTACCATAAAAACTGCCAATCACTAACAAAATTGCCAGACAATCGCACTTAAATAACAGCGGCATCCTGGATTTTAAGATCAATACCGTTTGTATTAACATATACATAGTCATCACAATCATTAAGAATGACAAATTCTGCATGACTGGAATAACGTCAATCCATTTTTCTCCGAGAACGACATAGACAAAATCCTCCGCAATGGCGCATACCCCAAAAGACACAGGCATAGCAAGAAACATTAACAATGCCATTTGCGAATACAATCTTTCTTTCAGTAAGCTGTCCTGATCTTTCAGTTTTGAAAACACGGAAAATGCTCCGTGATTCATCGGGGCCAGAAAGTCAGTAAAAGGCAGCCAGGAAAACTCCTGCCCCATATTATAAAAACCGACGTTGCGGCTGTTAAGAATATTACCCAAGAGCAGCATATCTACCCTGGAGCGCATATAACCAGACACAGAAACCAGATACAGCCATTTAGATATAACCCACTGTTCTTTCCAGTACTGTGTGCACCAGCGGGGCCGAAAAGGACAAAAAATATAGCTGGTGATCACTTCAATCACGGCCATCAATATAACACCGGCAATTAAAGCCCAGTAATTACCGATAATTAACGCAACCGCTATGGTACACACACTGCCGAGTGTTTTCGCTACCATTAGCATCATGGTTTCCATTTTAAAATTGAAGTTTTTTTCGAACAGATCCATACCGACATTATGAAAAGCAAGAATAACGGGAATAATACTGACAACACGAATGACCACTGCTATCTCTGGCTCACTGGTGTAAACAGCTACCCAGTCTGCCGACAGAAATAAAAAAAACGCAGACACGATACGAAACAGCAGATTCAAAGACCAAATACTGTGCAATTTATTTTCATCAGTCATATCTTCCATCAGCACATATCTTTTGGTCCCCACCGTTGATAGTGCAATGAAAAAATACACAAAAAACATAGTGAACCCGGCGATACCATAATCTTCCGGCGACAGTAAACGCACAAGCACCAGGGTGCTGATCAGCCCGATACAGCGGTTATACCAAATAGTGATCATAGACCACTTAGCACCCGAAAAAATCGCCTGGGAATACTGATCTGCCATAAGTTTCTGCCTTATCCCTGGCTGACTGCCATGTCTTTCGCCAGGACAATTTCACCGTTCAGCTCCCGCAGAAACCACTCAATATAGCGCCGTGTGGTGTATTTCAGTCGCTCGCAATCTTTGGTGGTGGGCACATAAGGTGTCATTCCGGCCACCAGACTGGGGGAGTGAAAAGACAGTACAAACACGTCTTGCCCTATTGCCATCTGAGCTTGCGTGATGGCCTGAAGCTGGGAGAGATCATTGCCTTCCGGCGACAAACGGTGCCTGCTTATACGAAGAGCCTTTGCAATGAAACGGGTAAGGTGTTTGCTATTGAAGGTACGGCACCAGGCCGGACACTGATTGGCCTTTTTTGCAACCCGCTTGGAAACGGATAGCCAAGAACTGGTATGCGGAATATGCCGAATCGCATTTTCAACAAAAAGGGCATTGGTATATTCACTGAAATCAGGCCCTTGCTGATGGCTGAAATCACAGTAAGCACTGATACTGAGATCGACCTGATAACCCAATGTGCGCAAATGTTCACTGGTAACAGGGCCAAAACCGTATCGTCCCGCCAGATACGTAACCGGAGATACCCCTGACACCGCCTGTATTTTTTCTGTCAGCCTGCTTATTTTTTCATACTCAAGATCCGGTGCCAGATTACAGGGATAAGACTCAAAGTCGGTCACAGACTGATCATGAGAGACATTGGGCGGATTCACCCAGGGGTGCAAATGCGCGGCAAATTCAACACACTGCGCTGCGTTGCTTTGGTAGTGGGCTATCACCTCCCTGCCTCCGGCACTTTCAACAAACGGATAGTCCATGGCCAAGGTGATCTTAGCGCCAGTCTCAATCAGTTCCCCCATAAAAGGGATCAGGGCATGATGGTGCGTAACGGCAGTATTTCGGCTATTAAATCCCTGATCCCAGTCAAATTCTTCCTCAGCATGGATCACTACCAGTAGTTTAACGTCCATCTTTTCTCCTGATTCGCTGCAACGCCACCATTTCTGAACTCACCGAACGCTTTATCCGAAAGCGGCATTTCGCTGATGCAGTACGCTGATGCAGTACGCTGATAATTAGGGGTTCTGCTAACCGTGCTTTCCCCAGACAGCCTCCGGGGCTCGTTACAATCAACTTCAGTAACTTGCAGCCTGAGTCACTTGGCATACCTATGTTAAAAATGGCACATGAAGCACAGAGCCACCATGCCAGATCATAAAATTGTCTTATCTGCCACCTGAATAATTTCAAAACAGCTATCTGGGTTTCGCCTCAGTCAGCCTGGCTAACTACTTACATTTTCGGTTTTTCTGCTTTCCTAATCTCAGTGCTGCAACCCAATCTCTACCCATATTCAGTCTTGTATTACCGACTAACTATGGCGGATTTGTGGTACTTGCTTCACCCGATGTCAACATTCTTACCTATACTCGATATTGAATATTGTTTGACGTTAATCACACTTTTAAAGCAGATAATAGCCGGGAGCTGACTGATGATTTCGAAAGGAATAAAAACATATCTCGCGACAATCGGTGTTCTCGCTCACGTGATCCTCCTTGTTGCCGGTGTGTATCTGGTTAAACACTGGAGCGAACAAAGTCAGACCCTGCCCGCCGCTTTGCGCCAGTCAGTCAGTCACATTGAACAAGAGTTTCCAAGCCTGGCACCTGTCAATCAGGCCGTTGCCAGTGTGGCCAGCAACCTCGCCAGCCCTTCCTATTTCTGGCGCGAATTTGATACAAAATACTGGCCATCAGTCGGGCCTGACTGGTCATCATCAGGCCCTAAGCCAGAACCGATCAAGCCCGCTTCGCTCGGTACCCTCTGGGTATCTGATGAACAAAGCTTTGAAAAAGCACTGGAAGATGTGTTACCCGGCCAGGACATAGTCGTGAAAAAAGGCACCTACTTTTTCAGCAGCAAGCGCCTTAATATCAGCCAGATTACACCCTCTGCATCGCGTCCCGTAGTATTGAGGGCAGAAGAGCCGGGTACCGTTCTGCTGCAGCTCGACGGGCTGGAAGGCATTGTGATTAATCAGCCCTACTGGACGGTATCAGGGCTGACCTTTAAAGGTGTTTGTCCCACCCCTTCCGATTGCGATCATGCGCTGCACATTGTTGGCGATGCCGATCACAGCCTGGTGCAGAACAATGTCTTCATCGATTTCAACGCCGCCATCAAAGTCAACCGGATGGCGAACAAGTTTCCTGATAACGGCATCATTCGTCGTAATCACTTTTACAATACTCAGCCAAGAGACACCTCGAGATCTGTGACTCCCATTAATCTTGACCATGGCAATGCCTGGAGTATCGATCGCAACATCATTCGTGATTTCATCAAGTCCGGCGGCAATCAGGTCAGCTATGGCGCTTTCATGAAAGGCGGCAACGAGCAAGGCATCATAGAAAACAACCTGGTTATCTGTAACAGCACCAGCCGGAAATATGATGGTTATCAGATTGGCCTGTCATTAGGTGGCGGCGGTATGGAGCAGGAGAATCGGCGGGGACAAATAGCTTTCGAAGGGGATAACCATACTGTGCGTAACAATATCGTCCTGCACTGCAATGACGTGGGTCTTTACATTAATAAATCCAGTAATTCACTGGTCAACAACAACATTTTCTATCATACCTCGGGCATCGACGTCCGGTTTGCTCAGTCCAGCGCCGAGCTGATTAATAACATTGTGAGCGGCAAAATACGGGAACGCGACCAGGGTAAAGCGTCGGCCTCCCACAATCTGATTCTTTCCCCTGACTATCTGACCGAAAAACAAAAACTGGATGATTGGTTTACCTCGCCAGCAATAGGTAACTTCTCGCCCAAAGACGATGCTATCAAAGCCAAATTAACCCGCAGTGCCACTGAGTATCCCGTGACGGCCAAAGGGGACAGTATCTCGGACTTTTGTGGCAACCCGATCAATGTGCAAGACACCTTTGCCGGCGCCTTTAAGGACAGTCAGAACTGCTTTCGGACAACACCCGACGCTTCAGGGCACGACGCTTCAAAGCACGAATAGCTTTCTTCACTGAATAGGTAAAATGCGGATAGCGGAACTGACTGATCGCCAACCGGCACTCACGGTTGGCGAAGGTTTTTTTGTAACGGGCAATCCCGCCCATGAAATCGTACCCCAGCGCCCCATTTTCCCAGGCATCCTGGATCAGCAGATAGTGCGCAACCAAACCGGGTTTCAGGTGATTATCGCCCGAGCCATAATTCAGCGCACTTAAATAGAACAGTACCCAGTTGGCATGGTGAAAATTATAAATCACCCCCAGATCGTCTTCCCCGGCCTGCAGGTGGTGAATGGCAATCCGCCCCTGAGGCAGCCCGCGGCGAATCAGCTCATGGTGAAAATGCAGAAAACCAGGATTTGCAAAACCACTTTGTTCTGATTTGCTGCCCCAACGACTGAGATGATATTCAGCCGCATGATTGAAAAGCTCAAGTCCCTGAGTGACAGAAGAAGCCGTGGTGATTTTCACTTCGCCCAGCGCATTGTACTTATTCAGGCTGCGCTTTATCTGATACCTGGCATTTCGCGACAGAAAGCTATCAAGCGTCTGCTGCTTGTCCTTCAGCGGGCCAAAATCCAGCGCAAAGCCGACCGACTCCCACACCACCTCTTGTTCTGCAAATGCCTGTTTTTCTGCAAGTGCCAGCCCGGATAAAACGGCCTGCTTATCTGCCCTTTCGCTACCACAATGCGCCGCCACAGACTGTGGTCCGTTACTGACAAAATCCACGTCCAGACTGGCGCCAATCTCAAAGAGATCTGTCCCGTTCATTTGCGACATCACACAGGCTGTCATTAATGGACGAACGGTATTGGCCAGCGTCTTGTCCATCAGAAAATCGTTATATTCAATCCAGATTTGATCCTGTGAAGGAATACCTGTCCGGTGAAGGCAAAACTGTCTGCCATAGGACAAACCAGCAATCTTTTTCTCTTTAATCACGATAATGCCCAGGCCGACAATTTTGTCCTCTTGCCGGGCAAGAACAACACAACAGTTGTCCACAAAACAATCCAGCCATGTCCCTATCCAGAGCCAGGACAAAAACAGGTTCGGTTCAGCCTGCTCCTCAAGCGCACACCAGTGTCCTGCTAACCACTTATGATCGGGGTTAACAATCCATTCGCACTGTATCGAACTGTTTTTGCTTTCCATTTTTCTACCCTGCGCCGTAATTTATCCGTTCGCATCAAGCATAGCAGAGCAAAGGGCAACGCACTTTTCAGGTACTTTAATGGCTATTTTTATCAGCACAGTGAGTACAAACAGACGTTTTATGTCAAAGCGATTGGCCGCAGTGTCAAAAATGTGACTATCCTAAAAAAAGTCCATCTGAAAATTCTGACAGGGATGATTATGGCTTTTTTACCTCGCACCACCTTTCATGTGCTGGCACTCGCTGGTGTTGTCGCTGTCACACTCACAGCCTGTGGTGAACAGTCTGTCGATGAGTACATGGCCAAAGCCGATACCTATCTCAGCAGCAATCAAATCAATGCTGCAGTTATTGAGCTGAAAAATGCCATACAGCAACATCCTGATGCCAATCAGGCCCGGCTGATGCTGGGTAAGATTTACCTGGACCAGGGCGATTATGCCAGTGCTGAAAAAGAATTGTATAAAGCACTCAGAAGCGCCGACGAGCAGGACGCGATTGAACCACTGCTTGCCCAGGCCTATCTGGCCCAGAAAAAAACAACGGATATCATTGACCTGGCCAAACGCCCCCGCAGCCAGCAAGCTGAAGCACTGGCAGACATTTACGCGATAGAATCACTGGCTTTGTTGCTCGATAACGATCCCGATGGCGCTGAACAAGCCTTTCAGCGAGCCGAAAAAACCGGACAGATCACGCTCTACACGCGCCTTGCCAGAGCCAGCTTAGATGCCACCAGAGAACTCAATGATACTGCACTGAGTCAGGTCAGCAATATAGTACGAGTGTATCCCGCCAGCAGTGATGCCTGGCTGCTGAAAGGCCATATTGAAACCAGTATGGGTCATAACAAAGCCGCAGCAGAGAGCTATCGCAAAGCTGTAGACACCGCCCCGAAAGCCTTACAAAACACCCTGTACCTGGCACAGGCGCTGGTGAAAACAGAGCAGTACCAGGAAGCAGAAAAGTATGTCGATAATCTGCTGACGGTATTAAGCGGTCACGTACTGAGCAATGAACTGAAAGCCACCATTCTTTACGCCGAAGAGAAACAGAGTGAAGCAAAAGTCCACGCCGATTTAGCCATCCGAAACGGTTCCAGAAATCTGCCCACTTACCTGATTTCGGGTGTCGTTGCCTATAACCAGGGAAATTATGAACAGGCCAGTGAGCGATTTGAAAAAGTCGCGCCTTTTGTCTCGCAAAACCATATGATCCAACGCCTGTATGCCTCCAGCCAGCTTAAGCTGGGTGACATTGAAGGTGCCATGCAAACCATGAATCAGTTCGATGCCACAGACAAAGCGAGCAGCGACTTTATCTCAGATATGAGCCTGGAACTCGCCAAAATCGGCCGTAATGATGCCGCTATGTCTCTGGCAGAAAAAGCCAATCATAACCCAACCACCAGCAAGCAGCTTCGCTTAGGATTGCTTCAGTTAGCCAGTAATGATACGACGGGGGTCGACACTCTCCAGCGCATTCTCGATACCGATCCAACCCTCGCAGAAGCGAATTTGGGTCTTGCCTATTATTACTTAAAACAAGGCCGGGCCAACGAGGTCAAACAACTTGTCACTGCCTGGCTTGAACGCAATCCAAACGATCAGACCGCCCAGATGCTCAATGCCCTGGTGCTGCAAATTGAGAAAAAGCCCGATCAGGCGCAAGCAATCTATCAGCAGGTACTGGTAAAAGACGCCAAGAACTTACAAGCCACTTTGGGGCTTGGCCAGATTGCCGCCAGCAAAAATGATATGGACGCCGCTTTCGGTTATGCGCGCACCGCTTATTCCCATTACCCGGGAAAGAATCTGACCACCCGGACGCTGTACAAATATGGTCAGCTCAGTGGGCAACTTGACCAGGCTGTATCTCTGGTTGCTTCTCAGGTCGAAGCACACCCGGATAATACCGCACTGAAATTGGATCTGGCTCGCGGTTATATGCTGCAAAAACACCCGGACCAGGCACTCAGCCTCATGACTAGTCTTACACCCCAGCAGCAAACCGCCCAAAGCTGGCGACTGCTGGGTGATATCTATTTCAGTCAGCGCGACTACCGTCAGGCCGAACCGGCTTACACCAAATGGCTTGAGCAAGATGTACTCAGCCAGCCAGCGTATATGCGCAATATCCAGATTAAAGAATTGAACAACAAAATGAGAGATAGCCTGCAACTGGCCGAAAAGGCCGAGCAGTTATTTCAGAACACGGCGATCTTTTCACTGATGAAAGCCGGGCTGCAACTGAAACTGGACAATGCCAGCGCCAGCCAGGCCACACTGGATGCCCTGCCGGACAACGTAAAGACACAAGCGTATTTCATGCGATTACAAGCCCTGAATTACCTGCAGCGCAAAGACTATACCCGAGCTGTTGAATGGCAACGGCAACGCTATGCTGCCTCACCGGGGATCGCCAGCGCCAACGATGTGGCCACTGCTTATTCATTAAACCAGCAAGCTGAGGAAGCCATTGCATTTCTGCAGGGGGTCATCAAAGAATACGGTGATAAAGCCGCGGCCTTGCGCCTGACACTGGCCCAACTGCAATTTGAGCAACAGCCTGAACAGGCTATCGCGCAGTACCGGCGCATTCTGGAGCAACAGCCAGATAATGTCGTGGCTTTAAATAATCTTGCCTGGCTGTATTTATCTCAGGAAAAATATCCGCAAGCCTGCGACAGCGCTTCGAAAGCTTTAGGGTTGGCTCAGGAGCACCCACAGATTCAGGATACCTACGGTTATTGTCTGCTGAAATCAGGACAGGCCGCCAATGCGCTGCCAATGCTGGAAAAAGCCTACAAGCAGGCACAGACTAACCCTGAGATCGCCCTTCATTATGCAGAAAGTCTGCTGGCAAACAATATGAAGGAAAATGCGCGAGAAGTTTTAATTGGCGTGACGACTTCCGATCCTAAGCTGCTGATGCTAAAGAGCAAACTGGAAGAACAAATCCGGCTGTAAACTCAACGCCCCGCAGTGCGGGGCGATAGGTTCACCCCTTTTTCTGCCAGCGTGTAAGGACAAAAATCATGCTTTTCTGTACCCGTCGAGTCACCTTGTGCATCGTGCGAACTCTGTTCTGCCTTGGCTGCATACTGCTTACAACCACGCACACACAAGCCGCATTGCCAGACGTTATTGCGAAAATTAAACCTTCAGTTGTCGGAGTCGGCACTTACAACAAACTGGCGACACCACGGGCTAATTTAATCGGGACTGGCTTTGTCGTCGGCGATGGCACACTGATTGCCACCAATAATCACGTTGTCCCCACTTCCATCGAAGTGGATACAAACACCGGCTTTGTTGTCTTTGTCGGGACAGGCACTTCACCGGATGTCCGCACCGCAACAGTCGTTGCACGTGACAGTGAGCACGATCTGGCATTACTGAAAATCACTGGCAGCCCCTTACCAAGCTTGCGTCTCTCTCCGCGGCCGGTGCGTGAAGGTGAAATATACAGCTTCACTGGCTTCCCTATAGGTGCAGTGCTCGGCCTGTACCCGGTGACACACAGAGGCATGGTATCCAGCATTACGCCGATTGCAGTACCGGCCCGTACAGCAAAAGAGCTTTCAGTTGCACGCCTCAAATACCTGAAAAACCCTTATGTCGTCTATCAGTTTGATGCCACGGCCTATCCCGGCAACAGCGGCAGTCCGGTCTACCATCAGGACACAGGTGAAGTCATCGCTGTCATCAATAAGGTCTTAGTGCAAACCAGCAAAGAAAACGCACTGAGTCAGCCGAGTGCCATCACTTATGCCATTCCCGTTCGGCACCTGAATCAGCTGTTAAGCTCACGCTATAAACCATGAGAGAACATGCTGAACCGATCTCACTGTATGTTTCATTGAAAGAGCGGCAATTACTGATATGGATATGGCTGCTATTCAGTTTGTATGCTGCTTCTATCGCAGGGCTGACCTTAATGCCAGCCGCAGAGAAAGGATCACTGGCCGACTTAGATACTTACGGCATATCCGGCCTGGATAAACTGCTTCATGTACTGACTTATATGCTTTTTGCCATGCTGGCACTTTGTGTCAGCCAGCAATACCGTTTCTACCTTACCCTGCTGATCGGACTGATGATTTTTGGCAGTCTGCTCGAAGTTTTCCAGGGCGTTCTTCATCTTGGGCGCCAGAGCTCTTTTTCCGATGCCGTGGCAAATCTTTCTGGAGTCATGCTGGGCGGATTGCTATCTTGGTACCTGGAACGGCATGCAGCCATGAAAAGCAGTAGAAAACGCTAAATGTACGCACAATCCGCGAGAGCGTGATTATTATCCGACACCGTTCCACTCACTATTCTTACAGAACAATGGAGACTTTGAATGAAGCGCGCTCTGCTCTTTTCTGCCATGATCGCAGGAGCATCCTTACTGGCAGGCTGTTCAGACAACGAAGTCGGTGACGTCAGTCTGGGCGTATTTACCACTAAAGACATCAAACTGAATGTGCTCAGTGATCCGCTGATACCAGGCGTCACCTGCCACATTGCCAGTATTGAAGCGGATCTGGATTTTTCAGATCCCAGTGATTCATCCATTTCCTGCCGGCAAACCGGTGAAATTACCCCGGAAATGATCGCCGCTATTGATAAATCGAAATCGGGTGATGTGGTTTTCAAGAAGTCGAAAAGTGTCTTTTTCAAAACCATGAAAATTCGCCGGGTGTTTGACCACGACAGCCAGACACTGATGTATCTGTCTTATTCCACCAAAGAAACATCAGGCAGCTATAAGCACAGCCTGTCTACAGTGCCACTCTGGGGAACCAAAGCGTATCAGGCACCTGTCACACCACAAGCACAGTAACTGAAATCCTTCATTCAGGTTACTGTTTACATTCAGTAACAAAAACACATGCATACTGCATCGCAGCTCTGACAATTCACAGAGCTGCTGCAGGTGTACAGCTAGTCAGTATCTCTTCCTGCTTTCTCAATGACTTAAACCGTTATTTTTGATCACTAAGTTAGATTTTTACCGCAAATTCAATACAGTAATATCTTGACGCTCCACCTAAAGCCGCATTTAATTATTTAACAAGATAATAACAACCACGGAATGGAACATTACAATGACTTTGCCTTTACAGCCAAACACATTAAGGGATTCGCTCATGACGCAAGCATTACCTCATGAACGCATGTTGAAATGGGCAGAAGAACGCCCGGATGACATTTTTCTCCGCCAGATCATCAACCGGCAGTTTACCGACTTTACCTATGCCGAGGTCGTAGATAAGGCACTACGCCTTGTCAGCGCATTACGTGCGCAAGGCCTCATGCCAGGGGACAAGCTAGGCTTGATATCGAAAAACTGCGCTGAATGGTATATCTGCGATCTGGCTATGATGCTCGGCAGTTACATCAGCGTGCCTGTCTTTCCTACTGCAGGTGCAGACACCATAGAGCACTGTCTGACTCACAGTGAAGCCAAGCTGATTTTCATTGGTAAGCTGGATGATAACCGCGCGATCAATACCGTCTGTAACAATCTGGAAGACATCATCACTGTCAGCTTCCCGTACCCGAACACCCCAGAGTGTAAGCACTCATTCAATGAGTTAATTGACTCGCACAACCCGAGTGAAGAGCGCCCTTCCCATCAGGACAACGACGTGATGTCGCTGGTGTATACATCCGGCACATCAGGGTTACCCAAAGGGGCCATTCTCTCTTACGGTGGCTTTGCTTTTTCGGCGCAGAACCTCATTGAGCATATCGGCATCGTCGACAATGAACGTCTGTTCTCCTACCTTCCCCTGGCTCACATCACCGAGCGTGTCTATATCCTGGGCACATCAATGATGGCAGGTGTGCAGGTTGCTTTTCCTGAATCACTGGATACTTTCATTGACGATGTGAAAATGCACCGCCCGACATTATTTATTTCAGTTCCCCGCCTCTGGACTGTGTTCCAGCAACGGATTCTGGAAAAACTGCCGCAGACAAAACTGAACATTTTGCTGAAAATCCCCTTTGTGTCCGGTCTTATCAAACGCAAACTGGCTGATGGACTGGGCCTGAATGAAGCGCGCGTATTAGGCTGCGGTTCAGCACCGGTTTCACCGGCCCTGTTGCGCTGGTATGAGAGTATCGGACTCAATATCACCGAAGCCTGGGGTATGACGGAAAACTATGCCTATGGCACACTCAACCTGCCGTTTCGTAGCGACAAGATCGGCACGGTAGGCAGTGCGGGGCCGGGTGTGGACATCAAGATCGCCGAAGATGATGAAATTCTGGTGCGTAGCAAAGGCCTGTTTTCTGGTTACTACAAAAACGACATCGCAACCAAAGAAAGCTTCAATGATGAAGGCTGGCTGCATACCGGCGATCTGGGCAGTCTGGATGAAGAAGGCTTTTTGACAATTCAGGGCCGGAAAAAAGACAACTTCAAAACAGCGAAAGGTAAATTCGTTTCACCGGTTCCGATTGAAAAACGCCTCTTTGAACTTTGTGGCATTGAAATGATGTGTGTGGTGGGTTCAGGTATGCCCGCCCCCATACTGCTGGCGGTAGCGCATGCTTACCCTAATTTTGACCGGGACAGATATGCGAAAAAAGTGAGCCGGGCAATCGACACCATCAATAAAGAACTGGAATCACACGCCAAGATAAAAGGTGTTCTGATGATCAAAGAACCCTGGAGTATTGAGAACGGTATTCTGACCCCTACACTGAAAATTAAACGTCATGTGCTGGAAAAACAGTATCACGATACCGGCTGTCAGTGGCCAAAAGATCAGCTTATCCAGTGGGAAGAATAAACACCGCAACCGTCACCACGGCAACAAGTGATCGTTTGCCAGTGCAATAAAAACAACGGGCAGCTTTAAGCTGCCCGTTGTTTTGTTGAAGACAACAAATCAGTTATTCGTAATCGGCGTACGGATTTGCCGTTGGCAATGCAATGGCTTCATCAAAGGCCGACAGAGTCAGGCTGTCCTGTGTCATTGTCACCGAGGTTTCATCCATCACAGACTCACCAAAGTCATAGCGGATTTCTTCCTGTCCCTGACAAGCTTGCTGATCATGCGCCGCGGTGACACCACGCACCTTAACATTACGCGCAAGATATTCAGCGATAGCAAGCTGCCCGTATTTCTTTTGCAGCATCGCCAGGGTTTTCTGTGGCGATAGCACCAGCGCTGATGCATTGTTGCCACCAAAACCTTTGGCATTAATGATCACGCCCTGCATGTCATCACCCGCTGTGCCGGCAAAGTAATGATCCATCAAAATATTCAGATTGGACTGATGCACATCATCGGCAATATGATCAATCGTTTTAATCCCCGGAATCCAGCCGTACTGCCAGACCCCCAGAGAAGCCATCAGCTGATCGCCGGCTGCCGCACTCATAGAATGACCAACATAAGATTTAATCGCCGTCACCGGCCAGTTTTCAATGCCAAAGGTCTTTGCCACCTCGTTGAGTATGTGGCTTTCCGTAACTCGGTTTTGCGGTGTGCCTGTACCATGGGCCTGGACAAAGGTTTTCTTCACACCGTCCGGGCCGAGAATGGCCTTCGCCAGTGCCGCAGCCTTCGCAACAGTGACATAGTTGCCTACCCCCGGTGCTGAGATAGATTTCTTATTGCCGTCAGCATTGATAAATACATCGGCAGCAGAACCATAGATATTTGCCCCCAGCTTCAAGGCCAGCTCTTCTTCCATCAGCACGACAAACTGGGCTGATTCTGCCATGGTAAATCCGGCATTATCAGAAAACGGACGACAGGCACGGCGGTTATCTACGGTGTCACTGTCATCCAGCGCGCAGATTTGTGCGTCTTCAGCTAACGCACCCATCACACGAAAACCTTCCATGATTTCAGAGACCACAGGCGCTTCAGCGTTTCCGACAATCGCCACTTTGGCCGCACCACTTTGAATGTCTTGCATGCCTTGACGCAAATTGTACAGGAAGGTTGCACAGGCCCCCATGTTGGTGCCCGTTGTCCCAACGCTGTTAATCACATAGCCGTTGATGAAATCGGCCGGCATTTCAGCCAGCGATAAAGCCATCATTTTCGAGCTGACCCGCCCGCCGGTAAGCGGTGCGGCAACCATACCAGCTATGGATTGATCATCAATCTGCGCCAGCGCACTACCGGCATACACAGCAACCTCGTCAGGGCGGATATGGGTCAGTATTTCCGACCAGTCAACACCCAGGGAATTGAGCGCATCTGAGGCGCCATAAATGGTCAGTTGCAGTCCGCGCGGATGAAACCGTGAGTTATATAACTTACCCGGTTCAAAGCCACGGGGAATGTTGCCGCCACTGCTGACAGGAAAAGTGACATAATCGGCCAGCAGTGCATCCAGCTCACCGGTTACCGTAATATGGACTTTGCTGCCCTCTTCTTCCAGGCGCCAGTTCTCCGGTACATGCGCAGGTAGCTTTGATTTACGCAATGTGAAACAGATCTGTTCATTACCGCCTGAAATCGCTGTTTTATATTGCTGCAGTACGCGATCAGGATCGAAGGTTTCAATACGGCGGATTAAGGTGCCGTCCTTGATCGCTTCAATCACAGTGTCAGTGACGTCACCGTCTGCCAGGCCCATTCGGTGCGCCAGATCTTGCCAGGTTGAATGCATATCGCTGGCCGGCAGCATGTCTGCCAGCATACGTTTATAACTGTGAAAACCTGAACTACGACCTGCGGCATTGATACCGCCCATTCCGACAATCAGAGGTAATTTCATTGTATGCTTCTTGCTTCATGATTTATTTGTCTATCAGATTACCAAGTTCCACTGGTATTTCACCTGGCTTTTACGCCATAATTACTGACATAAACGCCAAACCAGATCAAGAAGACGAATTTGTGTCGGCATGAGTAACCAGCTTCAGCTCAGGTTCAGAAAAAATCACCCCGTTTCTGTCTCCATTACGTTTAAAACAGAGTGCTGACTATGAAGATTGCCTTTGTCCTTTATCCGCGTGCGTTAATCACAGGTATTTCTCTTGCTGCAGAGATGCTGAGCAGTGCTGCCAGCCTGAGGCCCAAACAGGATCAGAGGTCAAAACCCGTTTCAATTTCGGTTGTTGCAGAGAGTCTTTCACCGCCAGCGGTCAAATCCGGCCTGCGGTTACAACCGGATCTGACCCTGAAAGAATCAGGACAATTCGATTTTGTGATTTTGCCGCCCATCTGGGGCAACCCGATCTCCGCGCTGAAGCAATGCCCGGAACTGGTGTCATGGCTGACTCACCAATATCAGCAGGGCGCCAAAATTATCGCCACAGGTACAGGCGTCTGCTGGCTGGCCGAAACCGGACTGCTCGATCAGCAAGTAGCAACCACGCATTGGTACTATTACGATAAGTTTGCCGCACGTTACCCGGCAGTTGTTCTGAACCGCCAGGCGTCCATTACTGTTGCGAATGGTTTGTACTGTACCGTCAGTATCAACTCGCAATCAGAGCTGATCCTGTACCTGATACGTGAGCATTTTGGCCAAAGTGTGGCGAAAACAGTCGAAACGCATTTCGGGCATGAAATTTCTCAGTCTGATCAGCAGCCCTTCTATCAGATAGGCGGAGAAGTTCAGTTTGATGAGTCCATCGCATTGGCGCAGGACTGGCTCAAACGCAACTTATCCCGCCCCATCACAGCAAAAGACGTTGCAGAACAGTGCGGCTTGCCATTACGGACTTTTCAACGCCGGTTCAAAACCCAGGTCGGCCAGACTCCGCATGAATATTTGCAGTCTTTGCGCATGGAAGCGGCACAAATCCTGTTGCGGGACTTTGGGTTATCTGTTCAGGATGTCGCAGAACAGGTCGGTTACCGTGACGCCCATCATTTCAGTACCCGTTTCCAGCAACAGTTTACGCTGAGCCCGTCTCAGTACCGCCATATGGTCAAAGCGAAGATATACCAAGCCTGAATTACTCACTTATGAGATTCCGCATCACTTAATTGCCGGATCAATGGTTTAGCCCGCATCCCGGTCACACTGATAGTCACCCAGTCGCTATGCTATTAGTAACGAACAATTCAATAAGATCTCGAGTTGAACTGGGTAATGCCTGTCTCGATGAACTGGAAAATCAAGTGATGTATGGTCATATCCAATTGTTTTTCATACTGTTCATAGCGTACTCTGCTGCCAGTGCTCCACCAAAACCTCTGCCGACCAGTACCACAAAACTGGATAGCCGTTCCTGCCGGCTAGACCTTTACCATCTGGCCAAGAATCAGTACAACAATATTGAACCTGATTTTCAGATTGCGCTCGTCGCGGATAATGGCTTTAACCGGCGGTATGTCGCCCTGAAAGCTGATATCTCTTATCCGCTTGGCTTCGAAAACTTCAGTTATTTTCGTACCGGTCAGCCAGTTGAGATTTTTACCGCAGACTGGAAAAAGTATTACGGCAATCTGAACCTGTCAGACTCTTCCCGCAGTTACAGTATTTCCCATTTGGTCAGATTAGGCAGCACTAGCCCGCGACAAGCTTTTGACCTATTAGTCAGGCTAATCGCAGAAGATGAAGGTCGCTTTGAGTTTCGTAGTGCCAACAAGCACTATCGATTCTATCTGGAGGAAGGGCATCTGGATGA
The DNA here is from genome assembly GCF_022014395.1 of Photobacterium sp. WH77. NCBI lineage: Bacteria > Pseudomonadati > Pseudomonadota > Gammaproteobacteria > Vibrionales > Vibrionaceae > Photobacterium > Photobacterium sp. WH77. The sequence goes on along the minus strand of NZ_JAKLTE010000011.1, from coordinate 102,511 downwards.
TTTTCTTGATTGCCTGAGAAACCAAGTCACAAAATAAGCAGAAAAGCCGCAAGGTGTCGTCTCAGCAGTTAAAACCACAACCACTGAAATAGCGAACGCCAGCACTGTGTGCTGGCGTTCGATGTCTGGCATGTGTGAACCTTATCGGCTTTGAACCGGCTCGTACTCACCTTCAATAACGCGCCCTTTTGGCGACGTATTATCAGCTTGCGCCGCATTGAAAGTGGCAAATTCTTTCGCTAGCTTGCGCTTGAGGAATGGCTGAGCAATAAATGCAATCAATGCCATCGTCAGTCCCATGACTGCCGCAAAGGTCAGCGCAAAGAAACCTACAACCAGTGCGATCACACCAGTAAGGATATTTTTCATCTGTCACCTCATTATCAGGTACAGGAAACAGGACAATACCTGCATCCGAACACTCAGCCTCGCACAACAAAGTTGAATGCAGCTTGAACAGACTATGAGTTGTTAGCATTTTTTCGCTTACCACGAACACGAGAAGCCGCTTCAGATATACATGCCTGCATTACCTGGTTTCAGCCATTAGTCTTCGAGATCATTCACTTTTCTTATGCTCCATAAAAATTCTACTGGACATGAAAACCTTTCTCATGCTGGAATATTGTTATGTTATAACAAAACAATTTGAAGGGACATGAAAAAAATCTTATTGCTCACCTTAGTGGTGGCGGCTGGCATCCTCATATTTTGGAAACCATCTTCGCCGGCCCACCAGACTCTGGCCATTTCCGGCCCGTTTGAATTTAACAGCCAGGATATGTCGAAAGACGGATATCTGTTTTCCCGCCTGCAAGTGGTGGAATCACTTGTCGGCATCAATGGACAGGCAGAACTCTATCCGCTGCTGGCAGACAGCTGGCAGCAAAGTGCAGACGGCCTGAACTGGATATTCAGCATCCGACCCGAAGTCAAATTCCACAATGGCAGCCTGCTGACGGCCGAAGCTGCAGCTCAGTCACTCAATCAGGCGCTTCGTAAGCCGGGTGTTATTCGCCAGGTGCCTATACGGTCGATTCAGGCCAGAGATAATCAGGTGATAATCACGCTGGACCGCCCATTCCGCGCTCTGCCTTCTGTTCTGGCGCACTACTCTACCGCTATCGTGATCCCCGGTTCTTTCAGCGATAGCGGTAAGATAGTGGCACTTCAGGGCACAGGCCCGTATCAAATCGAAGAGCTGCAGCCGCCACACAAAGCTAAGGCCAGCCGCTTTTCCGACTACTGGGGCCAAAAAGCACACATTGAAACCGTTGAGTATTTGGCAGGCCACCGCCCTGAAAGCCGGGCATTATTGGCGCAAAGTGGTCAGATGGATCTGGTTTACACGCTGGACCCTATCAGTATTGAGAGTCTGAAAGCCGCCAACAATCTGCAGCTGCATGTGGAGTCCATGCCGCGTACTGTGCTGGTAAAACTCAACAATGCACATCCGTTTCTCAACCACAAATCGGTGCGTCAGGCATTGAGTCTGGCGCTGGACCGGGAAGGGATTGCGCAATCGGTGCTGCGTTTACCGGGCTCGGAAGCCTATCAGCTATTTTCTCCGGCATTAGGGGCCTGGCATATCGATCAGCAAGCCACGGCTAAGCGCAACCTTGAACGGGCCAGAGACCTGCTCGCGGAACAAGGCTGGCATGCCAACGATCAGGGTCTGCTGGAAAGAGACGGCAAGGTTTTCCGTATTCAGCTTGTCACATACTCCGACCGCCCGGAACTGCCATTGATCAGTACCGCGCTCCAGGCACAATGGCGTGAGCTGGGTATTGATGTTCAGATTTCTATTGATAACTCCAGCGCGATCCCGGCCAAGCATCATGATAACAGTCTGGAAATGGCATTGATCGCACGTAACTTCGGTACCCTGGCAGACCCATTGCCTCTGCTGATGAATGACTTCGCTACTGAAAAAGGCTCAGACTGGGGACCGATGCACTGGTCTTCGCCAACCTTCAGTCACCTGCTTGCGCAGCTGGCTGCTGAGCCAGATTCAGTTAAATATCGCCAGCTAGCCCGGCAGGCTGCCCGCTTACTAGCCGATGAAATGCCGCTGATTCCGGTAACCTATTACCGTCAGATTGTTGCGGTAAACGACAAGATCAGTGACTTCTCATTCGACCCGTTTGAAATCAATTACCGGGTGTCGGAGATGCAGTTCAATGATTAAGATTCTGTTTTCTCGTGTCTGCCAGGCACTGTTTGTCGCCTGGTCTGTCGGCACACTGACCTTTGTGCTGATGCGTCTGATTCCGGGTGACATCGCTTATCGTATTGCAGCAGGACGCTATGGCTACGACTACGTCGATGCCGAAGCAGCACAAGCCGTTCAGACTGAGCTGGGGCTGGATCGCTCCGGCATTGAGTTATATTTCAACTGGTTGTGGGATCTGCTGCACTTTAATCTGGGTAACTCTCTGGTCAGCGGCGAACCTGTGGTACAGGCGCTGTCTCATCAGTTAGGTCACTCATTACTGCTGGCGGCAGCAGCCACTGGTTTGTCGCTGCTCATTGCGATTCCGGTCGGTCTGTATTGCGGGCGCCGCGTCAATCAGTGGAGCGACCATGTTGCACTGTTCAGCGCCATTATCATTAAAGCCCAGCCGGTATTTCTGATTGGCTTGCTGCTCGTTCTGGTATTCGCGTTACATTTCAACCTATTCCCTGTAGCTGGTTTCGGCAGTCCGGAATATCTGGTGTTGCCCGCACTTGCACTGGCACTCAGTATGGCGGCCATGTCGAGCCGCATGATCCGCAACTCAACACATCAGGTGCTGAACGCTCCCTACTTTCAGTTTGCCAGACTGAAAGGGCTGAGCCACGAACAGGCTTTTACCCGCCACGGTCAGCTGAATATTGCGCTGCCTGTAATGGCTTTCGTTGGCATTCAGGCTGTCAGCCTGGTGGAAGGTATTGTGATGATTGAATCGCTGTTCTCCTGGCCCGGTATCGGCCATGCTTTATCTCACGCGATTTTTCGTCGCGATATTCCTGTGATCCAGGGTGCCGCCCTGCTGATGGGCCTGCTGTTTGTTGCCATCAATACACTGGTAGATATCTCACAGTACCTGCTTGATCCGCGTCAACGGCTGGCTAAGCAGCAGGTGATGGCATGACAGTATTCACATCGCTATCCCGCAGTCAGTGGCTGGGTCTCTCTGTACTTGCCGCACTGATACTGTTCACCGCAATCGAAACACTGGTTTTCCGTGGCGATCCGGCGCAGCAATCGCTGTCTCAGGTTTTTGCTGCGCCGAGCTGGCAGGAACCGCTGGGCCGCGACCATTACGGGCGCAGTAACTTTGCCCGCCTTGGCAGCGCCATCACAACATCTTTGCTGATGGCACTGGTAAGTGTGGCGACTTCTGCGGCGCTCGGCCTGCTGACTGGCATCATCGCAGCATGGAAAGGCGGCTGGTGGGATAAAACCCTGTCCTGGCTGGTGAACATCTTGCTGTCGTTGCCGGGTTTGATTCTGGTGCTGCTGTTTGGCGCTATGGTGCCGGGCTCCTTTATGATCCTGTATCTGGCGATTTCACTGATGCTTTGGGTTGAATATTTCCGGGTCGTTCGCAGCCGTACACTGGTGCTGCTGCGCTCTGCGGAGATCGAGGCATCCCGCCTTTATGGTTTCGGCGTGTGGTACCAGTTCAAGCGCCATCTCTGGCCAGAGCTGAAAACAGATCTGTTCACTCTGGGTTGTTTTGGCGCCGGCAATGCCATTCTGGCACTGGCCTCCATCGGTTTTCTCTATGTCGGACTCAAGCCGCCCGAAGCCGAGCTGGGCCTGATGATGGTGGAATTGTTCCGCTATTACCAGCAGGCCCCCTGGGTGCTGATGCAACCCATCGCAGTGGTCTTTTTATTGGTGATGAGTTTCCACCTGCTGGCACAAGGTAAGCAGTCATGAGCATACTATTAAATGTCGAACACCTCTCGGTACAGGCACAGCAGCAAATGCTGGTCAATCCGCTTTCCTTCGCATTGCGACAAGGTGAAGCCGTCACTATTCTCGGTGAAACCGGCTCAGGAAAAAGCCTGTTAGCCAATGCCATTATCGGCACCCTGCCCGGCACACTGTCGATGCAAGGGCGTATCAGTCTGTTCGGACAGGCCCAGCAGAATTTGAGCCTGTCCGAGCGGCAGAAGCTGTGGGGAAAAAAACTCTCGGTACTGCCGCAAGAGCCCTGGTATGCACTGAGCCCGCTGATGGCCGTGGGTGAACAGGTCCGTGAAGTGCATGAGATAGTCAATAATGACCCAGCGCAGGCACAATCACAGACCGAGCGCGCGTTCACCAGCGTGGAGCTGGATCAGGACATGGCGAAGTACCCGCACCAGCTCTCCGGGGGCATGGCGCAACGGGTGGCGTACCTGTGTGCAACGCAGGCAGGCGGTGAGCTGCTGATCGCCGATGAGCCAACCAAAGGGCTGGATGCCAGCCGCAAAGATCAGATCATCGGGCAACTCGTCAGCCACAAACAACGAGGCGCCGTTCTGACCATTACCCACGATATTGAAGTCGCCCAGCGCTTAGGTGGGGAAATCATAGTGATGAGAAAAGGTGTGATTCAGGAGCGCGGTCCGGCAGAACGCCTCCTGCAGCAGCCGGAATCGGCGTACGCCAAAGCATTGATTGCCGCCGATCCCCGTTTCTGGCCGCAGGCAAGACTGCCGGACACAGACCAACCGCTGATAGAAGCCGAATCGCTTACCATGCAATTTGGTGATAAAACCCTGTTCCGCGATCTGAGTTTTACCCTGGCAGAAGGTGAGATTCTCGGCATCAGCGGCGACAGTGGCTGTGGTAAATCAACACTCGCGGATCTGATACTGGGTTTACAGAGCCCCTCGACGGGGCGCATTATCAATAAACAGCAGCTCAGAACAGGTGATGCACTGAAATTGTATCAGGATCCCCCCAGCGCGCTTGCCAAAAGCGCCACGCTGCAAACTCTGCTCAATGATTTGTGCCGTCACCATCAATTGGATACCCGCAATATTCAGCCGCTGATGCAGCGACTGGCACTTTCAGACGATCTGCTGAGCCGTAAAGCAACTCAGGTCTCTGGTGGTGAACTGCAGCGCTTTGCCATTCTGCGGGCATTGCTGATGAAACCTAAGCTACTGATCGCCGATGAGCCGACATCGCGTCTCGACCCTATTACGGCGGCCAGTACGCTCCAGCTGATTGTGGAACTGACTCAGGAGGTGGGTTGTGCTTTAGTGCTTATCAGCCATGACAAAATAGCGCTGGAGAAAACCTGCCACAAGATCATTGCGTTGTAGAAATAAACCGACTCAGGAAGATTGAGACAGGTGTTGAAATCTGGCAATGACAAGGGCACACCTGATTTTAACAGTAAAGCAAAAAAAGAGAGGTCAGCGTGTGCTGACCTCTCTTAGCAACAGCAAACTAAGGCGCCGAATCGACCTCAGCCGGGAGATAATGTTTTGGCTCCAGTTTTAACCATTCAGGCAAAACAGTCCCAATCGAAATCGATGACCATGTACCGGAAATAATACCGATAAACATTGCGGTCGCGAAACCTTCCAAGGGTGCCCCGCCCATTAACCAGAGCGCGGCAACGGTGATCAGCGTGGTTCCTGAGGTCACCATGGTACGTGAAAACGTCGCAATCACCGCCTGATCATTGATATCCGGCGTCGGCGTTTGCTGTTTCGCCACCAGCATCTCGCGAATCCGGTCTGCAATAATGATCGAATCATTAAGCGAATAACCCAGAATTGCCAGCACTGCAGCAAATACCGTGAGGTTAAATTCCATCTGGGTCAGCGCAAAAAAGCCCAACACCAGGACGACGTCGTGCATCAGCGCCAGCAACGCCCCGCTGGCCAGCCGCCACTCAAAACGGAAACAGAGGTAACCCAAAATACACAGGATGCACACCAGCAGTGCTAATCCTCCCTGCTCAACCAGATCCTGTCCGACCTGAGATCCCACCATGCTGTTGCTGATGATCTCCACCTGGCCGGACACCTGATGCAGCAACTGCTCAACATCGGGGACTGTCTGTCCTGCTTCTCCCCCTTGTTCTGGCAATGCGTAGCGAATTACCCAGCGCCCGTCAGCCCCGGACTTTGTCACTGAGGTGGAATCACCCAGCGCCGGTTTCAGCACATCCAGCAATTGATGGCTGGTGACCGATCGGCTGATCGCCGTCTCGGTCACCATGCCGCCGGTAAAATCCAGCCCCATGTTCAAACCTCTGATGGCAAAAGCTGCCAGCGAAATCACCATCAGCGCGATAGACACAATACTGGTGATGTAACGGATATTCCGAATCCGGGATTTCAAATAACCAGCCATCTTTACACCCTCACATCACGACGATTGTCGCGGCCCCAAATCAGATTAATCAATGCCCGTGAAGCAAACACGCCGGTAAACATGCTGGTCAGCAGTCCCAGCCCTAATGTCAAAGCAAAGCCCTGAATAGGCCCGTTTCCGATGGAGTACAGAATCAGTGCGGTAATCATAGTCGTGATGTTGGCATCCAGTATCGTACTGAATGCACTGCTAAACCCCTGGTCTATGGCCTGTGCTAAGCTTCGGCCTTCTGCCAGTTTGTCTTTGATTCTCTCGAAGATCAGCACGTTAGTATCCACCGCCATGCCCACCGTCAGCACCAGTCCGGCGATCCCCGGCAGAGTCAGCACAGCACCCGGCAGCAATGCAATGAGGCCCAGCAGACACATCATGTTTGCCATCAGCGCGACATTGGCCACCCAGCCAAGCCGGCGATACCACAAGGCCATGAAGGTCAGCGTCAGCGCCATACCCAGTGCCAGTGCGGAAAAGCCGTTTTCTATATTTTCCGCACCCAGCGATGCGCCTATAGTGCGTTCTTCGACGATAGTCACCGGCGCCGTCAGCGATCCAGCACGTAACAGCAAAGCAAGTTGCTGCGCTTCATCCGGGGAACCCGCTCCGGTAATACGGAACTGGTTACCCAACTGCGACTGAATGGTAGCAACACTGATAACGCGCTCGCTGCGCGAGGTATCACCCCTGGCATTGGTTTTGTATTCACGGTAGACGGTCGCCATCGGCTTGCCGATATGTTTGCCCGAGAAATCGCTCATGATCTTGCCGCCGGCATGATCAAGCGAAATATTCACTTCCGAGAACCCTACCTGATCCATACCTGCCCGCGCATTCACAATATGTTCGCCACTCAGTACCGGACGTTTATTCAGAATCACAGTGCGGCCACTGTTATCTTTCAGTCTGATCACATCACCGGAACCTGCTTCGAAATCCGATTTCACTTCATAAAATGCCAGACTGGCGGTGGCACCAATAACATTTTTAGCCTGTGACGGGTCTTGCACACCAGGCAGCTCAATGCGAATACTGTGCTCGCCCTGACGCTGAACCAGTGCTTCGGTAATGCCCAGCTCTTCAATACGATCGCGCATGATCTTCAGGTTCTGCTGCAGCGTCGCCGACTGGAAATCAAGCTTGTTTTGTTTGGTCGGCATTACGGTCAGGCTGTCTGAACCCCGTTTGACATCCCAGCCCGGATAATGCTTTTTCACATACTGGCTGATCTGGTTCAGCACCGTGGCGTCTGTTGTCTCTGCTTTGGTCTCAACGCTGAAACCATCCGTATCGTGCTGTTTGATGCGTACCCCGCGCAGATGCTCACTGCGCAGCATCTCTGTCACATCATCCATTATCGCAGCGCGCTGTTCCTGAAACGCAGTATCAAGGTCGACATTAAGCAGGAACTGCACGCCACCGCGTAAGTCCAGACCCAGCTGAATCGGGCTGAAGCCCATTTTTCCGAACCACTCAGGTGCCACGGAGACGTATGAATAGGTGATGTTATCACCTTCTTTCACCCGCTTATCCAGCGCTTCACGTGCCTTAGACTGATCAGATTCGTTATCAAAAACGATGACCATCTGATTGTTTTGCTGTTTAATTTCCTGTGCCTCAATGCCCTGCTGTTTCAGGTATCGGTTCACGCTGGCTACATGATTCAGCTCACTTCCGGCGCTGGCCGACTGGATCTGAATAGACGGCTGCTCGCCGTACCAGGTCGGAATGGCACTGAATGTCAGCATCACAACGGTTACCGCCAGCACCACATATTTCCAGGCAGCGTAATGATTCAGCACCCGTACTGATGCTCTGGTATGATTTTTCTTCATCAATATCCCCTCAGCAATGTGCCGAGTTAAAAAACAAGAAATGTGACGATGTCACTAATTTGAAAGGGACTATCAGCTGAAGTAATGGCTGTTCAGTGCCACATACATGGCGTTGGTTTCTTTCCAGCCGGAAAGACGATAAGAAGGGCGAAAATCCTGATAAGCCAGGTATCTGGGTGACTGAGCTAAACGCTGCAACAGACGGGCGTCGCTGACCTGATACCAAGGCGGAGCCAGATCAAGACGATCCGAGTCACCGTCATGAACATTGTATCGCTGCGAGATGTGCCAGCGGACAGAATGAAGAATGGCGACCGCAGAGCCAGAATGCTGTGATTGAGTTGCCGGTGCTGAATCAGAGGATTTGTTTTGACGGGAAGTCGGTTCGCTGAGAATGGCATCGATCAGACGGGATTCTGCAACGACTAAGCGCTTAGCCGTCGCTTCAGTGTCTTGACCATCCAGGCAAGACATCGCCTGCGCAGAGAAGAACAGCGCAAAAAACGATAACCAGAACACGCGAATAATATGCCAGGACATAAAATGCCAACTCAATAATCAACACCGCACTATAATCCCGAGTGTGACGGCGCTCAAGTAAAATGTTGGCAACACGGGTTAGTTCGATAACTGGTTCAGCATTCTGGTCACGCTGCTAAGTTTTCACCGTCCACTCAGTCTGTTCGCTTTTCCTGATTCATGATTCGCAGTGTGTCCTGTAGCGCCCATAACAGAGTCGAGGTGGAGACACCCACCATGACAATCCCGTTTAACGATTCAATCGGCCCTAATAAGCGCCAGCGGTCGGACATCACAATATCGCCATATCCCAAGGTGGCGAAGTTCACACAAGAAAAATAATAAGCCGTCGCAAAATCAGTGAACTCATCTAATCCGTAAAACAGCCAGGCCCAGACCCCAATCTGTACGAGGTTGCCAATGAGCAAAAGCGTCATCACACTCATCAGCAAGAGCAAACGCGACCCCAACCGCGGGCTCTCTACCCAGACATGATGACTGACATAAAAAGATAACGACACAACCAGCAGTAAACTCTGGAACATCAGGCAGAGAAGCATGACACTGATACCCAGAATAATGTTGATCAACATGCTATCCCTCCATCTGATGGGCCCCCGTCAGTTACACCTGTGCTAACGATACAGAAAACGCTGATCACTTTACGATATCGGAAAGCAATCAACTTCACCTGCTGCCAAACCGCTTACTCAGCGGCACAGCGCTGAGTCCGTGTACATAAACGCTGATAGTCACCGTCAACACGATCACTGACATGATCTGCTCATACCCGTTGAAACCAATCGCAGCCAGAGCCATTAGCACATACAGCACCGACGCAATTCCTCTTGGGCCAAACCAGCCAATAAACCAGATAGACGGCCAGTCAAGCTTTGCCCCAAGCAGAGAAACCGCAACAGGAAGCATGCGTAAAACAGTCAGGCTAGCCAGTGCATACACAAGCTCTGTCCACCCCCAGTAAGAAACGGCATCAGGCACCATTGCCAAACCAAAGATCAGAAATATCACCAGGACAAGCTGCAAACCTTCGGTTTCTGCAAATTCCTGCATCTGATGCCGGATTTCAACAGAAATTGTGCCAAGACGCAGCCCGACTCCCCCGCAAAATGCAGCAATAAAGCCGTTCCCACCGGTGCTCTCAGCAAATGCGTACGCCAGAATAGCCATAGGTAATGCCGACAAACGTAAAAAGCCTTCATCCATCCAGTCATGACGAGCTGCATGCTCTATCAGCTTCGCGCCAAGATAACCGACGGCCAGACCCACAACAGGACCCAGAGTCACTTGCATGAACAGAAAATGTAACCACTCCGATCCTTCGCCTTTTGCTTCTGCGCTCAGGATAGCCAGACAAAACAGTATCGGCGGTAACGCGATACCATCATTGAGTCCACTTTCCACACTGATTGACTGTCTGACGTGATTCGGCACTTCTTTACTTTTAACCACAGCCTGTCCCAAAGCCGCATCAGTAGGTGACAAAATCAGCGCCATCAGTGTGATTGCCCAGATATTGTTGCCGTCAAACATCCACACACCGAGTACCGTGCCAAATAGCATCGTCAGAGGTAATCCAATCAGAAGTAAACGCGCGGGAACTCTGGACGATGAATGCGAAAGCGTTTTCAAATCAATGAGTGATGCATCAGTGAACAGTACAATTGTCAGTGCAAGTTCAGCAATCAGTGTGACCGCTTCCAGCTCTGGTGCCACGCTAAAGAGGTTCAATGCCAATGGGCTTGCAAGAATACCGATACTCATGAATACCATGGGACCGGTCAGCCAATTGCGTTCCGCCAGCTTTGAAAATAAGCCAAATGCAAACAGTAATAACGCAAAGAAAATAAGCAATTCATGGTGTTGCATTCATCCTCCCCTTCTATTGCATGAAGGCACACGCGAACAGGTTTGAGTTAAATTGTAACCAGAGTTGCAGCATTCAGTATTGCGCACTGCCTGTCATTCAGCCTTAATATGGTATGGCAGCTATTCGACAATAACTCAACAGAACGATAAGATTTCCCAAGGCTGTTTCGTTTCAATTCACTAAAGATTCGCAGCCATGAGATCAATTGAATCATTGACATCAGACAAACCACTCGCGCCATCCACCTACCACGTCCAGTCGTTATAGTGTTAAGATCACTGCAATTCATTGTGACTTTGAGGGTTGTTTTCTGAGCAGGTGAACCATCATCAGAAACATCAGTTTTTTGAGGTGTGCCTTACCCGATATTGAAAAGCGCTTTCAAACTCAAAGCACTACCATTACAAGTAAAAGGTTTATTTTTCAAATGTCTAGCACAACTATCCAATGGTTTCCGGGCCATATGCACAAAGCCCGTAAAGAAATTGAAGAAGCCATTCCAAAAGTCGACGTCATTATTGAAGTGCTTGATGCCCGCATCCCCTTCAGCAGCGAAAACCCGCTGATTGCATCTTTGCGCGGCGATAAACCGGTTATTAAGGTGCTGAACAAACGCGATCTTGCCGATCCGGAAATGACAGAGCTGTGGATTGCACACCTGGAGAAAGAGCACAATGTGAAAGCTATGGCGATCACCACAGAAAACCAGAATGAAGTAAACAAGATTCTGGAGTTGTGCCGGAAACTGGCGCCCAACCGTGAAGAAATGGGCAAAAACATTCGCACCATGATCATGGGTATTCCCAATGTCGGCAAATCGACCATCATCAATACCCTCGCAGGCCGATCGGTTGCCATTACAGGAAACCAGCCAGCCGTTACCCGTCAGCAACAGCGCATTAATCTGCAAAACGGCATTGTGCTGTCTGACACTCCGGGTATTTTGTGGCCGAAAGTAGAAAACCCGCACAGTGGTTTCCGTCTGGCCGCTACCGGTGCCGTAAAAGATACCGCCATGGACTATATTGATGTGGCTTTCTTTACGGTGGAATATTTAAAAGACGCCTACCCGAGCCTTTTGCAGAAGCGTTACGAGCTGGAAGATGAATTACCGGAATCTGAAATTGAGCTGATGGAGGCCATTGGCCGTAAACGTGGCTGCTTGCGTTCAGGCGGCAAAGTAGATTTACACAAAGCGTCCGAGATTCTGATCAATGAGCTGCGCAATGGCACACTGGGACAAATCACCATGGAACGGCCTGAAATGATCACTCAGGAGTTGATTGATGTCGCTCTGGATAATGAACGTAAAGCGGCCGATAAAGCCAAGAACAAAGAAGAAAGACGCAAACGCTATCTGAGAAACAAGCGATAAACGCCGCATAAAAAAAGGTGCTGTTCCCCCGCTACGCGGAACAGCACCACAGTCAATCATCGACAAAATGTACCTACACTCAGTAGTCTGCAGTGGCATGGAGATCGCTTGTAATCAATGACCTGCAAGATTACAAGTTTTCACCACCACAGCCTGATCATAAGAAAGCATACATCGTGCCAACTTTTTAATTCATTGATTTTAAATAGATTATTATAATCCCTTCCGCTTACTAACCAAAAACAACCATAAAAATTTGCACTGAATAAGTGAATCTTTGCACCAAAAAGAACTACCAGGCTTCTTTTCACGAGACTAATGCTGACAATTAGGCAAAAAAGAAATTATTTTATGCTGCCAGCCTTTTCCTGGTTAAAAATTAACCACAACTATTTGATAGACAACAAATATTTACACATCTAAATAATTGGCTAAATTCTATTTTTAATACCAATAACCTATTGAAAAATAATAAACAAAACTAAAATTAACACTAATTTAACCTTATTAAACACTAACAGCTCTAAATAGCTATTTTTCCATATAATATGTGTGAGAAAAACCGGCTCTGGATATTACTTTTTCTCATTTTACCTTCATCGTTTTTCAGTCCATATTCTGCGCCATATACACAGGCATCGCCTGTAACGTCTTTGCGCAGGTCCACCCAAAGCTGTAGACCCAAACAGCTCCCCTGCAAGGCCTGCACCCTTTAATTTGGAGATTAGTGTAGTGAGTCATATCACTGCTACGCGTCAGTCCGGCGGTATTTTTGTACCGGTTGCCGGCCTGGCGATTTTTGCTATTGCATCAGGTTATCTAATGAGCCTGATCCCACTGACGTTAAGTTTTTTTGCTTTGCCTGCTTCTCTGGCCAGTTGGCTGGCCAGTACGTTTTATTTAGGATTGCTGATTGGCGCATTGCTGGTCGAAAAAGTGGTGGCTCGTGCCGGGCACAGAATTGCCTTTATCAGTTTTCTGGCACTGCTGGCAGTCACTATTGTCATTATGCCGATAGTGCCTGAACAGCTGACCTGGCTGATGGCACGCTTTGTGGCCGGTATCGCTGTGGCAGGCATCTTTGTGGTCGTTGAATCCTGGCTTCTGATTGGCGATAACAAAAAAGAGCGCGCCAAACGCCTGGGTTTATACATGACAGCCTTGTACGGCGGCGGCACTCTGGGGCAGTTTGGCATTGGCTTCATTGGTGTGGAAGGATTGCTGCCCTTTGTCAGTATTCTGGGTTTGATCGCCCTGGCGGCAATTCCCGCGCTGGCATGCAAGCAGTCGCAACCGGCTTGCGAACAACACATCAGCCTGTCTGCCCGCCAGATTTTTGCATTGAGCAAACCTGCGGTACTGGGTTGTTTCGTCTCAGGTATTGTCATGAGCTCGGTATATGGTCTTTTGCCCATTTCGCTGCAGATGCAAAACCTGACAGCAGAGCAAATCGGTGGCTTAATGGCTTCGACCGTTCTGGGTGGCATGGCCATTCAACCTGTTGTCAGCGCGTTATCCTGTAAGATGAGCAAAACCCTGCTGATGGCAGCGGCCTGTCTGTTAGGTATTTTTGCAACCGGACTGATGAGCCTTATTCCCGGTTACAGTATTATGGTGGTGGGTTTGGCGCTATTGGGTATGTCTTCTTTTGCTCTGTACCCGATTGCAATCTCACTGGCATGTGATGAGCTGGATTCATCAGTGATAGTTTCAGCAACACAGATCATGCTCTTCAGCTACAGCTTCGGTTCTGTTGCCGGTCCGTTGGTCGCCGGTACCTTTTTGGAACAAGAGCATGGACTGAACAACTTCTTCTTTGTTGCTTTGGCCAGCACGGCGGTTTATATGTTGATTGTCAGTCTGAAGCAGAAACCACAGATTGTAGCGGGTTGACAGGAAGTTTTCGGGATACAAAAATTTCTGGCTATAAAAAAGAGCGGGCGCAACTTTCGTTGCGCCCTTAGGTCTTACTTGCAGCAATCCAGCTACTAATGTGCTCCCTGCATCATTCCTTGATATTGCTGTATCCTTCAGCGTTTCCCTAAAACTCCGTCCCGGAGGTGTTCCACTTGGTCTTACCCTGACCCATTGCAACGTCCTGTTACAACTCTCTTCTCCGTCCTGGAGGTGTCCCTTACTTCTTCCCGAAGTGGTCCTTGTGTCATCCTGACCAGTAAGCATCCTACCTACTGAATCGAATCCATCCGATTGTTCCCTTCACAGTCCTTGTCGATACACCTTCCTGATGTACCTGTCTCATCCTGAGACTGCCAAAATCCGTGGCCTGTTCCTGTTCCGTTCCGTCAGTTCCTTCCGACGCGGTACAGATTACTCGATTCAGGATTCTGCGCAACGAACGGAGATCACACTTTGCATGTCAATTAAAGTAACAACGCAGTAATTAAACCTATCAGATTGAATGATAAAGATTAATTTATTTCCCATGAGAATTAACAGCAATGAAATAAACGTAATCTCCCACATCCTTGTGAGATATCTCTTACAAGAAGCAAGGACGATATCCCAAGGCATGCCATTATCTTGCTGCTTGGCAGAAAACTATTTGCTTATTTCACTAACATTGCAGCACCAAAAACACCTGCGCTGTCCCCTAAAATCGGTTTCACAACAGGGGTTTTTAACACGGAATTAAATAAGTGCGGCATTATCGCCTGCCTGCCCTCATCGTATAACTTATCGATATTGCCAACACCACCGCCGACGATAATCACATCAGGATCCAGAATATTAATCACCTGTGCAACTGCAAGGCCAAAATAATGAATTAATCGCTCCTCCACATACCTTGCATCAACATCGCCCTGCTGAGCCCGTCGCATAATCTCGCTCAAAGATAAGTGCTCGCTGGTTCTGGCATGATAAACCTGCTCCAAACCTGGCCCGGATATCACGGTTTCGAGGCAGCCGTATTTTCCGCAATAACAGGCTCGTCCTTCCGGCTCGATAACATTATGTCCCCACTCACCGGCTATGCCGTGCAAGCCATTAATAACTTTGCCGTTAACGACAATCCCAGCTCCCACACCAGTACCCATGATGATACCAAAAACAACGTTAGCATCAGGGCTCACTTGCTGAACCACACCTAATTGTGTTTCTGCAAGCACAAGGCAGTTCGCATCGTTAGCCAGCCTGACTTTCACATTCAATAACAGAGCCAGGTCAGCATCCAGAGGCTGACCATTTAACGCCGTGGAATTACAGTTTTTCATTACGCCTGTAGCAGGATCCAACGCACCCGGCGTACCAAAACCCATCGCATTCGGGTAACAGCCAAGCTGCTCCGCACAGCTATCCACCAGCAACTTTATTCGTTGCAGAAGATGTGCATAGCCTTTCTCAGCCTGACTGGGAATGCGCTCGCGAAGTACGCAGCGATCATCTGAGCGTGCCATCACCACGCACTCCACTTTTGTGCCTCCCAGATCTATGCCCCAATAATACTGATCCATTAAAAATCGTCCTTTTCCACGCCTGAGATAAAATCGACCATAATTAGAATACCCCTTCCATGACCTGATGACTGCAGGAGGTTGGTACTATGTTTTTGAAAGAAGCGAAAACCGGGGATCTGGTTGATGTGGTAGACATGGCCTCACTCACCAACCCCTTTAAACGCCATGTCACTGTACAGTTTCAATCCGGTGAAGATCTGGCTGATCCTGTCTCGATGGACAAACAGCACCTGGCTTTCCCGTCAGGTGAAGGGTTGCCCGAGTGCTGGATGAACGGGTATTACCGATTACAGCAACGCTAAAGGCTGCTGCGCTCCCCGGAATACAAAGTCACAGCTGACACACGCTGAGCGATCTGAGTGGTAAGCCGATTTACTGCTTCCGACAAGGCATCCACCTGTGCACTGTACCCCGGCTCTTTTAAAGGAACCTGAAAACTGAATGGCTGCACAGTTTTCAGGTCTCCGCTTTGTCCTGTCAAAATCCATTCACCACTGAAATACGCCGAACCGCTGAAATGGCCATTAAAGGCGTTTACCCTGACTTGCAGTTTAGGCACATTGGCCGTTTTTATCGCTGCCGATAACTCTGTCGGCCAGTAGCGTGACTGCTTCAGACGCAGATCACCGTTAATGCGCCGCGTGAGCTGGCGGGTAATATCTTCTGCCCACAGATTTTGCTGCGCCTGAACCACAGCCGTGTGACTAGTTTGATAAACTAGCCCTGTACCCGTCAAATGCAGCGCCATCTCAACCGGTGATATCACTAATATTGGCTGTTGTGTGACTAACGCCGGCACCGATTGCTCAGGCGACTGAGGCAATAAATACGTCGTGATGTCCGATTCTTCGGGCTGACTGCTGCAACCTGTCAATACCAACCCAGCCAGCCAAACGGCAGACAGTAAACAGTGACGAAATTTCATTATTCTACTCCTGCTGCGGGTATCGGATCTTTACCTTTACTGTCTGAAAAAATCAGCGAGTTAGGTTTGTCGTTCACTTGTCTTAGTACCGGTTGCAACTCTTTCATCACCTGCTCAAACCGTATCAGCACCTGTTCGAGATTCCGGTAAGTAGCACCGTCAGAACCGTAACTGTTTAACGTCGCCTGAATCTGAGCCAGGCTGTTTCGCAGTTCCGCTGGTATGGCTTTTGTATCCTGCTGTGCAAGCAACACATTCACACTTTTTGCAGCCTGCTCGGCGGCTTTCAAAGTACGCTCTGTCGCGGCCAGCGTCTGATTCAGCCCCTTCAGAGTGCTTTCCACGGGTAAGTTATTTAGCTTATCGAGTAACAAAGCGACCTGCTTCTGAATCTCTGCAAACCCGCCGGCTTTGGTGGGAAAAACATCATATTCCTGGTAGGTCAGCAGCCTGGGATCCGGCTCTTCCGGGTAAAACTCGACATCCACCATTAGTTGCCCGGTTAAGAAATTAGCGGTTTTCAATGAAGCACGTAAGCCTTCCCGAAACTGATGACTGAGATCTTCTTGTAATGCCTGCAGGTTTTCAGTCCCTACATACTCCTGCACTCGCGCGAGTTCTAATCTGGCAAGTACCGGAATTTGCTGATTGGAAAAGCCGCGAGTTTGGTTGGGCAAGCGTAAGGGCACTTTAGACACAGTACCAATGCGGATCCCGCGGTATTCAATTGGCGCCCCTTCACTCAAACCACGTACCGATTCATCGAACAGCAACACATATTCCAGGTACTGATCATAATAACGCTCCCGCACTTCATTCTGATTGTTGTAAAGCCGGAACCGGCTGAGCTGTTTGGTGATAAGTTCGCCAGGATCGGCGCCTTGCTGAATATTAAAACTCACGCCCCCAGTGATGAGAGATTCCACCGAACCGATTTTGAGATTAAAGCCCTCTGCCGACATGTTCAGCTCCACACCGGATGTTAACCA
The DNA here is from genome assembly GCF_022014395.1 of Photobacterium sp. WH77. Classification (NCBI taxonomy): domain Bacteria; kingdom Pseudomonadati; phylum Pseudomonadota; class Gammaproteobacteria; order Vibrionales; family Vibrionaceae; genus Photobacterium; species Photobacterium sp. WH77. The sequence continues at coordinate 85,140 of NZ_JAKLTE010000011.1, read as the reverse complement.
GAATCGGGTGCGCTTTCGAATCAGACCGTCATAAGGTTCAAAGATAAATAGCTGATAATTCGCTTTTTTAGACTGAGTATCAAAGCTGACCTGCTCCACCCGACCGACAGTAAACCCTTCGTAAAGAACAGGATCACCAACGCTTAGCTTTCCTGCCTCATTATGGGTCAGGATCAGACGTAAGCCTTTCGCATCCAACGGTGCTACCGGAGGAATATCCAGGACAGTAAATGTTCGCTGTTCATCACTCTTCACACCGGGCTGCAATTCAATATACGCACCGGATAATAAGGTTTCTAACCCGGAGATCCCTTCCTTACCGATACGTGGTTTCACCACCCAAAACCGCGTGTCGGTTCTCAACATTCTGGCGGCGTCTTTGTCCATCTGGGCGGTCGCTAAAATTGAATTGTAATCATCACTGAGTTTTACATTGGTAATAACACCCACTTTGACATTCAAAGCTTTGATTTCAGTTTTACCCACTTCGAGACCTTCTGCGGTATTGAGCTTAAGTGTTACTTCAGGGCCCTTACTGGCCAGAAACTGTATCAGCATCCAAAAGCCAATCAATACAGCAACAATCGGGACCAGCCAGATCAGTGATAGCTGTCGAATCTGACTGACTTCAGCTTTTGGCGGCGTTTGATCGCTCATGAATGGGGTTCCTTATGAATAATGGTCGTACTCGCACCTTGTTCCGGCTTGGTGGACTGAACTGTTTTTTCTCCTGGCAGCAGGTTTTGCCAGAAAACACGCGGGTCAAATACCATCGCCGCTAACATGGTTAGTATGACAACCGAGGCAAAAGACAGCGCTGCCGGTCCAGGATAAATCGCCATCAAATTCTGTAACTGCACCAAAGCAACAAGAAGCGCCACAACAAAAATATCAATCATCGACCACCGGCCGATAAACTCAGCCATCCTGTATAGCTTTAAACGCCGTATGGCTTTTCTTTCTTCATCGTCAATGTTTCGCGCTGCCGCAAAAAAGAGCCATCCAAGAGCAAAGATCTTCGCCAAAGGGATCACCACGCTGGCGATAAAGATCACCATGGCGATGGGATAGGACCCGTGATGCCAGAGCAGCACAACCCCACCAATAATGGTTGAGCCTTCTGATTTACCCAAACTTACCGTGTACATCATCGGATACAGATTTGCCGGGAATAAAAAGACAGCCGAAGCCAGCAATAACGCCCAGGCATATTGCAGGTTTTTAGCCGGGTGATAAGGGTGCAGCTTCCCGCCACAGCGAATACACCTTTGCTGGTGCCCATCAGCAACAGGGTTTAGCTGCGCGCATGTATGGCAGGAGATATGGTTATGAGAATGGTGGCTGTCGCCAGCTTTTACATCCGGCAATGGCACCATAGGGGCAAACTGCAGCCAGAGCCAGGTTCTGTCAACCATGGCAACACATTTCACAACCAGCATGGTATAAAGGCAAAATGCCCAGAATGACATGCCCAGTCCGACATCAGCCAGCGCAGCAATTTTGATCAGGCTGACCAGAATGCCTATCAGGAAAACATCCACCATCAGCCAGGGTTCGATACGAAGAGTCAGCCGGCACAAGCTTTTGACTCTGTGGCTGACACTGTCGCTATCAATCTTTCCATGTTCTGTACTTACCCAATAGAGGTATAAAACAGAGGTGATATAACAAGCCGGTAAAATAACAACAGTCATTAACAATAATAAACCTAATAAACTGTTCTCGAACTGAGCGAGCATCTGAGCAGAATGCATCAGGGTAATTTCTTGCTGAATACCTTGCACACTGAAGGACATAAAAGGAAAACTCACACTCAGTACCAGCATTACCAGGCAAGCGGTACCATAGGCAAATGTCCGCTGCTGAGGATGTTTGATGGTTTTCATCAGCAAATGCCCGCAACGCGGACAACATGCACGCTGCCCCTGTTCTAACGCTGGCAGTGCAACCACCAAGCCGCATTCCTCACACCCAGTTATCCCTGCAGTTTGCTGCTCGTGATGCATGCCGTCCTTACCTCTTTGGGTAGTCATAAAACCAGTATAGATAGGGACGCTTTAAATGAGGGTATTTCTTAAGAGATAAAGCGTTCAAATACAGAGAGATGAATCTTGCAGACGAGTATTGTTGGGACAGGCACTTTAGCCTGCTGTCCTGGGCAGACACCAATGATTCAGACGAGTAAATAACGCTGCGTTTCAACCATAAAAAAACCAGTGGCATGCCACTGGTTTTTGCAATGTCGATACTGTTATCAAACGATTAATTTGGGTTTGAAAACTCAATCGGCAGTGTTTGCTTCACATAATCACCAGGCGCTGGACCTATGGGCGGGAAGCTTTCATTACCGATATCACGGCCAGATACCTGCTCTTCAGAATTAAAGCCATTCAACCAGGTATTCCAGTGTTGCCACCATGATCCGTCGTGGTGGGTCGCCCCCGCTAACCAGGCTTCGGGATCAGATTCAGCTTTATCGTTGGTATAAAAACCATACTTGTTTTTGTCAGGATGATTAATAATACCTGCAATATGACCGGACTCACCCAGCACGAACACTGAATCACCCTTCAGTACTTTCGAGCCGCGATAAGTGCCCTGCCACAGAGCAATATGATCTTCCTGAGTAGAGATAAAGTAAGTCGGTACTTTGATCTTCGACAAATCAATATACACGCCACCTACTTTATACCCTTTAGGATCCATCAGTTTATTTTCCAGATAGAACTGACGTAACAGTGTACTGTGACACGCTTTCGCCACATTGGTGCTATCACCATTCCAGAACAGCAGATCAAAATCGATTGGGCTGTTACCTTTCAGGTAATTGTTGACGTAATAGTTCCAGTACAAGCTGTTTTCACGCAGCAGACTAAAGGTCACACTCAGTGAGCGACCGTCCATATAGCCTTTCAGCTCATTCTGGGCTTCAATGGCCGAAATGATCGGATCATTGATATAAGCGCCAATTTCACCCGGCTGAGAGAAATCGAGGATTGTGGTAAAGAAAGTGGCAGACTTCACACGGTTACGCATACGTTTCGCAGAGCTGTACGCTAGCGCTGACGCCAACAATGTACCGCCAATACAATAGCCTACGGTATGAATTTGATTTTCACCGCTAACACTTTCGACAACGTCCAATGCTTTTAGCGCACCTTCCAATACATAGGTATCGAAATCCACATCCTGCATTGTCGCATCAGGATTACGCCATGAAATCATAAAGACAGTATGTCCCTGCTCCACCAGCCAGCGAGCCATAGAGTTCTTTTCTCGCAGATCCATGATGTAATATTTGTTGATAAACGGCGGAACAATCAGTACAGGGGTCGCATTCACGGTTTCTGTCAGCGGTTTATACTGAATAAGTTCAAACAAGTCATTTTTGAAAATGACTTGTCCTGGCGTGTTGGCAATATTATCGCCCACCTGGAATGCATCGCCATTTGTCATACGAATTTTCAGTACATCCGCACTGGACTGCATGTCTTCATGCAGCAGTTCCATCCCTTTAATCAGATTCTGACCATTGGTTTCAACCGTCAGTTTTGCCAGCTCAGGGTTGGTGGTAATAAAGTTGGTCGGCGATAGTGCGTTAATAGCCTGACGCGAAAAGAAGTTCAAACGTTCTTTCGCTTTATCGTCTAGACCTTCAATAGAATCAATGGTCTCTTTCATCTTATTGCTGAACAGCAAATAAGATTGCTTGATGCAGTTGTAAAAAGCTTCGTTTTGCCAGGCAGGATCGATAAATCGTTTATCATCATGCGCCGGAGTAACAACATCCTGATTGTCACCAGACATAGTGACGTTTTGCAAAATCTTCATTTGGCTTTCAAACCAATCCATCTGAATTTTTGCAATAACAGCAGGCTGCGCAGATGCATTTTCCAGCCAAGCCGTTGTGTCTTCCAGATTCAATTCACTCAGCGCTTTATTGAGCGGAGTATTAATGGCTGCCTTGCCGGAATCAAACTCCTTCCACCACGCTTGGTTCATTTCCTGGAGTTTAGCAAAGTAGTCCGTGAAAAAATTCGGGTTCATCGCAATGACCTCTGCTTTTGGACTAAAAATGCCGTCCGCAAGACGGGACGGCATTAAGACAGGAAAAGAACTTAAGCGGGTGTAACTTGCTTTACATTCTCTGCTACCAGCTCTTCCACTTCAGTTTTGAAGCCTTGAGCCAGTGCTGAAAACTTGTTGCTGTCATCAACCAGTTGTTTAGACAGGTTAGTCAGGTTTTCCAGCTGTTGGCTTTGGAAAGAAGTCAGTGACTGCAGATCCTTGATTTCACTGATTGCTTTGAGCTGAGACAGACCCAAATCGCTGTAAGCACGTACCGCTGCCAGTTGAAGCTCAGTCAGCTCTTCCACGTTCTTAGTGAACAGCTTGTTGAATTTCACATAAGGTGCCAGAGATTTTTCAGTTTGCTCAGAGAAAGATTTAAACATTTCCGTATACATAATATGTTTCCTTAATTTAAGTGCTATTTTCAGCGCCAGTGAATACTGACGCCAGTTAGTTAACGAGTCGTTTAGACACTTTTCAGTACGATAGCTGTACCCATACCGCCACCGACGCACAGTGTGGCAAGGCCATACTCTGTTCCACGGCGGCGCATCTCGTGCAGCAGACTGACAATAATACGGTTACCCGATGCACCCAGAGGGTGACCCAAGGCAATCGCACCACCATTAACATTGCTACGTTCGGCCAAATCTTCGACCTTGGTATTCAAGTTGTCAGCCAGCTCATGCAACACGCCCAATGCCTGACCGGCAAAGGCTTCGTTAAACTCAAACAGACCCACTGAATCAATGTTTAAATCGGCTTTCTCCAGGGCTTTCATTACCGCAGGTACAGGGCCAAGACCCATGACTTCTGGGGCAACACCCGCTTGCGCATAACTTTCGATTTCTGCCAGCGGTGTTAAGCCATATTTTTCTACGGCGGCAGCAGAAGCCACAATGATTGCACTCGCACCATCATTGAGACCGGATGCATTTCCTGCGGTTACTGAACCTTCAGGTTTGAATGCCGGGCGCAGTTTCTGCAAGCCTTCCAATGTTGCATCGGCTTTCGGATACTCATCTGTATCAACCGTTTTCGTCTCACGACGCACTTTCACTCCAACAGAAACGATTTCTTCTGCAAATTTGCCCTGTTCAATAGCAACGACCGCTTTTTGCTGGCTTGCCAGCGCAAAGTTGTCCTGTTGTTCACGGGTCAGACCCACTTTTTCAACGACATTTTCAGCCGTCACACCCATGTGATACTGATTAAACACATCGGTCAGACCGTCGTTAATCAGTAAATCAGTCAGTTGCATATTGCCCATTTTCTGTCCATCACGGATGGAAGCAGGTACGGTAAACGGAATCTGCGACATGTTTTCTGCACCAGCAGCCACCACCAACTCAGCATCACCGGCTTTAATGTGTGCAGCAGCGTCCATTACCGCCTTCATGCCACTACCACAGACCATGTTCAGGCTGTAGGCCGGAACCTGAACTGGAATACCTGCAAAAATTGCCGCCTGTCGTCCTGGTCCCATGCCCTGGCCTGCACCCACTACGTTACCTAAAATCAATTCGTCGATTTTAGCGGGGTCAACATTTGCCTGAGCGATGGCGCCTTTGATAGCAACAGCAGCGAGTTGCGCTGGCGAGACTGATTTCAGTGCGCCATTAAAGCTGCCGATTGGAGTACGTTTGGCTGCAACAATATAAACTTTGGTCATGTGTCGAGTATCCTTACTACTAAATTAGTGCATGTATAAGCCGCCATTTACCGAGAGGGTCTCTCCGGTAATATAGGCTGCAGCATCACTGGCCAGGAAGTTCACTGATGCTGATACTTCATTGGGTTGCGCCAGACGCTTCATTGGGATTTCAGCTTTAATCGCGTCCAGCACTTCTGGCTTAATTGCTTCAACCATAGGTGTACCCGTGTAACCTGGTGCAATCGCATTAACAGTAACACCGTAACGTGCTCCTTCTGCAGCCAGTGCTTTGGTGAAACCAATCATGCCAGCCTTAGCCGCCGAATAGTTTGCCTGGCCGAACTGCCCTTTCAGGCCGTTAACAGAGGAAATATTGATGATTCTGCCAAATCCGTTATCACACATTGAAGCAAACAAAGGATGAGTAACGTTAAACAGGCTATCCAGATTAGTGGACATCACCTCTTTCCATTGCTGGACGGTCATACGCTTAAACGTACTATCACGGGTAATCCCTGCATTGTTAACCAGCACATCAATCTTACCCTCTTCTTTTAAAAGAGTAGTCAGTGCCTCTTCACAATATGCAGCATCCGTAACATCCAGAGGGAATAAGCGAACTTGAGAATCGGAGTAGTTACTTTCAGCGAACCACTCTTTGGCTTTCTCTTCACCTGTTGGGAAATATGTGGCAATAACACGATAACCTGCATCTACTAAACCCTGAGTAATTGCAGAACCAATACCACCTTTAGCGCCAGTTACTAATGCTACCTTTGTCATTTACCAGACTCCTTTCCATCCGTTGCCAATACAAAAAACGCATCTCATTGATGGTTGATTTTGTATTTTTTCTGAAGAGAACCTACTGCTGTACATCTGAACCAGACTTGTTCCCTGCACCACGATTACGCAGCGTATCCACTCCACAAGTCACTTGTGTGAAGTTTCCATTGCACAATCATTATAAGAACATAAGCACATATATATATCAACACAGGGAATTCATGATATTCATAAAATCCCTATACGGAATCAACTCAATTGAAATTAATCGATTACATAATAAGTTCGATTTGTTAACGGAATATTTCAATGCATAAGAAATGCCAAGTTTACAAAATGCTATGAATCAAGCCGTTTCACGCTTCAGGATTAATTCTTTTGCCGTAAAATTCGATTCATCGCACTTTATTAGTGCAAGGTTGCACCAGTTATAAGCTGGTACATAAATAAGTGTTGAGAACGTGATTTTTAATGGGCAGGCAAAGAAATGCAGCATTAGTGCAACAAAAAAAACACATCTGACCTCACGATAAACAGTTTTAAGTAATTCATTATTTTTCCCTGTTTTTCATTTTTTATCAGATTAGTGACAAAAATCACCTTGTAATGTAAAAAAGTGAAATAACATTTATCATTTGCTTGATATTTACTGTGAACTTCACTGGCGGAACAAAGTCGAATACCAATAACGTCATTCTTTTTAATACGTTATTGGCGTATACAACACGCCTCATAGTGTGCAGGACAAACAGTCGCTCCAAGGGATAAAAACACATGCTTGCAAAGACCTTCCAACAACTCGATCAATACTTACAACAACAGGTCATTGGCCAGGCCGAAATGGTGCAACAATTACTCATTGCACTATTAGCAGACGGACATATCCTCGTAGAAGGCCCTCCGGGGCTGGCCAAAACACGCGCAGTCAAAACTCTTGCCGAATGCATTGAAGGCGATTTTCACCGTATCCAGTTCACGCCGGATCTCCTGCCCGCAGACTTAACGGGGACCGATATTTTCCGCCCCGAAACCGGCGAATTCGTGTTCCAGCCCGGCCCAATCTTTAACTCGCTGTTACTGGCCGATGAGATAAACCGCGCGCCTGCAAAAGTTCAGGCCGCGATGCTTGAAGCAATGGCAGAAAAGCAGATCACCGCAGGCAGGAATACCTATCCTCTGCCAGCATTATTTCTGGTGATGGCGACACAAAACCCCATTGAGCAGGAAGGGACTTATCCGTTACCCGAAGCCCAGCTGGACCGTTTTTTACTGCAACTGAACGTTGATTATCCAAATGCCGACAGTGAGCTTGCTATTTTACGGCTGAACCGCGGCGAAGCACTGGAAGACAACATCCCCAAGTCTTCTGAAGCCGTGCAAATCAGTCAGGCTGATATCTTCAGTGCCCGCAAGGAAGTACTGCAGATCCATATGGCAGAAGACATTGAACACTATATTATCCGCCTCATCATGGCGACACGCGAACCAAAGCGTTACAGCGATGAACTGGCAGCCTGGCTGCAATTGGGGGTCAGTCCAAGGGCAACGCTGGCGCTTGACCGCTGCGCACGGGCATACGCCTGGTTAAATGGTCGGGATTTTGTTACGCCGGACGATGTGCAGCGCATGGCTTATCCCGTGCTGAGACACAGGTTACTGCTCAGCTATGAAGCACAGGCTGAAGGCATCACCCCAGACAGCATAATTCATTCACTGATTCAGCAGGTAACCAGTGCATGATAAAAGCAACGGCGAAAACACCCCCTCTGCTGCCACCACACAGTAACGGGTATGAATTGTGCCTTGCCGAGCTGTTACAGTACAAAAATCAGTCCGTTAAGTGGCTCCCTCCAGCTCGCAGCGTGTGGTCTCAACTCAATGGACAACATCAAAGCCGGCAAAAAGGCCGGGGCATGAATTTCACTGAAGTGCGCCCCTATCAGGCCGGTGATGACATTCGTGCGATAGACTGGCGTGTCACAGCCCGGACAGGAAAAACCCATACCAAATTGTTCAGCGAAGAACGCGAACAGCCTGTGATGTTACTGATTGATTTCAGTCAGAGTATGCGCTTTGGCAGCCAGCTGTTGCTGAAATCGGTACAGGCTGCTCACTTTGCCAGCCTGCTTAGCTGGCTGGCCGTGCAGCAGCAGGATCGCATTGGTGCACTGGTGTACAACGGATACAGGTTAAGTGAGTGCAAACCGACGGCTCGTCAGCAAGGTCCGCTGGCGGTTATCAATGCCATGATCAACATGCATCAGAGCGACTCGAAAGCCTCTGAGGATAACGGGCTGACATTTTCTGATGTGCTGCGCCACATGCACCACCTATGCCCTAAAGGCAGTGAAATTGTCATTCTGAGTGATTTCTATGCTTTACAGACCAGTGATAAAAAGCGGCTCAGTCAGTTAAGAAGCCATAACAGAGTGCAGTTTGTGCACCTGTTTGATCCTCTTGAGCTGGGTGACACGGGTTTTCGCGGCGGTGAATTCGTCACTGACAGCCAGCAGTCGGCCTGGATTAATTTTGGGGCCCAGCGAACCCGGGAGCAAATGGCGCAGCAATTTTCCCGTCACCTGCAGAACCTGACAGAGCTGGCTTCATCACTGGCAATACCTCTGCATGCTGTTTCTGCTGGTATTCCGTTATTGAAACAAATCGGGAGCACTCAAGCGCTTCACCCGGCGTCTGAGCCTTCTGTACAGAACAAGATGTAACTTTTATGGCACAAACACATACGCATCCATTGCAGCTGGCCGATCTCCATTTGCCAGCTTTGCCGGATCCCTGGCCTCTGGCCTGGGGATGGTGGGCAAGTGCTTTGCTTGTCATTATCCTGCTTGCCCTGTTGTATTTGGTCGTGAATCAGCTCAAGGCCAGACGCGGGTTAAAGGCTGGTAAAAAACAAGCATTAAGACAACTCAAACACGCTCAATCGGTGTCAGAATTGAACACCTTGCTCAAACAGGCCGCACTTACCTACTTTCCCCGTGAGCAGGTGGCGGGGCTGAGTGGCCATCAATGGATGACATTTTTAGATCATCAGTTACCCGAACAACACCGGGGATTTGTGTTGCTGAATGATGCATGGACACAGGCTCTTTATGCCCCAGAAACCAGAGATGACATTCGTGATGCCTGCCGGCATCAGGCTGAGATCTGGTTAAGGCACGCCCTTCCGCCCCGTATCCCTCAACATACCCCAGCGATGAAAGGGGATGCAGCAAAAGGGGACAGGCATGTTTGAATTTGTATGGTGGTGGGCGTTCGTATTGCTCCCGCTGCCCTGGTTTATCTACCGCTTTACCAGGCCGGTTCAACCCGAGGCAGTCATCACATTGCCGGTACTGCCGGAAAATCTGGTCAAAAAGCCGGTTCGACGCTGGCAAGGCATTCTGGCTCTGCTGTGCTGGGTAAGTTTGCTAGGGGCGCTCGCCAGGCCAGTCTGGTTTGGTGATCCCGTTCAGATACAGCCTGAACACAGAGACATGTTACTGGCTGTCGATTTATCCGGTTCAATGTCAATTGAAGATATGGTTGATGGTCAGGGTAACACTGTCGATCGCCTTACTGCGGTAAAACAGGTGGTAACCGACTTCATCGGCAAGCGCCAGGGCGACAGGCTGGGTTTGGTACTGTTCGCCAATCATGCCTACCTGCAAACACCATTGACCTTCGATCTGAACACGGTAAAGCAGCAATTAGCCAGAACTGTGCTCGGACTGATCGGGCAAAGCACCGCCATTGGTGAAGGGCTGGGCATCGCAGCAAAAAGCTTTATCAACAGTGACGCCGAGCAACGTGTGATTATCCTGCTCAGTGACGGAGCCAATACTTCCGGGGTGATCAATCCGATGGAAGCGGCAAAGCTGGCCGCTGAGAACAAGGTCAGAATTTACACAGTCGGCATAGGTGCCGATGAAATGGTACAGCGCAGTTTCTTTGGTGATCGTATGGTAAACCCCTCGCAGGATTTGGACGAGCATGCGCTTACCCAAATCGCAGCCCTCACAGAGGGTCAGTATTTCAGGGCAAGGAATCCGCAGGAATTAGCCAGCATTTACCAGTCAATCAACGATCTGGAGCCGGTATCAACCGCTCAGCAAACCTGGCGGCCAAGAGAGGAGCTGTTTCGTTTTCCGCTGGCAGTGGCACTGCTCTTCAGCGTCCTGCTGGCAATCCGTTGGAGGCGATATGGCTGATTTTACTTTCTTACATCCCTCTTGGTTACTCGCATTGATTCCGCTAGCTGTCCTCTTGCCCTGGTTGGCTCAACGCCGTGCACAGTCCGGGCTGATTGCTGCGCACCTTCAACCCGACAATAAACCCTCCTCTCAGCGAGTCCGCGTGCTATCGCTTCTGCTCCTCAGCATCGGATGGATACTGGCGGTGATTGCGATGGCCGGCCCCAGCTGGCAAAAACAAATGTTGCCCGCCTCTAACCTGAGCGGCGCCAGAGTGATTATCATGGATATGTCGAACTCCATGTACGCGACCGATCTGCCCCCTAACCGTCTGACTCAGGCCCGCTATAAAGCCATGGACCTTCTGCCCTACTGGCAGGAAGGCAGCACAGGCCTGATAGCCTATGCCGGAGATGGCTACATCATCAGCCCGCTGACCGCAGACAGTACGACATTGACTCACCTGATACCGGGATTATCCCCTGCTATTTTGCCTATTCAGGGTAGTAACGCTGCCGCAGGCGTGAAAGCCGCCATCGATCTGCTCAGACAAGCCGGGCACCCTCAGGGGGATCTGATCTTGATCACCGACGGACTCAGTGAGAAAGAAGCTATGCAAACTGACCAGTTGCTGCAAGACAATCAATACCGCTTGTCCATTCTGGCTGTCGCTACCCCGCAAGGTGCACCAGTCACTATGCCGGACGGCCGGCTGTTACAAGACAATCAAGGCAACACGGTTTTGAGCAAAATGCATCCCCGGCGGCTCGAAACACTGGCAGCCAGCCATGGTGGCATCATGGTGAGATGGCGGGGTAATGATCAGGATATTCTGGCTCTTATTGAGGCTACGACTCATCTCACAGCGCAGTCTGAACAAGCGCAAAACAAGACCATTGAGGAAAAACTCAATGGTGGATTCTGGCTGTTGATTCCGCTGATCCTGCTCTTTTTGCCCGCCTGCCGCAAAGGCATCGCATTTTCCTGTTTACTGATCGTTTTCCTGCCGGTTGAGAAAAGCGTTGCGTCTCCCTGGCTAAATCAGGATCAAGACGCTTATCAACACTATCAGCAACAGGAATATCAGGCAGCGGCGGATCTGTTCCAGTCACCCGCCTGGCAAGGAGCGGCCAAATATCAGGCGGGCGATTATGAAGGCGCCATCGAATCCCTGTCAGGTTTAACTGACCCGTCCTCTCGTTACAACCTGGCCAATGCGTACGCACAAGCTGGCCAGCTGGACAAGGCCCGCGATATCTATCAGGACTTGCTGAACGCAGATCCGGATAACACAGATGCAAAAACCAATCTGGATATCGTCGAGCAGCAGCTCAGCCAGCAACAAGCGAACCAGCAGAGTCAGCAAGGTCAGCAAGGTCAGCAAGGTCAGCAAGGTCAGCAAGGCCAAGGATCGCCGTCCGGGCAACAAGCTGGCAACTCATCCCGAGATAGCAATGTACAGTCTGCTTCAGGGCAGCAGCCATCCAGCCAGCAAAATAGTCAAACCAGCCAGTCTGGTAACGCCAGTCAGTCTGACCAGACAGCTTCTGCGTCTGCTGGCGATGCGCAGCAAGAAAGGCAATCACGGCAAGATGAACAAAGCCAGCCTGCATCGGGTCATAATAATGACAGTGCCGGAGAAGTATCCCCTCCTTCGGCTGACAGTCAGCAGCCATCACAAGCGGGACATCCAGTTCAGGCCGGTTCAGATCCTAACCCAGCCAATTCCGCTGGCAATGCAGCTCAGTCGCGCATTGAGCCCACTGGCGAACAAGCCAATGCAAACGCTGAGAAAAGCGAGCAGCCAATAACCGGTAATAATAAAGACGTTGACGATGAAGACAGTGGCGGTGAAACCAGTGGCCTGAGTGCAAGCCATCCGACATTAAAAAAACTGGAGCAGATACCAGACAGCACCCGGGAACTGCTCAGGGCTCAGATCATTCTCCAGGCAAGAGAAAAGCCAGCCCCGGATGCACCTGAAAATCGTTGGTAGCCACAGACAGTTACAGAAGCAAGGACTCACAATGCATTCTAAGTATGTTACTTTTCTTTCCGCCTTTTGCCGGACAAAGCTCTGGCTAAGTGTCGTGCTGCTGATTGGCAGCCTGCTCTCTTATTCGGCGTATGCCGCCCAGGTTGTGGCCACTGTGTCTTCCAACCAGGTTGGGGTGAATGAAATCTTTGAGCTGACAGTCAGCATAGATGACAATGTCAGCGCCAGTGCCCTTGACTTATCACCACTCAACAATGATTTCATTGTCGGTACTACCAGTACCCGCTCCATGAACCGTTTTATTAACGGTTCAGTGTCGAGACAAACCCAGTGGCAAGTGTCGCTCGCTGCCAAAGCGAAAGGTGATTTCACCATTCCGGCCTTTCGTATTGGCGCGTCCGCGTCAGATCCTATCCGGATTCAGGTCAGTGAGCATTCAGATGCTGCCGCTTCCACTACCGATCTTGCAATTGAGGTCAACGGGCGTATGGACAAAAGCCGCCTTTATGTCGGTGAAAGTCAGAGCTACATGGTACAAATCAAGCTCGGAGAACAGTTGGAAAAAGCCAGTTTAATCGCCCCTCAGGGCGAAGGACTGGAAGTGGTTCAGGTGGGTGATGATCACCAGGCAGATACCGTACTGAATGGCAGACGCTACACCATCATTAACCGTAAGTACCGAATCACAGCAACCAAACCGGGTGATATCACCCTTCAGGGCGCCAAACTCACTGGCACAGCCTTCAAAAGTGACAGCAGCCGGCGTTTTGGTATGCGGATCCCCGTCAATATTCAGGCCGAACCTATGCCATTGACTATCCTTGCTGAGCCTGATGACTATAAAGGGTTGTGGTTACCAACTGCAGATCTTCAACTGGAACAGACATGGAACAAGGACGAGCCGCACATTAAGGTGGGTGAGCCGGTTTCGCGCACCCTGACACTGAAAATGAAAGGCACACCACAAAGTAATCTGCCTGACTTATCCCTGATCTACCCTGACTCAGTCCGGGTATACAGCGAGAAACCCGTTTACCAACAAGAGAACGATTACAGTGTCATGACGCTGAAACAGGTCATCATACCCCGCCGGAGCGGAACGATTACCCTGCCATCTTTGACAGTTAACTGGTGGAATACCGATAAAGGGGAAAAAGTCATCAGCCAGGTTGAAGGTAAAGTGCTGCAGGTTCAGCCAGATGCCACAGCCAGTATTCCCGGCGCCATGCGTCCATCGGATGAACACAGTAACGGTGCCTCGGCCGGGATCAGTAATCCGCAGGGTAGCAATGCACATCCTACTGCCGTGAATCAGCAGGTTCAGGGCGTCTCTGCCTGGTGGCCCTGGCTGACGCTGGTCGTCACCCTTCTCTGGCTTGGTACTCTGATGATGTGGCTGCGGAGCCGAAAACAGCCTCCACTGACCACAGAATCCGTCAGTTCAGCCAGTGCCAATAGCAGCATCACAGACAAGCTGATCGCTGCAGTGACAGCATGCCAGCCCATGCAGGTGCAAACTTACTACAATGCCTGGGATAAATCGCACCTGGCAGCGAAACACCGACAACAACTGGATCAGGCGGTTAGCGCCATGATGACTGCACATTACAGTGAGTCCCCTCAAATGTGGGACAAGAGTGATCTGCTGGCTCTGCTGCAACGCCAGCAGAAAAGCCGCAAAAAGGCGCAAACGGCCAATGGGCTGGAGCCTCTGGTGCCTGAGATACCGGCGGCAGACCGAAAATGACTCAGCTGACCCGTTAAGATGCCTGCTCTCAGAGCGCGAGTTTCATCCGTCCTTGTGTGACTGTGAGGAGCCGTGACTGAAAGATTGCGTGATAGTTAATCCTGCCTTCGGGCAGGATTTTTTATTTGTTCTGCATCCAGACTCAGAGCAAGGTTTGATGGAGACTGCCTAAAGCGGAATAATAGCAGGCCAATGCCGCCAGAAGCAGATAAATGTTAGTGATAAACCGCTCACAAATATCAGCGTTCAGTAACGTTAAAAATGTGTAACCTAAAAGTTTCTAAAAAGAGTAGTGGAAATCGTTCGATTATCCTGTTAAAAAACCTCCCGCAAACAACATAAAACGCTTCCACACCAACTCAAAACATTCAGGATGTAGTATGAGTCAACCACAACCATTCCTAGCTAAAATTGCCAATGGCAGTCTGGTTATCCAGATCCTTATTGGTATCGTGGCAGGTATCGTCCTAGCCGCTGTCTCAACTGATGCCGCACTGAAAGTCGGTTTCCTGGGCAGCCTGTTCGTCAGTGCTCTGAAAGCTGTAGCTCCTGTGCTGGTGTTCATTCTGGTTGCATCTTCGATTGCAAATCAGAAAAAAGGCGCACATACCAACATGAAGCCCGTCATTATGCTGTACCTGTTCGGTACACTGATGGCCGCCTTAACTGCCGTTACCATGAGTTTCCTTTTCCCGACTACTTTGACTCTGGACGCAGGTACTGCAAATCAGGCTGCTCCTGAAGGTATTGCAGAAGTACTGAATACTCTGCTGTTCAAAGTTGTTGATAACCCAATCAACGCTCTGCTGACCGGCAACTACATTGGTATTCTGGCATGGGCTGTAGGTCTGGGCTTTGCTCTGCATTCTGCATCCGATGCGACCAAACAAGTGTTCCACGACATGTCTAACGGCGTCACGCTGATCGTTCGTTTTGTTATCCGTCTGGCACCTATCGGTATCTTCGGTTTAGTATCACAAACCTTCGCTGAGACTGGCTTCTCTGCTTTGTCCAGCTACGCGCACCTGCTGGCCGTACTGCTTGGTTCAATGGCGATTATTGCCTTTGTGGTAAACCCGGTTATCGTGTTCTACAAAACTAAACAGAACCCATTCCCTCTGGTTCTGAAGTGTATCCGCGAAAGTGGTATCACCGCCTTCTTTACCCGTAGTTCAGCGGCAAACATCCCGGTGAACATGCAGCTGTGTAAAGATCTGGATCTGCACGAAGATACCTACTCAGTATCGATTCCTCTGGGCGCGACCATCAACATGGCGGGTGCAGCGATTACCATCACTGTTCTGACTCTGGCTGCTGTCCATACGCTGGGTATTCAGGTTGATCTGGGTACTGCCCTGCTGTTGAGCGTGGTGGCTGCCGTGTCTGCATGTGGTGCATCCGGTGTTGCCGGTGGCTCTCTGCTGCTGATCCCACTGGCTTGCAGCCTGTTCGGTGTATCCAACGAAGTTGCGATGCAGGTTGTTGCTATCGGTTTCATCATCGGTGTTATTCAGGATTCAGCTGAAACTGCTCTGAACAGCTCGACTGACGTTATCTTCACTGCGGCTGCATGCCGTGCTGCCGAAGCGCAAGAAGCTGCTAATCCAGTTAAAGCCTGAGTATAACGCTTAACGCTTTATCTGAGCATCTGACATTAGCACCTAACAACAATGGCGACCCTAAGGTCGCCATTGTTGTATGAATGACTTAAAAAATCATACGATACCAATCAGTTTTGTAATGTCTCCAACTGCTTGTCTAAGGCATCTTTGGCCTCTGCGGCCTGATCACCCATATCCTCAAACAGATCCTGCGCCTCCTCCATCGGACGTGCGTTCATCGCATCTTCGATCTGATCTTTATAGGTCACTCCGATATAAATCCCCAGGCCCACCAGGGCAATCACAATGTATTTCAACATAGCTTTCTCACTGTTATTTGTGTTTATTCACAAGCAGTATACCGCCAGCACAGACCATAAACCTGCCAATTCGCTCCCAGAAAGCCAATACCAGAGTAAAAACATGTGCCCGGCTTAACCTGAAATTGGCAGTTGAATCAGTCACTCTGCGCCGCACTGCTGTTCCCACGTCCTACTTGGGTACAGGATCAATAAGTAGTGGATACTGACACCTGACTCAACATTGTGCACCAGCTCATCAGCTTGCACCACAAATGGACAGTTCCGCATTACTTTCCCAATGCGCCTTCAACTCTACCAAGGTAACTTATTGTTTTTCATTTACTCTTTTATTTTTATCTGAAGACGATTTTCTGGCCTGCCCCTTGCTTCTGTCTGTAACAACACTAAAAAGGAGCAAACATAATGGATAAAAAAGCAGTGACACTTAAATGGGCAGCACTTGCCGCCTCAATGGCTTTATCTTTCAATGCGTTAGCCGCAGAAGGCACCATTAAAGTCGGTATCCTTCATTCTCTCTCCGGCACCATGGCGATCAGTGAAACCACTCTCAAAGACACTATGCTGATGCTGATCGACGAGCAAAATAAACAAGGCGGCGTTCTGGGTAAAAAGCTGGAGCCTGTTGTTGTCGATCCTGCTTCTAACTGGCCGCTGTTTGCTGAGAAAGCGCGTGAGCTGATCGAGAAAGACAAGGTGGATGTGGTGTTCGGCTGCTGGACATCTGTCTCTCGTAAATCTGTGCTGCCCGTTTTTGAAGAACTCGACAGCCTGCTGTTCTATCCGGTGCAGTACGAGGGAGAAGAATCGTCCAAGAACGTTTTCTACACAGGTGCGGCACCCAACCAGCAAGCCATTCCGGCTGTAGATTATCTGATGAACGAGATGGGCGTGAAACGCTGGGTGCTGGCCGGTACCGATTATGTCTATCCGCGTACCACGAATAAAATCCTGGCGGCTTACCTGAAAGATAAAGGGGTCGCCGACAGTGACATCATGATCAACTATACGCCGTTCGGTTATTCCGACTGGCAGTCAATCGTCTCTGATATCAAGAAATTTGGCGCAACGGGTAAGAAAACGGCCGTTGTTTCCACCATCAATGGCGATGCCAACGTTCCCTTCTATAAAGAACTCGCCGCTCAGGGGGTCGAAGCTTCAGACATTCCGGTGGTTGCCTTCTCCGTCGGTGAAGAAGAATTGTCCGGCATGGATACCTCGCCTCTGGTTGGCCACCTCGCCGCCTGGAACTACTTCATGAGTGTGGACACAGAGCAGAACAACGAGTTTGTCGAAAAATGGCATAAGTTCATCAAAGATGACCAGCGTGTCACCAACGATCCGATGGAAGCCTCTTATCTGGGCTTCAACATGTGGGTGAAAGCGGTCGAAAAAGCCGGGACAACAGCTTCCGATGTAGTACAGGATGCCATCATTGGGGTGACTGTCCCGAATCTGACCGGCGGTTATGCCACCATGATGCCGAACCACCACATCACCAAACCGGTGCTGATTGGCGAGATCCAGGATGACGGCCAGTTCGTGACAGTATGGGAAACCAAAGACGAAGTGGCCGGTGACGCCTGGTCCGATTTTCTGCCCGGTTCAAAAGACTTGTTCGCCAGCTGGGAAAAGCCCATGTCCTGCGGCAGCTTCAATGTTGTCTCAGGCAAATGTGCGGGTAGCAATCAATAACACCTTCCCGCGTCACTCAATCGTCCGGCCCGGATTGCCGGACGATTGGACCTGTTCCTGCACTCACGGACGACACTCATGACCAAACAGCTACTGTCTGGACTGCTGACTTTGCTCCAGACTTCCATCGCTTATGTTCGGCAACTGCTGATGCTGTTGATCTGCTTGCCTATAGTGGTTTCGACGGCTTACGCCAGCTCAGTCAACAACTTCACCGATGTGGAAAACAGCTTCGCCCAGCGCAATTTCGAGCGCAAAGCCGAAGCCATTGAATGGTTGATTACACAGCACCATCCGCAAACCAAAACCATTCTTGATGGCCTGCTCTATCGCGCCATTGCTTACCAGAAACACACTCACGCTCTGGTACTGTTACAGGATAATCGTAATGCGTTACTGCTAAGCAGTAATAAGCCGGTGACGCTCGATAACCCGCGTGATTACAAAAAAGTGGCCATCAATAATGCGCTGCGCACTGCGATTCAACGGCGGCTTTCCACACTTGATGTGAGCAGCACTGATCTGTCTGTCCGATTAGCAGCAGTCAAGGCGCTGACAGGCAACACCGAATCGGACATCATTGAAGCGCTTCGCCAGCAACTGAGCCAGGAAACCAGCCCAGAGATCAAAGCGGCCATAAATCTGGCGCTCAACATCGCCAGACTGGGCCAGTTCAGCCAGGCCACTGACAACGAGGCCGATGATAACCAGCGTGGCGGTGCCGCAGACAGCAATGCAAGCCAGCTGGCCTTGATTCAGTCGTTATCAGATGCCGCCCACCCTGCCGCGCAACGCGCTCTGGCTCAAGCCGAACCCCTGGCAAAAGATCCCGAGATTCGCAGCGCACTGACACGTGCGCTCAGCGCCTATGAGCAGCGGCAACGCGTCTACAACGGTGTCGAAACCCTGTATTTCGGATTGAGCATGGGGTCGGTGCTGGTGTTGGCCGGTATTGGTCTGGCCATCACTTTCGGGGTCATGGGGGTGATCAATATGGCCCATGGCGAGCTGATTATGCTGGGGGCGTATACTACCTATGTGCTGCAGCAACTCATGCCCCAGCAAACGGCACTGGCCCTGCTCCTTGCCATTCCGGCGGCTTTCGTGGTGTCGGGACTTGTCGGCGTCGCCATTGAGCGCAGCGTGATCCGCTTTCTGTACGGCCGCCCTTTGGAAACCCTGCTGGCCACATTCGGCATCAGCCTAATCCTGCAACAAGCCGTTCGCAGTATTTTCTCTCCGCTGAACCGCTCAGTGACGACGCCGGATTTCATGAGTGGGATGCTGGAAATCACCCCTATGCTCAGCCTGACCTGGAACCGACTGATCATCATAGGTTTCTGTATTTTGATCTTTACCCTGTTGCTGCTGGTGCTGAAAAAAACTTCGCTTGGCCTGCAGGTTCGCGCCGTATCGCAAAACAGAGGCATGGCCCGAGCAATGGGGGTCAGATCCGAATGGGTCGATGCCATGACGTTCGGACTGGGATCCGGCGTTGCCGGTATCGCCGGAGTTGCGCTTTCCCAACTGACCAATGTCGGGCCGAACATGGGCCAGAGCTACATCATTGATTCCTTCATGGTGGTGGTATTTGGTGGTGTCGGCAACCTGTGGGGCACCTTGGTTGCCGGCCTGAGCCTGGGCATTTTCAACAAGATCCTCGAACCCTGGGCCGGTGCCGTGCTGGCGAAAATTCTGGTACTGGTTTTTATCATTCTGTTTATTCAAAAACGCCCGCGTGGCCTGTTCCCGCAACGCGGCAGAGCCGTTGAAGGATAATAAAAGGATTCATTATGCTGACCTCAATACTCAGACAGGATCGCGGAGGACAGGTGTTGCTGACCCTGTTGATTGCGGCCGCGGTCATCGTGCCTGTCCTCAATCTTGCTGTCCCGCAGGGGCATCCGCTTCATTTGGAAACTTACACTGTCTCGTTGCTGGGCAAATACCTGTGTTACGCCTTATTGGCATTGGCCGTCGATCTCGTCTGGGGTTACCTGGGCATTCTCAGTCTGGGCCACGGTGCTTTCTTTGCCTTGGGCGGATACGCCATGGGTATGTACCTGATGCGCCAGATTGGTGATCGGGGGGTGTACGCCAACCCCGAACTGCCGGACTTCATGGTCTTCCTGAACTGGACAGAATTACCCTGGTTCTGGCACGGGTTCGATAACTTCTGGTTTACCTGCCTGATGATAGTGCTGATCCCCGGGGCACTAGCGTTTGTGTTTGGCTGGCTGGCCTTTCGCTCACGGGTGTCTGGGGTATATTTGTCTATCATGACACAGGCACTGACCTTTGCGCTGATGCTGGCTTTTTTCCGCAACGAGATGGGTTTTGGCGGCAATAATGGCCTGACGGATTTTAAAGACTTGCTTGGTGCCGACTTGCAGGCCGACACCACGCGAATGGCCCTGTTTGTTGCCAGTGTGCTGGCCCTGATCCTTGGCTATCTGGTTTGTCGCGCAGTCATCGCCAGCCGGTTAGGCAGTGTGGTGATCACCATCCGCGATGCCGAAGCCCGCACGCGCTTCATTGGCTATAAAGTGGAGCATGTCAAACTGGCGATTTTTGTCTTGTCCGCGGTGCTGGCAGGCATTGCCGGTGCACTGTACGTACCGCAAATTGGCATCATCAACCCGGGAGAATTCGCCCCGCTGAACTCCATTGAAATCGTGGTATGGGTCGCGCTTGGCGGTCGTGCCACTTTGTATGGCGCCGTCATCGGTGCAGTACTTATCAACTATGCCAAAAGCTGGTTCACGGTGGAGTTCCCGGAAGTGTGGCTCTTTGCTCTCGGCAGCCTGTTTGTCCTCGCCACCCTGTTTCTGCCCAAAGGCCTTGCCGGCCTGCTGCAACGTCGGGAGGTATCCGCATGACAACAGTCACCACGCTTCACCCGAGCACAACGCCATCACGGCTGGATAAGCTGCTGACGCACAATCCGTTACAGCCGCTGACCCGTCGTCATGAAGTCTTTGATTTCCTGAAACCTCAGCACCATCCGCTTATCGATACCCGACACAACATTCTGCTGTACCTTGAAGGGGTTTCCGTCTCTTTCGATGGTTTTCAGGCCATCAAGGATCTCAACCTCTACATAAAAGAAGGGGAACTGCGTTGCATCATAGGGCCAAACGGGGCCGGTAAAACCACCATGATGGACATCATTACCGGAAAAACGCGCCCTGACAGCGGTCAGGTCTGGCTTGGTTCGAACCTCAACCTGCTGGAGATGGATGAAGCTGAGATTGCCACTGCCGGTGTTGGCCGTAAATTTCAAAAACCCACCGTCTTTGAATGCCTGTCGGTCCGGACCAATCTGGAACTGGCAATGACAGGAACCAGAGGGGTCTGGCAGACCTTCAGAGCCCAGCTGTCTGGCGAACAAAAAGACAACATTGAACAGGTGCTGGCACTGATTGGATTAACCGAGCAGCGCCAGATGCTGTCGGGAAATTTATCCCACGGTCAGAAACAGTGGCTGGAAATCGGCATGCTGCTGATGCAGAAACCCAAACTGCTGCTGGTCGATGAGCCGGTAGCAGGCATGACGCACCAGGAAATGGACCGGACCGCTGAGCTGTTGCGCTCACTGGCAGGACAGCATTCTGTGGTAGTTGTCGAGCACGATATGGACTTTGTTCGCTCCATCGCCAGCACAGTGACCGTTCTCCATCAGGGACATGTACTAGCAGAAGGCAACATGGCAGATATTCAGAGCAACGACAAAGTCCGGGAAGTGTATTTAGGTCAGTAAGTTTCTCACTGATCGTAAAAAGGAATCACTATGTTAGAAATACAAGGATTGAACCAGTTTTACGGTGAAAGCCATACCCTGTGGGATCTTGAACTGTCTGTCCCCGAAGGCCAGTGCACCGTGCTGATGGGTCGGAACGGCGTGGGCAAAACCACACTGCTGCAATGCATCATGGGCTTAATCAAAGCCCGCAGCGGGCAAATTACCTTTAACGGGCAGAATTTATTACCGCTGACAACCGAAGCCCGCCCGCGCTGCGGCCTGGGCTATGTGCCTCAGGGACGGCAAATCTTTCCCCTACTGACTGTACAAGAAAATCTGCAGATTGGCCTGCCAGTTCGCCCGCGCGGTGACAGACGTATTCCCTCCTACATCTACGACCTGTTCCCGGTGTTAAAAGACATGCTGCACCGACGGGGTGGCGACTTATCAGGCGGGCAGCAGCAACAGCTAGCGATCGCCCGGGCACTGGTGCTGGACCCGACATTACTCTTACTGGATGAACCCACCGAGGGCATACAGCCCAATATCGTACAAGAAATCGGTGACATCATCCGAAAGCTAAACCACGAGCTCGGCCTGACTGTGCTGCTGGTGGAGCAAAAACTGCCTTTTGCACGTAAAGTCGGCGATCGCTTTTGTCTGCTGGACAGGGGACGAACAGTCACCAGTGGAGAAATGGCCAACCTCTCTGAGACTCACATCAAGGAGTACCTCACCGTATGACGCAGAGCGATCTGAAGGCAGCCCAACTTAAAGGGACAGGCACATTACCTCTAATGGGACAGACACAATCAGCAGCGGGCAATCCACGCGAAAAACTAAAGGGACAGTCACTTCAGCCCAGTGAGCGCAGCAATCTAAACGGGACAGACACAAATAGAGGCTGGCTGGCAGAGATACAGCTGGGCTTTGCTGATCGCGGAGACAAAACCGTGCTCAGGCAACGAAGCCAGAAAGGACCGCTGGCGGTACAGCGACCCCTTTATCCCGAAGGCCCGGTTTGTCACACCTATCTGCTTCACCCGCCCGGCGGTGTCGTCGGTGGTGATCAACTGACGATAACAGCGCACGTCAGCGAAGGTGCTCACGCATTGGTGACAACACCCGGAGCGACGAAATTTTATCGCTCTGACGGCAAGCTGGCACACCAGCGACAAATCCTCAGCGTGACGTCGGGGGCACAATTGGAGTGGCTGCCTCAGGAAAACATCCACTTCCCAGGAGCGAAGGTCAGATTCAACACAGATATTCACATTGCACCAGGCGGGCGCTTTATCGGCTGGGAAATGCACTGTTTTGGACGCCCTGCACTGAATGAGTGCTTCGAAACAGGGCATATCGCAGGGCACTGTCGGGTATTTCTTGACGACGCCCTCGTATTGGCCGAAGGCATGAACCTCAATGCCTCGCTGTCCCAGCCTTCTCGTGCCGCCAGCCTGCGCGATTTTCCGATGAATGCGACCCTACTGATTGCCGGAGAAAACGACGAACTGCTCATTGTGGTACAGGATTTGCTAAATCAGCATCATGAGAGTGCAAGTAAAAACAATCTGATAGCAGGTGTGACTCATATTGACGGCCTGCTTGCGGTTCGTGCTCTGGCACAGGGCACAGAACCTCTCTTACAACTTTTCACCCGTATCTGGCAGCACACACGTGCGCACTGGTCTGGCACTTTTCCCCTGCCACCCCGGATATGGGCAACCTGATTGACACAAGGCTCAAACATGGAATTAACACCAAGAGAAAAAGATAAGTTGCTGATTTTCACCGCGGCTCTGGTGGCTGAACGCCGTAAGGCCAAAGGCCTCAAGCTCAATTACCCCGAGGCTATTGCGCTGATCAGTGCCGAAATTCTTGAAGGTGCCCGCGAGGGCAAAACAGTCGCTGAACTGATGGACTACGGACGCACAATTCTGACCCAGGATGACGTCATGGAAGGTGTCGCCACCATGATTCACGATGTACAAGTTGAAGCAACCTTTCCGGATGGCACCAAGCTGGTCACGGTTCATGAACCCATCGTATAGCGACTTCTAAAAGGACAGACACTTTAATGAGTAAGGAAACGAATCAGGACAGACAGGCTAAACCAGTATCCACACTGATCCCCGGTGAGCTGCGAACCGCCGCCGGCGACATTACCCTCAATCCTGGCCGCGAAACCTGTCAGGTGAGTGTGGCAAATCTCGGCGATCGTCCGGTGCAAATCGGTTCGCATTACCATTTCTGCGAGGCCAACGAATCGCTGCAGTTTGATCGTGATAAGACCCGAGGCTTCCGGCTCAATATCGCAGCGGGCACCGCAGTTCGTTTCGAGCCGGGCCAGAGCCGCACGGTAGAGCTGGTTGCTTTTGCCGGAGACCGGAAAGTCTATGGCTTTCAGGGAAAGGTTATGGGATCGCTGGACCAGGCCGGCGACAGGCCCACGGATGATAAGCAGGGAGAGCAATAATTATGGCAACCATGTCCAGACAGGCCTATGGGGAAATGTTTGGTCCGACAACGGGCGATAAGCTTCGGCTGGCGGATACCGAGCTGTGGTTGGAAGTGGAAAAAGACTACACCGTTTATGGCGACGAAGTAAAATTTGGTGGCGGTAAAGTGATCCGGGACGGCATGGGCCAGAGTCAGCGACCTTCATCACAGACCCCGGATCTGGTGATCACCAATGCCGTTATCCTCGATTATTGGGGTATCGTCAAAGCCGACGTGGCTGTCAAAAACGGTCGCATCAGTGCCATTGGTAAAGCAGGCAACCCGGATATCCAGCCGAATATCGATATCATCATCGGCCCCGGTACTGAAATCATCGCTGGCGAGGGTCAGATACTGACAGCCGGTGGCATTGATGCTCACATCCATTTCATCTGCCCCCAGCAAATTGAAGAAGCGCTGATGTCGGGCATCACCACTATGATTGGCGGTGGTACCGGACCGGCGACTGGCACCAATGCGACGACCTGCACGCCAGGGCCGTGGAATATTCACCGCATGCTAGAAGCACTGGATAGCTTTCCGATGAATTTCGGTTTGTTAGGTAAAGGCAATGCCAGCCTGCCGGACGCATTGTACGAACAGGTCGCCGCCGGTGTCATTGGCTTGAAACTGCACGAAGACTGGGGAACTACGCCTGCATCCATTGACTGCTGCCTGAGCGTTGCAGAGAACACCGATATCCAGGTTGCCATCCACACCGACACGCTGAATGAATCCGGTTTTGTGGAATCGACCCTGGCTGCGATCGGCGATCGTGTGATTCATACTTATCACACAGAAGGGGCTGGAGGTGGCCATGCGCCGGACATTATTCGTGCCGCAGGGATCGCCAATGTGCTGCCATCGTCGACCAATCCGACCCGGCCGTACACCATCAATACCGTGGATGAACACCTTGATATGCTGATGGTATGTCATCACCTGAATCCCTCGATTGCCGAAGATGTGGCTTTCGCCGAGTCCCGGATACGCCGCGAGACCATTGCCGCTGAAGACATACTGCATGATTTGGGGGCTTTCTCGATGATTTCTTCAGATTCACAGGCCATGGGCCGTGTTGGCGAAGTGATCACTCGCACCTGGCAGACGGCACACAAAATGAAAGTACAGTGTGGTAGCTTGAAAGAAGACCCGTCACATCATGATAATTTCCGCCTTAAGCGTTATATCGCCAAGTACACCATTAACCCAGCGATAACTCATGGGATCAGCCACGAAGTCGGCTCAGTCGAACCCGGTAAACTGGCTGATCTGGTGCTGTGGAAACCGGCCTTTTTTGGCGTCAAACCCAGTGCCATTATCAAAGGCGGCATGATAGCGGCAGCACCTATGGGCGATCCGAATGCTTCGATCCCGACACCGCAGCCCGTGCATTACCGCCCTATGTTCGGCAGCTTTGGCAAAGCCAGCCAACAGACTTCTATGCTGTTTCTGTCTCAGCTGGCCGACAAAGAAGGTGTGGCCCAATCTCTAGGGCTGCAAAGCCGAATCGGCGTCGTGAAGGGTTGCCGTACCATCCGTAAGTCAGACATGAAACTCAACGACTGGTTGCCCAATATTGAAGTGGACTCACAAACCTATCAGGTTCGTGCCGATGGCGAACTCTTGATCTGCGAACCGGCCACTGAACTGCCTATGGCACAGCGTTATTTCTTATTCTAATCAAAACAGCAGGATGCAATTATGATTGAGTTAACCCGCTTTATTCCCGCCGCGGAACGCACAGACAATGCGAGCAATGCCACCTTAAGCCTGCCCATCGATTCTCGTAAAAAAAGCCGGTTGAAAGTCACTCTGGATGATGGTCGTGCCGCCGGGCTTTTTCTGCCGCGCGGCTACATTTTGCGCGATGGTGATCTGCTCACAAACGATGACGGCTTTGCAGTGACTGTCCTGGCCGCGCCAGAGTCTGTCTCCAGCGTCTACTGCGACGATTCACACCTGCTGGCCCGCCTGTGTTATCACCTTGGCAACCGCCATGTGCCTTTACAGATTCATGCGAACTGGCTGCGTTATCAACATGATCATGTGCTCGATGACATGGTGCATGGCCTTGGCGGGACAGTCACTGTAGAACAGGCGCCGTTTGAGCCCGAATCCGGGGCATATGGCGGCCAGCAAGGTGGCGGACACAGCCATCACCACCATCATGAGCACGAGCATTAAGCCCGGATCACACCTGTTTTTCCACCATAGAATGACTTTCATAAGAAAAGGAACTTCACATGCACCAAGGTTCAAATAAACAACGTATTGCCTTTATCGGGACAGGCATTTTACTGTCAGCGCCGGCGTTTGCCCACGTCGGTCATGGCCAGGAAGCCGGCACCATCATCAATTCTTTTATGGCTGGCGTAACTCACCCACTGACCGGCCTTGATCACCTGGCCATGCTATTGGGGGTGGGTTTCCTGTCAGCGCAGACCCCGGGACTGAAAAAGCAGATGTCTCTCATGGTCAGCGCACTGGCCAGCATTCTGCTTGGCCTGGCGTTTGGTGCGATCACCGGCGGTTTCAGTGGTATGGAAATCCTGATTCTGGGTTCAGTATTTGTCGCCGCCGCTACGCTGGGCTTTAAAGCCTTTGGCCGCAGTTACCTTGCAACCCTCGGCTCAATGTTATCTGTCGCCATGTTACTGGCACACGGCTGGGCACACGGTGTTGAAGCACCGGCCTCAGCGCTGTTGTCTTTTGCGCCGGGTATGCTGGTCAGCGCTACCGGAATCCTGATTGCCGGTAATTTCATTGGCCGGGCAGTTCCGGCCCGCTGGCTAAGTCCGGTACTGGCTTTTAGCGGCGTAATGCTGGCTCTGGCTTCCTAGTGATGGTTACCCCTTTTTCTGATACCACGGCTGAGTTTCGGCTCTATCAGTTGATCAGCCCTTCCCTGCCAATCGGTGCTTTTACCTATTCGCAGGGACTGGAATGGGCGGTCGAACAAGGCTGGATCCATGACAAAATCACCCTGGGGAACTGGCTCAGAGACATGCTGAATCAAAGCCTGATCACTCTTGAACTGCCTGTTCTCAGACGGCTGTATCAGGCTTGGCAATGTGAAGACACACAGGCGATAGCAAAATGGAATCAGTGGCTATACGCCAGCCGGGAAACCAAAGAACTCAGACAGGAAGAAAAACAGCGTGGGCAGGCAACGGCCACACTGCTGCAACAACTGGAGATACCGTTGCCACAACATGTGGGACTGGTAGGAGATAACCAGCTTTCCGGCTTTGCTCTGGCTGCCACGCATTGGGGAATAGAATTGGATGCGCTTTGTCGTGGCTACCTGTGGAGCTGGCTGGAAAATACCACTATGGCGGGCGTGAAACTCATCCCTCTGGGACAAACGGCGGGACAACAGCTACTGCTGGAACTGTCGTCCTTGCTGGCGGAGGCAGTCGCATGTTCTGCAGCCATACAAGATGATGATGTGAGCAGCTTCGCTCCGGCGCAAGCCATTGCCTCCAGCCGGCATGAAACCCAATACACACGCTTATTCCGTTCCTAAGGAGACATGATAATGGATTACAAACAACCTCTTCGCATTGGCGTCGGTGGCCCGGTCGGTTCAGGAAAAACCGCCTTACTGGAAGTATTGTGCAAAGCCATCCGTGATAAATACAACATCGCGGTGGTTACCAACGACATCTATACCCAGGAAGATGCCAAAATTCTGACTCGTGCCGAAGCGCTGGAAGCCGACCGCATCATAGGTGTAGAAACCGGCGGCTGCCCTCATACCGCGATTCGTGAAGATGCCTCCATGAACCTGGCCGCTGTGGAGGAACTGGCGAAACGCCATAAAACACTGGACGTGGTCTTTGTAGAAAGCGGTGGCGACAATCTCAGTGCCACCTTCAGCCCGGAGCTGGCTGATTTAACCATCTATGTCATCGATGTAGCAGAAGGGGAAAAAATACCCCGTAAAGGTGGCCCGGGAATTACCCGCTCCGATCTGCTGATCATCAACAAAATCGACCTTGCCCCGTATGTAGGCGCGTCTCTGGAAGTGATGGAAGCCGACACCCAGCGCATGCGTCCGACCAAACCATATGTGTTTACCAACCTCAAAGAAAAACAAGGACTTGAAGCCATCATCGAGTTTATTGAAACAGCAGGAATGCTGAAGAGAGCAAGCTAGCCTCTGCATGGGAAGCTAGTTAACGGGACAGGCACTTTTGCCGAAAGGGCGCAGAGCTGATTATCAACAAAGAATGACCAAGCGTGGCAGCATAAAAGCTGTCACTCTTTCTCCTCTGATTAAAGCTCGCAAGAGGATCCATAAAAGGACGGACCCATAAAAGGACAGGCACTTCAAGACAGATTCTGCGGATTACCTGAAAGTTACAGCTATCTCAATTACACCTCACTGTGCATCGCATCGATTTTTTCACTATCCGACTTCTCATCCAAACCGCCCTCATATACTGTTCATACATCCAGTTATTTATTTGTGAACGCTTCCATGACAACAGCCAGACACCACCAAATTTGCCTTGAAGCCACCGCCTATTACCACTGCATTTCCCGGTGTGTGCGTCGCGCTTTCCTCTGCGGACAGGATAAGGAGTCCGGTGTCAGTTATGAGCACCGCCGTAGCTGGGTTGAAGACAGGCTGTTTGCATTAGCAAAAGTGTTTTGCATCGACCTCTGTGCTTACGCCATCATGAGTAATCACTATCACCTTGTGCTGCATATTAACAAAGCCAAAGCCGACTCTTTGACTGACAGTGACGTCATTGATCGCTGGCTATCATTTCACAATCCTCCCGTCTTGATCCAACGCTATCTGCGGGGTGATATTCATACCCAGGATGAATACAACGCAGTCTGTTCCATCATTCAGACCTGGCGACAGCGTCTCTACAGCATCAGCTGGTTTATGCGGTTGCTCAATCAATTCATTGCTTCCGAAGCGAATAAAGAAGATGGCTGTAGCGGACACTTCTGGGAGGGACGATTCAAAAGTCAGGCCCTGCTGGATGATAAAGCACTGGCCGCAGCTATGGCGTATGTCGATTTAAACCCCGTCCGTGCCGGTATAGCTGAAACACCGGAAACATCAGACTTCACGTCAGTCCAATTCCGTCTCGATAACTCGCGCAATCCCAAAGCCAGTGTGGCTTACCTCTATCCTTTTATTGGCCAAAACAACAGCACGCAAGAAGGAATCCCCTATCATCTGGCGGATTACCTGGAACTTCTCGACTGGATAGGCAGGCATTTTCATGAAGGAAAAACGGGGCAGATCGCTCACGATGCGCCACCCATTCTTAAGCGATTAGGATTGAATAACTCTCACTGGCTTCGCACTTACAAACGATTTGAGAAAGGCAATATGATTGGGGCAAAGTCATCAATGAAAGCCTGCCTGTCATTAGTAGGACGGAAACGAATTTCTGGTACTCAATTATCCACTAATTAGACCTTGATCGGTGAATCGTTACAAAGCTTCAGCATAAGATTTTAGATCGGGTCAACGCATCTCAAATCACTGCTCATTTTTACCGTTTTGCTAATTTTACGGGCTAGCCGCAACTTTCCCGGCACATCAGCCCCCACTTTTGTTATCAGTCCGAACCCTATCAGTCAGAATAGCTACCTCTGTTAATACACAACCAGTTAGATCACTAATTTGCCTGTCCCATTTAGGTTTCCCGTAAAAGTGCCTGTCCTCCTAAAAGCGATCCCAGCGCGGCTCATCGCCTCCCAACTTATCCACCAGATAGTCAATCAGCACCCTTACTTTCTCAGGTAAATGTTTACGTTCTGGAAACATGGCATACACAGCATGCAGCGGCAACGCATAATCTGGCATTACCGGAATCAATTTCCCTGAAGCTAAATCCGCCCCCACGATAAAGGTCGGCATCTGACAAATGCCCAAGCCAGCAACCAAAGCATCTCGCAGCACTTCACTGTTATTGGCCTGGTAATTCCCTCTGGGCTGAATGCTCTCAACACCAGCAGGCCCGTCAAATCGCCATTCAGCACCACCACGAAAATAGCTGTAATACAGGCAGTTATGATTCTGTAAATCCGCTGGTGACTGTGGAGTACCGTGCTTTTCCAAATAGTGCGGAGCAGCGCAAAGCACACTTCGGCAAGGTGCTAACCGCCGCGCAACAAGGCTGGATTCAGGTATATGACCAATACGGATGGAGAGATCATAACCCCCTTCGACAAGATCAACCATTCTGTCATCCAATGTCATCTCCAGTCGGATGTCGGGATATCGTTGCAGAAACTCAGGGATCAACGGGCTGATGTGCAGACGTCCAAACGTCATCGGGACAGTCACTTTTAGCAGCCCGCTGGGGTTGCCCTGTAACTGACCAAGTTTATCCTCAGCCTCACGAGCAAGCTGATAAGCGGCTCTGGCAGATTCAAAGTACTGCTCACCGGCATCGGTCAGACTAAGGCTGCGCGTAGTCCTGTTCAGTAAACGCGTCCCCAGTTTTGCCTCAAGGTGATTGATACGTTTACTGACTGCAGATTTAGTGATCCCCAACCGTTCAGCCGCTGCAGAAAAGCTGCCACATTCCACCACAGTGACGAAAACTGGAATGGCACTGAAAGCATCGTTATCACGCATTTGTATACTAAACCTCAACAGTGTTTTTCAAATTAACCCAATTATAAACCTCACATACACAATATAAAATCTATCTTAGAAACTACACAATGAGTGGATTACCCATGTTGAAATTCCCCCCTGCTCTGCTTGCGCTTTTTGCTGGTGCTGTGT
This sequence comes from Photobacterium sp. WH77, assembly GCF_022014395.1. Lineage (NCBI taxonomy): Bacteria > Pseudomonadati > Pseudomonadota > Gammaproteobacteria > Vibrionales > Vibrionaceae > Photobacterium > Photobacterium sp. WH77. Next base: position 54,073 of record NZ_JAKLTE010000011.1, on the reverse strand, counting down.
TGTCACTCATGATTGTGCTCAACAGCCAGTTAGCCGCATACAGCTCTCCAGTCTTGGCCTCCTGGATTGCACATGGCATAGGTGCAGCGTTTGCTGGCTTTATATTGTTTGTCTGTCATGTTCGGAGTAAACAGACGCGCCCGGCCTCCAAACCAATTCCAAAGTGGGCTTATCTGGGCGGTATACCCGGTGCATTTACCGTTATTCTGGCTACGGCTACGGTGAATAGCCCGTTGGGCCTGTCGGGTTCTGTGGCCTTTATGCTGGTGGGACAGACACTTTTCGGGATGTTTAGTGATGTGTTCGGACTGATGGGCTCGAATAAAAGGAAAATTTCTTCTCAAGATTTAGCCGTGGTGTGCTGCATTCTCTCGGGCAGCATGCTGATCATTTTTACACCCAGCTGATTATTAAAATATTACTGATTAATGAGGATAAGCCATGTCCTGGTTCATTTTTCTTGCTGTACTCAACGGTATCTGTATTAGCCTGAGCCGCGTTTTGAACGGTCGGTTAAGTCTTGACCGCACTGCAATGCTCTCATCTTACTGGAATCACCTGATAGGGTTTATCTTTCTGTCACTACTCGTGCTGCCTGTTCATGGCAGTTCTTTCTCTTTGCCACAAAATGCACCATTAAGTGCTTACGCTGGGGGAGTCATTGGTGTGTTATTTGTGGCAATTAATAGCTTTGTGCTCCCCAGAATTGGAGCGATGCGAACAAGCTTACTGGTGATCAGCGGGCAAATGCTGGTGAGCGTGTCACTTTCCCTGGTTTTGCTGTTCATAAAGGGACAGTCACTTTTAGATATGATCTGGCCAATCGCGGGAATGATATTGATTTTATTCGGTGTGTATCTCAACCAGCAGCGTCAGGTCAACCCATACAGAAAACCCGATGTTGAGCTGGGGTATCATGCACTCAACAACAAAAAGCCCGCGAGATAACGCGGGCTTTCATTCGTTCAGCTTAATGGATTAAGCCTGTGACAGTGTTCTGCAAATGGCAGTAATAATTGTTATTAATTGTTCAGAAACAAGGTTTAGAAACAGGGTTCAAAAACGGCGCTAACGCTTCAAAAAGTCGATCAATTTCTGCTTGAGTATTGTAATGCATGAAACCAATTCGGACGACGCCGCCACCTTCAAGCACTCCTAGCTGCTGGCACAAGCCTAACGCATAAAAGTGCCCGTTCCAGACGCACATATTCTGTTGACCCAGGTGAGAGGCTATATCCGACGGCGGTACATTATCAATACGTATCGCAAAAGTCGGAGTGCGTTCTGCGAGCCGTTTATCATCCTCGATACCCAGCAAAGTGATGTTGCTGAATTTTCTGACCCGGTTCAAAAAGTGCTGACTCAGCGCTTCTTCATGAGACTGATACTGAGAGTAACTGGCTGCCAGACGCTCGCGTAAGCCGTCTTGCGGATCGCCCCACTGTGCCAGATAGTCAATCGCAGCCACTACACCCGCCAAACCCTCAAAGTTCTGGGTTCCCGTTTCAAAACGTCCCGGACCGATATCGGTAGCAGGTTCAACTTTATACGGCTTCAATGTCTGCAGCCACTGAGGTGCCACATAAGCGATTCCCACATGCGGGCCAAAGAACTTATAGGCTGAACATGCCAGAAAATCACAACCCAGTGCCTGCACATCCACCAGCTTGTGTGGAGCATAGTGCACAGCATCAACATAGACTTGCGCGCCAACACTGTGTGCTGCTTTAACAATACGTGCAATGTCCACCAGCGAGCCGGTTGTATTCGACGCATAAGTGACGGCCACCAGCCGCGTTTTATTATTCAGCAAAGACTCAAAGTGCTCATAGTCCAGTGTGCAGTCGGCTTCATTCACCCGAACCTGACGAACCAATACTCCTTTATCATCCGCCGCTTGCTGCCAGCTGGACACGTTCGAATAATGATCCAGAGACGTCACGATCACTTCGTCACCTTGCTTCCAGTCGCGTGAAATGGCGCGGCTGAGCTGAAAAGTCAGTGAAGTCATATTCGGACCGAAGACAATATTGTCGGGTGACGGCGCATTCAGCAAGGCCTGAACAGACTCACGCGCCTTTGCCATGAGTGACACTGTCACCTCACTGGAGAAAAACGAACCGCCAAGATTGGCATTATAACGGCCAAGATAATCCGTCATCGCCTGTAACACACTGGCAGGTACTTGTGCTCCGCCCGGTCCGTCAAAGAAATACACAGGTGCATCATTGATCTGTTGAGCCAGTGCGGGGAACTGCTGTCGAACACTTGATACATCAAAGTGCATACTGAGTCTCCCGGGCTGTCAAAACAAAGAGATCCATGTAGCCTTGTTGATCTTTCTTCACAGCCTTAATCGGACGTGCATTATGCCAGAGCTGATCATCGGCCAGAATAGCGACTTCACCCTGCTCGAGCGCCATGCTCAAAAAAGGCAGTTGATTTTTATTCTTGTAGACCAGAAACTCACCGCCCTCGATGTTTTCACGTCCAATCCCAATCACCGCAATGTGATTAAAACCATCCTGATGAACCCCTTCTGGCGCTACCTGAGTCTCACCCTCCAGCGCGGCAATACGGATCTGATGAATTTCAATTTCCTGATCATCTGATAAGGCATTGGCACGTTTGAACACTTCACACATTTCATGCATCCCAGCACTGAAAAGTATCTTGTCTTCCAAAGGCTCAAAACTGCGGCTGACATTGCCCTGAAAGTGGTTAATGTCGTCAGATTGCACAAAGGCCCTGGGCGGCATGTGCTGCACGCCATTGGCGGTCGCTTTCACAATGGAATAACGGCGAAGACGGTACTCGCCATCTGCGTGCCCGGTTTTAGGCAAATGATTGAACGAAGGGGAAAGCTCATTGATAGCCTGTCCGCTTAGTTGTGTGAGTTGAAAAGTACGACCCAGTGAAACATTCATTGCATCAGCTCCTCTTAGCAGCGCCTTATCCCTAGCCGTCCGCAACTGTGTCGGACGCTCTCCCGTTTGCAGCAAACCACAAACATGAGATTAACAATTCAGTTACAAGATAGAGTAAAGGAAAATTCGACAAAGCCAATACCAAGCAGATATAAACTTCACATAACAGTTAAAATTAAGAATACTAAACCATATAAGTGGATATGACTGGGCTAACAATCTATTATTTCAATCTGGCTTCACGAAAAAGCAGTGTTCTTTGCTAGATAAAAGCGTAACCATCTGATTTTAAAAGATTACCGCTTTAACACTCAAGTTGTGGAACCGCTGTGAACCCATCAAAAGGCAGCATAAAATACCGTTTGTGATATGTATCCCACCAGAAATATTGATATTCAGTACATGCGCAGAGGAAATGAAAACGTTGAATACAAAAAACCTCCTGCCATTTCTGACAGAAGGTCTGTAAATCTGGAGGATAAACGGAACAGGCTGGTGGCAGCTTAAGGACGGTGTGGGGTATAAACGTAATTATCACCAGATTTTTTATAAAATGCGTTATCAATAATGGCATAGGTAATGCCTGATACCACAGCAAAGGTCACCAATTCGGGTAAATTGGTTCGGTGATACTCCCTGCGAGGGCGTTCCTTAATAACGACAACCTCATGATGGTGATAATGTCTGGCCGGTTTACGATGATGATGGTGTCTGTGCTTATTTTTATGCTTATAATATTTTTTATAACCATGATCATAACCATGGTCTCTGCCACCATGAGCACAACTGGTTGCTGGTGCGATCAGAGACAAGCACAAGATACCAATCCATAGAGTTTTCATATAACACTACCTGTTTTTCTGCATATGTGTACAGCGTACATATAGCTTGGTAAAGCAGTGTCAACCGCAAGTAAACCTTAAGTAAAATCACGCTTACATTCACTCAACATACTGCATACAAAGAAGATCGACACAGATGCCTGAAAATACAAATACTTTCGCCGAAGATAGCACGCAACACCTTATCGGGCTGGGATGTCCCGACTTTTCCTTAGCCGCTTATATCGAAAACCGGCCAGACGTGCCCGGGATGGCATATCTGGATCAATTACAGCCTGCTGCCTCAGGTGAAATAAAGGCTATCGGCCAGGCGTGCGGCAACGGTTGGCGAAAAGTGTTCAACGTATACGCAAAGCTGATTTATGCCCTCGACAGCAAGTTGTTCCCCCATTCAACGAACGCCCCGAGCTGGCAGTCGTACAGAGATGATTTCCTTCTCCAGCAATCCAGCCAGACAGCGCTGTTATTCAATCCTCCCGTTCTTGATGCACCAGATTCTACCCCTCGCTACCACATCATTATGGGAAGAACCTACGCCAAGAAACTGATTCACGAGGAGAAACTGACGGTGCCTCTCATCTGGCTGGATAATGAATTCGCAATTAACCGCGAGCACAGGTTGGTCATCTGTCCCTACTTTGACTATCGCCAGCTCTCCAATAGCAAAATAGATCGATTGGCGAATACCCTAGCCGGATTTGCCCGCCACATATAAGCGTCTGTCCCTCTACGGCATGGCATCCGATTAGTCAGTCACAATAGTGCCTGTCCCGCTAAAGCATTTCGCTAAAGCAATTTACCCGTCGCAATAGTGCCTGTCCCACTAAAGCATCTATGCTTTTAAGGGATCAACAAGCCTGATTGCTGTCGTATGGGTGCTGTATGTTAAATGAACTGCAAACCATGATTTTCGAACTCGGGATCATTGTGGTCAGTTCAGCGTTAATAGGCACAATGTTCCTGTATGCCCGCCAGCCTATTATTCTGGCGTACATCGTTGCCGGCATTGCCCTTGGCCCTAGCGGGTTAGGCTTGCTGAATGACAGCGACAGAATCATCCAATTCGGCCAGTTCGGTGTCATTCTCTTGCTGTTCCTGCTAGGCCTGAACCTGCAACCTTTCAAGCTGCTGAGTCTCTTTAAAGAAAGCGCACTGATCACACTGGGTACCTGCTGTCTCTTCTTTCTGGTGACACTGGGATTTAGCTTGCTGATTGGTCTGTCCCTTGGCGACTCGCTTGTGGCTGCCGCCGCACTGATGTTCTCAAGTACCGTCATAGGGCTGAAATTGATCCCGACCACCACCCTTCACCATCAGCGTGTGGGGGAAGTTATGACCAGTGTACTACTGATACAGGACATGCTGGCTATCATTGTGATTCTGTTTCTGAATGTGCGTGAGCCTGATGTCATGATCAGCGCCTTTGTACTCATTCTGCTGAAACTAGGATTGCTCTGCCTGCTGGCGTATTTAGGCGTCCGCTATCTGGTGCTCCCCCTGTTTCGTCGTTTTGATGTGATTCAGGAATACACCTTTGTTACCGCACTGGCATGGTGCCTGCTGTGGGCGGAAACGGCTCATCTGGCGGGATTATCCTATGAAATCGGCGCTTTCGTCGCCGGGCTATCCATTGCTATCAGTCGGGTTTCGCAAGCCATTTCCCTGCACCTGAAACCTTTGCGGGAGTTTTTTCTGATTCTGTTTTTCTTCGCGGTGGGCGCAAAAATGGATATCACACAAGGTGGGACCGTGTTGCTGTGGGGTGGGCTGTTCGGGGTACTGCTAGTGGCAGTAAAAGCAGCTGGATTCATTGTTGCATTGAAGCTGGCCAAGGAAAAAGCGCCTCAGGAACTGTCTGCCCGGCTCAGCCAAGCCAGCGAGTTTTCACTCTTGCTGGCTTATTCTGCCTTAACCGCCGGTCTGGTTTCCGATCAGGGTATGCTCTTTATTCAAACCGCGACACTCACTACTTTCATCCTGTCCACTTACTGGGTAGTGAGCCGCTTTCCTACGCCGATTTCAAGCGTGAGCGATCTGCGTAAAGACTGAACACGCGTCAGGCGGCCTGACGCTGACATTGCATAGAAAAATGATTCTGCGGGGTAATGTGATACCACATTTCGAACTGCGCTTTGTTTTTTCCTTTCATCACAGGCTGCAGGAAAATACGGTAACCCATGAGATCGCGTTGCGCATCATAGCCAAAAGGATTGGCCTGATTGGGATCTGTCAGTATTTCCCGTTTCATTGATAACGGTTTTAAACGGTACTCACCTTCCAGTGACTCAAGGTGATAGTCGACAAACAGGTTGAATTCCAGCTCAGTTTTGCCTTGATCCTGATAGCGAATCCATTCTTTAGAATTAACTTTGCCATCATGATGAAAATCATAATTCACCCAGCTCTCTTCCTTGTCTGATGCCTTCTCATCCGGAAGACACTGCCACTTGCCCACCAACTCTGACATGGATGCCAGCTCTGTGGTGGCATGCGCAGCGGTGGCCAGCCCTAACTGACTCGCCAGCAACAAAGAGACGGCCAGATATCTGCTCTGCGTCCATGAGTTCATCCATTCACCTACATGATTATTGTCAGATTCGTTTACTAACATAGCGAACTTAAGATAATGTCTCCACAAGCTTTTACCAAAATCAGACATTAAAAAAGGAGCCATCGCTCCTTTTATATATTCACTCGTCATTCGGGCCATTCTTCAACGCTTAAGATGACTTAGCCTGAAGGTGGCCAGTATGCGTTGCGGCCTGGGATTTCTCACCGCTGACCGTCTTGTTTTCCAGCCTTTCAGCAATATTGGCCAGCAAATGCTTAACCGGCACAATCGGACCCATCATATTAACCCGCATCGCAGACCCCACGGCCCCCAAATGCAACTCCGAGACGTCAGAGGCCGAGTAGTTGTACTTATAGTTGAACTTGTCGATCGCCAGATGAAGCAGATCAAACTCCTTCCGGTGACAAGAAATATATGCGCGCCAATACATAGCATCCAGAACTTCATCAGACGAGTAAGCCCGCAGAATAAAGCGCCAGCTGCCATCTTCACCGTAGAAATCCAGCGGGAATATCTGTTTTGTTTTTCTTTTATTAAACAAGGTAAATCGATCCACTTAGCCAGCGAGACTCATAGGATTATCCAAGGATTGAAACAGATTGGAAGAGAAAAATGATAAATTTGACATTCGGATTCAGGAAGTCATCCGCGTCTGGTTATGAAGTGATTTGAGTGCTTGAGGATTCACCAAAACGTCACCTGATTGTAGCAATCGGGGGAAACGTCCGGATGCAATCTTTGGGAGGATACCATAAAAAAAATGCATTATTCAGGCTTGTAGAAAAAATAACTGCGCCTATAATGCTGAAAACCGGAGCGTCTGCCAACGCTCCGGTTTTTTTGTGCCTGCTCTTCAGGAAAATTGCTATCTGCCAATAGCGCATACCTGACGAGCAATATCCGATAATCACATTGAAGATAAAGAAGGAACTTCCATGCGTATCGAACAAGACCTGAAACTGGGATTCAAAGATGTACTGTTTCGCCCGAAACGTTCAACCCTGAAAAGCCGATCTCAAGTTGAATTAACCCGCGATTTTACATTCAAGCATAGCGGCCGTCAATGGTCAGGCGTTCCCATTATTGCTGCCAATATGGACTCAGTCGGCAGCTTTGACATGGCAAAAGCACTGGCAAAACACAATGTCATGACCGCCATTCACAAACACTATACGGTTGAGGACTGGGACGGTTTCATCAATGAAAACCCGGCTGATGTACTCAAACACGCCATGGTTTCTACCGGTACATCAGATGCGGATTTTCAGAAAACCAAAGACATCATGGCGCTGACCGACGATCTGATGTTTATCTGCATCGATATTGCGAACGGTTACTCTGAGCATCTGGTCGAGTACGTGGGAAAAGTCCGTAACGCATTCCCCGACAAAGTCATCAGCGCGGGTAATGTTGTCACCGGCGACATGGTGGAAGAGCTGATTCTGGCGGGTGCAGACATAGTCAAAGTAGGTATCGGCCCGGGTTCAGTGTGCACCACTCGCGTGAAAACCGGTGTCGGCTACCCGCAACTGTCTGCCATTATCGAATGTGCAGACGCCGCGCACGGACTGGGCGGACAGATCATTGGTGACGGCGGTTGCACCTGTGCCGGCGATGTCTCTAAAGCCTTCGGCGGCGGTGCCGATTTCGTGATGCTGGGCGGTATGCTGGCCGGCCATGAAGAAAGCAACGGCGAAATCGTTGAAAAAGACGGCCAGCAATTCATGAAATTTTATGGCATGTCATCTCAGAGCGCGATGGACAAGCATTCCGGCGGTGTTGCCAACTACCGTGCCGCTGAAGGAAAAACCGTACTATTGCCTTACCGCGGCCCAGTAGAATACACCATCCAGGATATCATGGGCGGCGTGCGCTCAACCTGCACCTACGTTGGCGCGGCGAAGCTCAAAGAGCTCACCAAACGCACCACTTTCATCCGTGTTCGTGAGCAAGAAAATAACGTGTACGGGAAAGAGTGATCATCAGTGCTATAAAAAAGAATCAAATCAAAAAGGTCGCTGATGCGGCCTTTTTGATACAGATGTCATCCCTTCTTCATCAAAATTACGCATTTGAAAACATGGTGGCATCCTGACCTTGGCGATATATTCAAATGACTTAATTAGAAAACGGCTTCTGCGCCTTCATTCGATAAAGCCACCCTGTTGATGAGTGGCTTTTCCTTTGGCTTACCTGGGGTTTTGGGGCGAATGGGTAGCCGGCCTTCGTGAATCATTTTGTTCACCTGGCCGATGGTATTGACTGAGATTTCAGAGAATTTCTGAACTGTGACAAAGTGGTGCATTGAACACTATTGAAGAATTGTTCATGGTGGTATCCTTGTGAGTTGCTTAGTCATTCAATTGTGTTCAGTTTGCTGCCATACAAAGCCGAATACATTTACCGATGCATGAATGGTAGATCCACAAATGAGTTCGCACCAAGAAAAAATCGAGCCTTTTTCATATGAGGGCGGCAAAAATGTGACTTCAAGATTGGTTGAGGCTCTACATTTGAGTGAGTACAAGGAGCTAACTGAGGTACTAGGAGTAGGCAAAGGTACTATTTCAACCTGGCATCAGCGTGAGCAAACACCTTTTGAAATTGCGGTTCGAGTACACCTAACCACTGGTGTATCACTTCGTTGGTTACTACTCGGCGAAGGGGAAATGTATGAGCAAGCGGCAGCACCTAAAGAAAAGCTTCAAGTGATGCAAGTTCCGCTTTTCAGCCTTAAAGATGGAGAATTTACACCACAGAAGGCCATGACGCTTGATGCAAGATTCATTAATACTCTACCTGAGTTTGATAGGTTGATAGTTGTCCAACAAGCAAATCAGCTTGACTATATAGACGCCAATAAAACAAAACCAGTCAATGGCGTTTACTTGATCAGAATTGACGGGGATGTGTCTATCAACTCGCTGCAAAAACTGCCTGGCAACAAGGTAGCGATTGAGTTCTCCAACTCTACAGTGCAGCTGGATGAAAGGGATATTGAGGTTTTGGGGAAGGTTTTATTTTAACTCAACATTTTTTATTTTCTAAGGGACAACATGGCTATTGAACTTAAACCACAAAAACATTTAACAAATATTTTAAAAACCACTAACAACCCTAACTTCACACTCTTCTTAGGTGCAGGTGCAAGTGTCACCAGTGGTGTTAAAAGCGCCGGAGAGTTAATAAAAGAATGGCGCAGTGCTTATTCTGAAATGCACTCATTAGAGAAGTTGAAAAAACAGAGTTGGCATGATAAGCCAATAGAATATTCTGAATTATTTGAGGCATTATACGATCAACCAAGTCAACGCAGAGATTTTATAGAAAATTGTATTAAGGATGCAACTCCATCCTGGGGCTATATCTATTTAGCCAACCTGTTAAAGAACAATATATTCAACACTGTTTTTACTACAAATTTTGATGACCTCATTAATGAGGCATGCTACACATTTACTTCTGACTTAAAGCCTATTGTTTCAGCTCATGACTCAAGTATAAAATCTGTTAGGCTAACATCGCCAAGACCTAAAATTATCAAACTTCATGGCGACTTTCTTTTCGACAACATAAAGAATACCGTAAGAGAATTAGAGTCGCTAGAAGACAATATGCGTTCCAAGTTCAGACAGTACGCGTCAGAGTTTGGAATGATTTTTGTTGGTTATGCAGGTAATGACCGTTCAATTATGGACACCTTAAATACCCTATTACATAGCGAAGCAAACTTTCCTCATGGTATTTATTGGTGCGTAAGAAAAGGTACGGATTTAAGTAGCCTACCGTCTGATTTAGAAAATTTGGCTAGATTCCCGAGATTCCATATTGTTGAAATTGAAGGATTTGATGAATTCATGGCTGAAGTTCATCATAATATTGGAATTCAGTTACAAGACGAAGTTTCTAATCCATATTCTTCATTAGCTGATAGATTAAACAAAATTTTTGACTCACGCTTAGATGAATCTGATGAACTTGAAAATGAAGAGTCCAACTACCATAACAATACATATATTAATAATGACATGGTTAGACTTTCAGAAAACCTTCAAAATTATCATTCAGCAACGTCATTGATTAATAGGCTTGGAGAGTTAATGAAAGAAAACGAGTCTGGCGGGGGAGAACGTTTAAAAGAGGCAATTGAGCAGTTATTACAAGATACTCAAGTGACCAAAAGTGATTTTTTTGGAAACCTACATGTTTTTTCTGCTCCTAATATCTTGTTAGCGGATGCAGCATTACGAAATAAAGACTATGATCTTGCATTAAATTATGCAATGATGGCTCTAGATAAGAAAAACAGCGCCGAAGCTATTTCCATTGCAATTAAATCAATATCAGGTATGGGGTGTTCGGATAATTTAGAGGCGCTAGATAAATTAATAGTCCATTTAAAAGATCTTAGCAACCTAACTAATAAAGATGTTGGTCGATTAATGACGGCGGCTGTTGATCTAATTTCAGCCAAAGAATACTCTAAAACTCAAACAATCTTCGAAACACTAAAATCAAATAACACTAATATCAATGACCGAACTGCACATTTATTAGATCTTAATATTGCTTTGTGTATTAAATTAAGTCAGCAAAGCCTACCAGAGCAGCTAAAATCTAGATTGCAGTCAAATCTAAACAATGTTATTTCGAACACTGACTACTGGGTAATGTTTGGTTTAGCTATCTTCCTTAATAAAGAGGATCTAGTGGAAGAAGCAGCCAAGAACTTAAAAGAAGACTATCTTATTGATTTACTGATGAAAAATCAACCAATCATGAAGCTCGTCCCAAATCCACTCTTCTCAAAGATAATAAGAATTGCTGAAGATCGAGGCATAGAGTATCTTGATGAAGATAGCGAAGAAGTGAACGAAATCACTACAGAATCTGAAAATTATGGTAAAGTTGAATCAGATGAGCATTCAAATGCAGTTGTTGAGAAAGATTCTGAAGGAGCTCCAGGCATTCAACAACCCAAGAACAAAGCTAATGGTAAAGAAAAACCAGAAAACACAAGCCAACAACCAGAAGCTTAAAACACATATTTATCAATAAGTTACAGAAACAACCATACGGAGACGTCTATGAAAGACAAAAAAAATCTTCCAACACAACAAGCTACTGAGGAATACAAAGAGTACCTCAAAGGGTTAGCTAATAAGTAAATATCATCACAAAAAGGCCACTTATGTGGCCTTTTTAGTACAACCTTCTAACCCCCACATTACTAACCTATTGACTTAGCATTCGTTAATTTAGCTCATATGCTACATTTTTTATCAATTCAATTTTGCTAGAGGCAGCGTGTTTAAAGTCGGCAAAGAGTACCACCGCCAGTCAGAAATCCACGGCGTGTACAAAGGCCAGGCCCAAGGCGGTATCTCCACCCCTTCGGGCTTGGATGCGATTTTCATTCTTACCGGTGACGGCGGTGAGAAGCTCGGCTATGCCGACGACTTCGGCGACGATGGCATTTTCTACTACACTGGCGAAGGCCAGGAAGGCGACATGGAAATGGTACGCGGGAACAAGGCCATTTTGAACAACATGAAAGATGGCCTGGCCGTTCACTTTTTAAGTATGTACACAAAGCATAAAGATCCAGCAAAATACTTTTAAAGGAAAAAGAAGCCACAGCGTCCTTACTAACCACAAAGCTCACCTCAATCCTCCCCCTCCCCACCCAGATTTAACATTTCCCCTCATGTTGAAAAGCCGCTATCCATGCTACATTGACGCCCTGTTTGTGATTTATGGCAGCACTATTTTTCATGCTTACTGAATGGTTTACTTCTCACAATATTAATGTTGATCAACTGATAGATCTCGGCGAGGTGCTGGGGTTGATCGCCGGTATCTCTGTCGTGATTCATTTCATACTGCACCGCGGTGTGATTCTGTGGCTGAACCGGTTCACTGGGCACAGCGAAACGCTCTGGCATCAGGCGGTATTTGGCAAGAAACTCTTCAGCCGGTTTGCCTTGCTGATTCAGGGCATTGTGATTGCGGTGCAAACCCAGTTGTGGCTGTCAGATGACAGTGCTGTGTATGAGATTTTGCAAACCTTCACGTCGCTGTGGATTGTGCTGTACAGCTTGCTGACACTCTACGCGGTACTGGGTGTTATTGAAGTGCTGTTAGGCCGCACGCAGGCTGGCCGCAATATGCCGTTGCGAGGCATTTCGCAGAGTCTGAAAATCATCTTTTTTGTTGTTGCGGCCCTGCTGAGCACCTCGATTTTGATCGGCAAATCTCCGGTCATACTGCTCAGCGGTCTGGGTGCGATGACCGCGGTGATCATGCTGGTGTTTAAAGATCCCATCCTGGGGCTGGTTGCGGGCATCCAGTTATCCGCCAATAAAATGCTCAGTGTGGGGGACTGGCTGGAAATGCCGAAATACGGTGCCGACGGTGATGTGATTGATATCAGTCTGACCACAGTGAAAGTGCAGAACTGGGATAAAACCATTACAACGATTCCGACCTACGCGCTGATTTCTGATTCGTTTAAGAACTGGAAAGGCATGCAGCAGTCGGGGGGACGCCGTATTAAGCGCAGCGTGCTGATTGACGCCACCAGCGTACATTTTCTGGCCGACAATGAGATCCGCTATCTGGAAAAAGCCCAGTTACTCGAACCATACATCAAGCATAAAGTGGCAGAGATCAATCAGTACAACGAACAAAAGCAGTCGGATTTAGGCTGCCGCATCAATGGCCGTCGCTTAACGAACCTTGGCAGCTTTCGTGCGTATCTGGAACGCTACCTTCGCCAGCACCCTAATATTCACCAACACATGACATTAATGATCCGTCAGTTGCCGCCTTCACACGAAGGGATATCGCTGGAGATTTACTGCTTTACCAATACCACTGTCTGGGTGGAATACGAGCAGATCCAATCGGATATTTTTGATCACCTGTATGCCGTACTTCCCGAGTTCGGATTGCGCGTCTCGCAAGCGCCAACTGGCAGTGATTTTCGCGAATGGCACTATGCCAGAAGCACAGCCACACCGCAGAATATGGCATCCGATACGCGATCCGCGCAGGTAGCTGAACCGATGAAGATGAATTAAAGACGTGCAAGTTAGTCAGGGCAGACTGAATCTGTCTGTCCTGACTGAATCTGGTCATGACACAAAAGTGTCTGTCCCTTTAAATTCCAAAAGTGTCTGTCCCGCTAACATCGCTTGGCCATTAGACAAAAGTGCCTGTCCCGTTAATTTCTGTCATCTGGGTACCAGAACGGCGTTGAATTATTCGGCCAGCTTCACTAAATTCTGATCAAAGAACTGCCAGTCAAATCACCTGTGATAGCCTGAACCGTCGAATCTTTGGAGAGTCATGATGGTTAAATTTTTATTTCTCGCACTTTCGTTTTTTATCGTATTTAACGTACATGCTGAGGCTGGTAACGCACATGCTGGTTACACGAAAATAGATGAAGTGGACGGCAAGATGGTCAGTTACTTTAATTTTCGTGCCGAAAGTATCACTGAAAATCAGGCCATTACCTCTTTTTATCCGCTCTCCATCCAAAGCTTTTCAAATGTCTCTCAACGAAGAAAAAGCCTTACTGTAATTGCAGAAAACCTTTCTCAGACAGCATCCAATGATTATTTGTTGCAGTTCAGCAATGACGAAATAGATGGTGATATCCTGTTTTTCTTAACCTATAGCTTAGGCATTCTGAGTACCCGGGAAGAATTAGTTCAGGGCGTGACACTCACATCCAATGATGCCTTTAGGGTAAAAGCAAAGCTGAATGAAACATTTCAGCAGGTGTCTAAAAAATTAACGGCGAGAAATTTTCTCTCGTCCCTGACACGGTCAAAATCTGGCAACCTGGCGGTCTATTTTGACTGGGAAGGCGATTGCAGCCAGATCGAACCAACAACGACAGCGACGATTCCGGTTAATGACGTAGATGTGAAAATGACCGTTTGGTGTGATGCAAAGTCCAATGCATTAACTGCCACGCCCAATTCACGTGAAGGACTACAGTCTGTCTTTGACATATTTTCGATGAACGAATGGGCCACCATACAACTGCCGCAAACTCAGCATGAGGTCAGATTCTGGGTGGCAGGATTTCAGCAAAGCTGGGCATCGGCGAATCAGAAAGACCTGTAACCTGAATCGGGACAGACGATATAGCCAGCCTGTCCCGATAATCTTACTGCCCCAGCCACCGCAAAAGTACCCACAAAAGTGCCTGTCCTGTTACATTCTCTGGCTCTTCAATCACCCGAGGGTTTGAGGCGTGGCGCTTTCAAATCACTCCAGACACCTGCGCCGCGTTTTGCCGGTATGGCCTGCAATACTTTGTTGTCCTGTTGCTCCTGATACGTAAACAACTGACACTTGGGTAAAGGTTGCGCCGTACACATCTGGCCGACTTTATCCCAGGTATCTGCAGCCTGAGGCCGCTGTTTACGAAAACTGGTGTAGTTCTGGCTGACAATCGGTGCTTTTGCTGTTTGCGAATCTCCCGAAAAGTAAAAAGACTGCGGATGTCTGTACCATTCGCCGGTCGCGGCGTCAGGCGACAGAGCTTTGTTGAACGCATAACCAAACAAGATAGGTTCTGGCCCTTGCAGGGTAAGTGCATAGGCCTGGATTGAGCCATTCAATAGTGTGCTTCGGTTCGCGCTATAAGGTAAGTGTTTGATAAAATCCCGTCGCGGCGGATGATTTTGCGGCGAGAACAGACAGCACTCCGGCATATCGGCTGGCCTGTCTTCCGGATAGGTCAGGAAATACGCCTTGTTTCCGAGAGACACAAACGAACAAGAATAATTGTTATTTTCTATCGGGAAAATGGGCAGGCAGTATTTGTGGTACTGCTCCATCATCGCCCCTTCGCCATCGCCGTCTGCTGGCCGGTATGTACTGTCGTAATAGGTCGTACCGTATGAAACCGTGTAATCCTGCTGACTCAGTGTGGCAGGGGGATTGGTATAAGGAGGCGGATTGTTTGCATAGTTCTGGAACACCCGAAACATGGTCCAGTCGCTGATCCAGTATTCCGGGTACTGAGGATCACTCGGATCACCCGCCTGACGCTGTGGCAGGCATTTAGACGCTGGCTGACAGCCAAAGTCATTATGCACACCCATAGTGAAATACACATCCGGGGCATCATCATTGCCAGCAGCCAAAACGGTGCTACTCATGACAACGGCAGCCAAAGCGCCAGAACTCAAGACGACGGCAGCCAAAGCCCCAGGACTCAAGACGCCAACAGTGAAAGCGCCGAAAATACGGCCACCTAGCAGCAAATCTTCTCTTTCGATACGAAATGAACTCATGGCTTCACTCCCTGAATCCGGCGAATTAATCCCAGCTGGTTTCGCTGCGGGTCGCTGAACATGGCAATAGATACCCTTTCATCCCCTAATGGCACAGTAACTTCCGGCATGATCACTTCACCGCCCATCATGCCAATTTTCTCTAAACTGAGGGCTATATCGTCCACCCGGATATAAAAGCCGGCGTAGGAATTAAACCCGGGCAGCTCACTGACTTTCGCAATACCGCCGCTCAGTGTCGCGTTCCGGCCGGTGCTGATGGTATAAAAAGGCGCTTCCGAAGAGCCCGTCAACTCAATCGTCCAGTCAAACAAGGGCTGATAAAAGCGCGCGACCAGCTCCGTAGGATGTGCGGTTACTATTTCATTGAAATCAAAAGGCGTTCCGGGAAGCGCAACCACTTGCCCGGCTCGGGTCACAGGCTCCATTACACCGAAGTGGTTTCCCTGCGGATCACACAGCACAGCCAGGCGGTACTGCCATTCTCCGAGAGAAGAAGCCATTGCGGGCATCACGATCTGAGCGCCAAGCGATACCGCTTTTGGCAAAAATGTATCTATCTCCTCAACCTGAATATAAAACAGTGTGTTCTGGGAAAACCCCGGCTCATCCGAGGTTTTTGTCAGCAGACCAACCGGCGCGCAGCCCGGTGTCGGAGAACGGATTGCGTACAATGTTCCCTGATCATCAATACGCTGAAACTGCCAGCCAAAGACCTCGCCATAAAAATGGCTGAGGTCAAAGGGTGCTGGCGTGACAATCTCGTGGAAAACAAACGGATTCGTCATACACCAGCCTCACACGTTGGTTGCGACATACTGAAATGGCGGTGCGGCAAACTCGCCATTGCCTAAGTCAATCGTGACCATTTTCTGTACGCTTAATCGCAGTTCATACATCAGCCCCATGGCATGATCCAGCTGCTGCGGCTCACCGTTGAAGGTGTGATGCAGTGAGTTCAGCAAAGAAGAGTAGGTGTAATTGGTTTGATCCGCGTAGCGCCGGGCCGTACTGCCCTCAGGGTAATCCTGCGCCTTAGCATTATGTTTAAGGTTATACACATCCTCCGGATTCAGCGGCACGGGTTCGCCGCTAAATGACCAGCCGACCGGTGAACTGGCGTCTTTGACCAGGCGCTTACCATAATAAATTTCGGCAAAACGGTAATAATGTGCCAGTTCGCCTTCTTCATCCGTCGGGGATTTACTGCTGCCCTCACCCTGTTCAACAATCAATTCCAGTGCGCGACAGGCTGTTTCCACATCCGTCACGGCCCACAATTCATCCGAAGGAAACCACTTGGTGTCGGCCAGCTGGCGGCTGGGATCGCCTGTAAAAATGCTGTTTCCCAATTGTACGATCTTGTCGATGATCGCCTGATAAAACTCACCAATCGTGGCGTAATTGGCATCCGCCTGAAGCAAACTGGTAACAGGTATATCAATGGGATTTTCCGGCTCTTCGATGGCCATGAACACGGTTTTCACCTGTTCTTTCGTCAAAGGTGCCAGGGTGGCAATTAGCCCTCTGTCTTCGCCCACTCCCATTGGCAACGGACCAGGAAAGGTCGGAACAAAATCGGGCTTGTTGATTTGCGGCGCACCGCCAATTGCATTGAGCACATTACAGGCGATACTCATGTGCAGCATTTCTTCGATCACAACACTGCGAACTATGTTGCTGGCTTCGACATTCTGCGCCTGTTTCAGCGAAAACATCCCGGTCAGATACACAGGCACAGTGGCGTGTTCAAGCTCGATCGCGCTTTGCAGATACTCACGCAATTCGCTCACTTCGGAAATGTCGTGGATTTTATCAATGATTTGTCTTTTGAGTTTCAACATGTTCGTACCCGCCCTTAATCTTGTTGAGTGAGGTTGCGGCGATACTGCTCCGCGGCCAGTTCTTTTGAACCTTTGACATCTTGTGATGATTCCGCTTCCAGGCTGGCTTTTGCCAGTGGCGAACTGATTTCACAAGAGGCACAGGGCTCAATAGGTAAAGGCGCGTCGTTCTGCCCTCTTCGCAGCAGATAATTACCGTTGGCATCCTGCTCGCACAGCCACTTGAGCACCATTTGTCGCTTAGGCTCGGAAAGATCACGGGTGACAGGCATATAATTCGGATCGCTCTGCTCGCGGGAGAAAGCCAGTTCCAGCAGATTGCGGAATCTCACCATAGAATCGTAACTGCTGAGATTAACCAGCATACGGCCCATGATCGGGTACAGGTTGTTGTACTGACTCATAATGGGCTTGATGTCATCCCAGGTGGGTTTATCGGGCACGGTAAATTTGTCAAAGACCAGATTGGCAATGAAATCAAACATCTGCTGGATATAACCCGGATCACTGACCGGTGTGTAACTGAGTAAGTACACCTGGCCGTCGATATACTCTCTGGGATTACCCGGCGCTGAAACCTTGTAACCGTAATGCGCCTTGCCGTGTGCGTCGGTGGCGACTGTCTGGCCGAGAGCAATGGCAGACGCCGGGATGTTGATGACAGGAATAGGCACATCTGCCGGTTGCGGGCCGCCGCCCCCCATACCTTTTGCCGGTGGCTGCAGCGTCATGGTAATCTTTTCTCCGGCAGCAGGGATGCCATAGCGGGACGCATAGAGATCGACCGACACAGGCACAGCCGGATTTAAGCGATGGACAACCTGATCGGCCCGCACCAGTAGCCCTTCTGCCGTTTCCCGGATCAGCACGCCGTTGTTGTTCGTGCTCAGCAAGGCCAGCGGCTGGCACTGTATTTTCTGAAGCAGGGTCGGGTCAAGATCAGTCACATTGAACAGGGCTCCTTCAGCATTGAGCCAGTCCGGTGTCAGATAAGGGATCGCACCGCCAATCGGAGTAAACTGATTGCCAGAGATTAGCTGTGTGTCCCCCTCTTTGATGTTCTCAAAAGGCGGTTCTAATACCACCAGCTGCATCTTGCCAAGATCAACAAAGGCGCCGTCAGTACCCGACAGCGGCAACGCATTACTGAAGTCAACGCACAGGTTGCGGTTGGTGGCATCCACCTGGGCATTAAAGAAATTAATATTCTGCGTCGTGCTCTCGCCGTTGGCTGGCGCAAAACGACGCCCGAGCACAAAGGTATCCGGCTCATAATCTAATGCCGGGCCAATCACCCCGCTGACGCGACCAATGGTAAAGTCCGGATTCTTATGATCCATGTTGTAGCTGTACAGCATCATGCGGACAGACAATTTTCCAACCTGCTCTGTCATTGCTTTCAGCTGCTGAAGAAAGGGGGAATGGCTGCTATCAACCCAGCTCAGATCCTCCAGTACCGATTGATAAATCGCCGTGGCGGCCTGATCGCCGGCACCGCCGCCCTGCTGCCTGCCGAATAAAATGTCACGGAATGGCGCAGGTAAAAAACGTCCTGCCACGAAATCAGGCGTCTTTCCGTCCGTCAGCCGCATGGTCAGCCCCCAGATTTCAGAGACCATCTGCATCTGGGGATCCAGATCCACCATTTTGGCACTGACCAGATCATTGGAACCGCCCAGCAGCATACCGATGACAGGATCTTTCGCCGGGTCACTGGTGGTTGTACCGTCCTGATAGCCGACCTGCGTTACTCTGCAGTCGATCAAACGAAACGCACCGGAACCACAGGGATTCCACCAGCCATTGGTCGCACCCGGACCGTACTCCTGATACTCAGGTACGAACTTGTCGACATCGAAATGACGCACATCATTATTGACGGTCGATACGTCCGACTGAAACCGGCCGGAAAACACCATCCGCAAGTTATTTAAGTAGCTCATATTGCCTCGCTATTGAAAGTGCTGTTGCAACAGACCACAGACTTGCTGCATGGGTAGACAATCCGGCTTATTCAACCGGTCTAACATCTGCTTATTATTGGTAATGAATATCGGTCCATCTTCTGGCCGCTCGGCCAGACGCCCGTGACTGCCTTTCACCAGGGAAGGGTCCAGAGGAATGACGTCCATGAGCATGCGCTGCCCGAGTTTTTTCTGTAGCAATCGGGCGGCGATTTTCAGTTTGACGAAACGAATCGTAGGGTCGACAAACAGTTCTACCGGGTCGTAGCCGGGTTTGCGGTGGATATCCACAGTACGGGCAAAGTCAGGGGCTTTGCTGTCATCCAGCCAGTAGTAATAATTAAACCAGCAGCCCGGCTCAGCGATCAGCACCAGCTCTCCCGAGCGGGAATGAGCAATGCCAAATGCTTGCTGCTCCTGGCCGTCAAGCACCTGCTCAATGCCAGGTTGTGCCTGCAGCAGAGATTTCACGGCAAAAAGGTCAGCCGGATTTTTGACATACACGTGCGCAACCTGATGATCTGCAACGGCAAAAGCGCGGCTGCTGCCACAATCGAGCAGTTCCCAGCCCAGTGACTCTCGGACACGCAATAAACCGGCTTCGCGTAACAGGCGATTGACCGGCACCGACTGACTGACCTGAGTAATGCCGTATTCAGAAACCACCATGACATCGGCACCCTGCTCACGGGCAAACTCAAGCAAACGTCCGGCTTCGTGATCGATCATTGCCAGATCTTTGGCAATTTCCGGTGAGTCCGGCCCTAAACGCTGCAGGTTGTAGTCGAGATGCGGCAAATACACCAATTGGAGGTGCGGACGGTTCAGTGTGAATTCGAGCATGGCGCAATCGACTATCCAGCGGCTGGATCGGATATCGGCCGTCGGCCCCCAGAAATTGAAAAAAGGAAACGTGCCGACTCTGGCTTCGATTTCCTGATGAAGCTGCGCCGGTTCTGAATACAGGCCCAGGATTTTGCGGCCATCGGCAGGGTAATGCGGACGCGGCGTGATCGCATGGTCGACATCCGCATACATGTTGTACCACCAGAACAGTTGTGAGCATTTCAGTCCGGGATTGTCCCGTTTAAGTTTGTGCCAGATTTTCTCGCCCTGAACCAGTTGATTGGGTTGCAGCCAGAATTTCACTTCTGCCAGTTCGCGAAAATACCAGCCGTTGCCTACAATGCCGTGCTCACCGGGCGACAGTCCTGTCAGCATGGTGGCCTGCGCCGTTGCCGTCACCGCAGGAAACACCCCTTGCATGGGTAACATGATGCCGTCATTAACCAGCGCATTCAGCTGAGGCGTGTGCTCACCGAGCAAAGCAGGTGTGAGCCCGACAATATTGATCACGATTAAGGGCTTAGTCATGATGTAACAACCCTCTGTCGGCCAACTGCTGTTCCAGCCAGTGCAATTCGCCGGTTATACCGTCAATCAGGGCATCATCATCCTGAGGCTGCAGGGCTGCGGGCAACACATCCCAGGTGTAGGTTTCGACTTCCAGACAGGGCTTCACGACGTCCGGATAGTCAGCAAGGAACTGAAAAACACCATTGAGTGTGTCGTGCAAGGGCTTGATTGCCGGGTGTATACAGGATGAAAAGCTGAGCGGTATATGAAAATGCACCCGCCAGCTTGTTGTATCGTTAAGTCCGGTGCGCGCCATATACATTGACGCTAATGCCTCAGACAAATCCGGCACAGCGATAATTTTTCCGTCCGGCCGACAGGCTTTTACCTGATGCAGATAGCGCGCTTCGGCAAATTCAGCCAGCAACTCGTGCACATCTGACACGGGATCCTGCAAACTTTGCATATCCACTTCAAACGCATTGGAAATCTGGATTTTTCCTATGGTGATACCGGCTTCAGTGATACGGCGTAAGGCATCATAGCTATCTTCATACATCACGCCCTGATGACACACATCAAAACACACGCCCAGATGCGCCGGATATCCGCCATTGGCGGCCGTCAGCGCCGAGAAAAACGCGATCAGCTGCGATGTAGTTTCCAGCACACAATCGGGCTCCATCTCCAGACATACCATTATGTGCTTGCCCTCCAGCTCTTTCAGCACAGCCAGTTCGGCATTGAGCCGTAACAACTGTTCAATACTCCTTTGCTGCTTTTCCTCACTCCATCGGTGCCGGTAGCCTAAAGGTAAGGTCGAAATCGTTCCCTGCGCAACTGACTCAGGCAGGCAGCTTGCCAGAACCACGCCCAGCTGACAGGTGTAGTTCAGCCGATCCGGTTCACTCCAGTCTGGCAGATACACCGCCTCTTTCACCTTGGTCTGATGAAAGTTTCCATAGGGAAATCCGTTCAGGCTGGTCAGTACAACACCGTGTCGCTGAAGGGTTTCTCTGAACGCTTTTAACGATTCAGGCAACTGTAACGTACTGGCAGCGGCGGCACTGAGCCAAAGGCCGCTTGCCATCTCAGACAAAGCGCGCCTGGCCATCACACGGGAAAAATACCGGGCCAGATTCTCTTCCACATCGGCCAGTTGCTCGCCTGGATGGAGATTGCTGCAGTAAGTCAATTCACTCCGTCGCCACATATGCACACCACTCCTTGTGATTTGATTTCTGGGACTGTAATCAGCTTTCGACTATGGGTGTTTGCCCGCGCAGCGCCGAATTGGATTCCCACAATCTGGTCTGATCAACGCTGATGGGGACACTGACGTCTTCTTTGCTGATACGTCCGCTTTGAGCAAAGAAATCTATCGGGTTATCAAACAGCACTTTGGTGATATCCGCATCGCTGTACCCCGCCTGCCGCATCGCTGCGCCTGTTTTCGGTACTTTGAGCGGATCGCTGCATCCCCAGTCTGCGGCACTGTTCACCACCATTTTTTCCAGCCCGTACTCTTTGAGCAGCGTGACCATACGGTGTTCAGACATCTTGGTATTGGGGTAGATTGAGTGGCCGCGCCAGCAGTCGGTTTCCATCACCAGAGGCAGCGTCTGTTCATTCAGATGATCGATAATGACCATGTGTTCAGGAATGCCCACTTCACGGATTAAAGCGATGGTGCGCTTCGTTCCGCCGATTTTGTCTCTGTGCGGGGTGTGGACCAGTACCGGCAGTTCAAACTCCATCGCGAGCTGCATTTGTTCTGCCATAAACAGCTCTTCTTCAGGCGTAATATCGTCGTAGCCGATCTCGCCAACGGCAACCACACCGTCTTTTGCCAGAAAGCGTGGCAGTACCGCCATGACTTCATTTGCCAGTCCCAGATCGTTGGCTTCTTTGGGGTTCAGCCCCATGGTGCAGTAATGATGGATACCAAACTGGCTGGCCCTGAACCTTTCCCAGCCTAACAAGGTGTCAAAATAATCAATGAAACTGCCCACAGAAGTCCGTGGCTGTCCCTGCCAGAAAGCCGGCTCAATAACACCGACAATACCAGCGGCGTACATACGCTGATAATCGTCCGTGGTGCGTGACACCATATGAATATGCGGATCAAAATATGTCATGATTGAAGTACCCGGTTAGTGAAGAAAACGATTGAGAATGGCCAAAGCGAGACGCAGTCAGAAGATGGTCAATCAGTTGTTGAACCTCGCTGGTAAGCGACGATGAATGCCTTGCTGAAAGCCTTTGCCAGAACGGATCCGGGCAATCCTGCGCACCATTATTGGCCAGTGCCAGCAAGGTGTAGTATTGATGAGCGTCAGATTCTGAAAAGACAAAACCCATATAGGTATCTTTGCCACTGTCGGACAAATACCGAAAGCGCATCCCCAGCCAGACAGACTCGGGGACTTCGCGTTCAGCCAGGAGTCGTTCCTGCACCAGATCCGCACAAAGTTGTGTCAGTTCAGCCGACTGGCGCAGTGGCAGCCCTCTGACTGATTCAATATTCAAATCAAGAAACAGCGCCTTGAGCACTAATTGATGAAACGCCCGCTCGTTGAAATACTTCACCGGGTAGGCGTTGTTAAGCGCCAGTGCCGCGAACAGATTCACATCATTGGTACGGGCTGTTTCGTGCGCAATCCGGTTCAGTTCGTGATGGCTGGACAGCCAGTCCAGTGCCCTGACAACAACAATCTTCTCGTTTTCGTCAAACTGGCGATAGGCAGAGAACAGCACATCACTCCAGTTCGCCGCAGGCACTATGGTTCTCAATGTCAGTAACAAAAGCAGACGCCCGGCCTGATCAACCTGCCAATCTGTACCTTCCGGCTGATAAGGCAGCGCCTGCTCTCCCAGCTTTCGCCGCGCCATGGCACTGGTGAGCAGTAAAGCAGATACCGCGTCCTCCACGGATTGGGTGCCGAGAATTTTATCTCTGGCGACCTGCAGCCAGGTTCGGGCTTCAGGGGTCAGCGCTACCGCCAGTTCACTTTGCAGCGCATCGGGTGAAAAGGGACTGAGCGGAGTATCGAAACGTCGTGAATGCATGACTTGGTCTCACACGATCAGGTTGCCTGTATCCACTTCTGTAAACCAGGCATGATGAAAAACACCGCCACGCACAACAGGCTGGGCAGAATCAAATTCATACTGGCAAGCATTAAGCCATCCAGCAGCGGTACAGCAGCAAGCAGCCCGCCGATAAAGCCCCGCACATTTTTGTGCGGAGTGAACAGGCATCGCTGCATGGTATAAAGCAAATACATACTCAGGCAGCAGGCATAGAGCCAGAAATAGGGAAAGGTATAACCAAGAAAACTGACCAGAATAACAGGCAGGAAAAGCAAGCCGACAGACCAGAACTGAGACACTTTGTTTGTGTGTTCTTCACGGGCGACATAGGTGATTCCGCTGATATAGAGACACAGCGCCAATGCCGCGAGAAACAACTCAGGGGTGATATCTGCCAGCATTAAGGCGGCAACCAGATAAACGCCCAAACGGCATCCGCCCATCAGCACCGCGCTGTGTCTGAACTGCTTATGTACCCGGTTATACAGCAGTATTAAAGCCGCCAGTAAACCAACCGCAACCCAGCCATATGCAGCCTGTTCGGGAACGGCACGCTGATACAAACTGCCTGCCAGGCCCATTCCCAGCACCAGCATCCCCAACCCATTGAGCCAGACTGCAGTTGCAGATACCTTGCCCTGAGTAATTGGCCTGGCGTTGTTATTATGCCTGTCCCAATTGGCATCAAAGGCATCATTGAGAAACATACCGGCCAGGTACATCAGCGAGAGTGATAACAGGCAACCGGCCCAGAGTATGATCTGCAGGCTCACACTGCCCGGTAACCATTCTTCTTCGCTTCCCACAACCTCATGGCTCAGGCTGGCCTGCGCGATCAACGCGGCAGCAAACACATTGCTCCAGACACTGGGCAGATTGGATGCGCGACCGAGTGTCAGCCAGGTATGCAGCCGCATCATCCTACCTCCGACCAAGTGAGCGATTCACTTTGCGCGGCGATGTCAGCCTGATGATCACGCTTCAGGGCCAGCAACGCGATAAACAACCGGTCTGCATCGATGTCGTGCACTTCAACACCCACCCCGACGGACGACAAAAGCGTGACACATAACTGGCCGCCGAGATGCTGTCGGAAATCTTCCAGCCCCTGAAACACCACAGGCTGACCCTGCTTATCACACTGATCCAGTGCCGGATGCCACAAGGAAAAACCGAGCCCTGTCAGCAGCTGAATCAGCCTTTTCTGGTCACTCTGGCTCAACAGACCGATCTCTGTCGCATAATAAGCATCCAGTGCCATCCCTATCGCAACGGCTTCGCCGTGACGACATTCATAGTGGCTCATGGCTTCCAGTTTATGTGCCGCCCAGTGGCCGTAATCCAGCGGGCGGGCGTTTCCTGTTTCAAAGGGATCACCGGCAAGCGTAATCTGGTTAATGTGCAGCTCGGCACACCGCGCGATGGCAAACTGGGTGGCCTGATCGTCAAAGGTATTCAGCGAATGCGCGTTGTTTTCCAGCCAGTCGAAAAATTCAGTACTGCGAATGGCGGCCACTTTCACCGCTTCCGCCAAACCAGCACGACGATCACGGTATGACAAAGTATTGAGCAGCGAAAAGTCGTTAAGAACAGCGAACGGTGGACAAAACGTACCAATCAGGTTCTTTGCCCCATAACCGTTCACGCCATTTTTCACCCCGACACCCGCGTCATTCTGGGCCAGCACTGTGCTTGGCATCCGCAATAATTTAATGCCGCGGTGAAACGTAGCGCTCACATAACCCACAGTGTCGAGCACTGCGCCACCGCCTACTGCAATAACCACATTGTGTCTGTCAATCTGGTGCCTCAGCAGGTACTGATATAGCTTGTCTGTTTGCGATGCCTGTTTTATCGCTTCCCCGCCTTTCACTACCAATGGCTGCCCTTTTAAATGTATGTATTGATGATGTTGCTGAAAATAAGCCTGCGCCCGTTCCAGCCAGTCAGTACTTTCATTCACCACGCCCTCATCAACAATCAAAACACAGCCTTGAGCTGCCTCTTCCCGGCGGGCTCTGAGCAAGAGCGTCAATAAATCAGAGTTGCTGAGAGAAAAGACATCGTGAGTAAAACAGACGGGATATTGATAGTGAACGGTGAAGCGAGCTTTGATTGTCTGGATTTCTGTTGCTAACGGCTGAATGTCCGATGCCGATGCACTGGCTGTAAAAGTCGCACGTTGCCAAAGTCTCTGCAGCAGCCAGCCAACAACCGGAATCAGCACACTGCCGGCTACCACTAACAGGAAAGGATCGCTCTTATCACTATAAAGGCTGACATACGCATAAGCCCCCGCCAACCAGCTATTGGCCAGCGACGTTAATACAAGGAATTTGACAAAGGGGTACTGAACCATACCAGCCGCAATCACTGAGGTCTCCGCAAGTACGGGCACCCCCCGCATCATGATGAGCGCACCGCCCCCCATTTTGTCCGCTAGTTGCCGTGCCTTTTGGCGTTCTTTAACAGATAACCAGCGCGTACCAATCCATTTTTCAGAGCAGTCGCCGAGCCAGTACCCAATACAGCAACCCAGGGTCAGCCCCAACCAGACAGAGGCCGCACCAGGTAACGGACCTAAAACGGCCACAGCAAACATTGCCACAACGCTCGAAGGAACAGGCAAAATAATATCAAATGCCAGTATGACGACAACAAAGAGAAAGAGCAGAAAAAGCCCGGAACCATGATAACCGGACAGCTCAGAGATGGCTGATGACACCCATCGCATTGCATCCTGTTCAAATAACAAAAAGCTGACGATGATCAGGGCCATTACACTTGCACAGTAAAGCAGCAAGCCAGTGCCTGTTCGTTGAAATGTATCCATATGTCCCAACCTTGCTCAACTAAAAGTGGGTGACTCACCGACCGGGTACTTCGCACTCGCTTACTGACTTGTCCCTGTCAACAGTAAGCAAAAAGTCACTCTGGTCACTCAACGCTGAGTCAATAATCACACCACATAGTTTCCATGAAGGAATAATTGTTGTTTGAGTTGAATATAGCCCTACCAGAATAAGGGCTAATGGAAGAACACGGTATACACTCAACCAAAGGCTTAGATTGCGATCTGATTAAGAAAATAAATGTAAAGAACAATAAAGTCAGTTACATAAAAACATACGAGCAAATAAACTCAATAACGATTGAAAACCAATCATTTAAATTAAATTTTTAATACAAAGGATCTGGATTATTACTCACCCGAAGATCTCAGGTTACCTATCATTCGTATCGCCACCATAGTTACTCCCTGTCAACTGGGTGAAAAAGCATATTGAATTCAAGTTCAGATTCGCTCATACACTGGAAGCCAAGACGTTCATATAAACGCCGGGCTGGGCTGCCTTTCAATACACTCAGGGCTACAGACTCATTGTTGTCCGTCGCTTTAGTTATCAGCTCGGTGATAAGTGCCCTGCCTATTTTATGATTCTGATACTCGGGAAGGATTTGAATCTGAACCAGGTACCACTGGTTCAGATCTGCCTGATAAAATGCTTTAAACAAGCCAACACGCTTATCGGCTATTTCCACAATTTGCGCGTCATCGAAATGATAGAGAATTCGGTTTTTATAGGCATCTTTGTCTGTCAGAGCACCAGCCTTTTGCAAATGATGTCGCATTGTCTGATCACGCAATTCCAACAAAAAGTCCATATCTGCCCATGTCGCTTTTCTTAGTCGAATCGGGTAAGTATCCATGCTTACTTCATCCTGTTTCATCTTCATTTTGATAATAAACAGCATAGTATCAAACACTTAAATTCAATCCAGAACATACGCATACCACTCATTCGAAAAAACCGAACAAGACGGAAGAAAAAACTCACTTTAACGTGATTAAAATCACACTTAGTATAACTACATGCTTTAAAACATCCTTATTCATCTGAATCAATTGTCGGGAGTCACACTATGAAAACCTTTATTGCAGCACTGTTCACAATCACCATCGCATTTTCCGCTTCAGCATTCGCCGATTTAAAAAAGTCACTCACGGTACAAGTTACGCCTTTAAAAGGCGGAGCATGGGTGTTCGTAGAAAAAGAGGGCGTACCGCAGGCCAATGTTGATGTCTCTGTGCCCAACCAGAAATCCCATTACAAAACCAAAGAAGACGGGCGTGTGTTTGTTTACAGCCACAGAGAAGCGGCCCACACGTTAACCATCAATATTTCTGAACAAGGTGGCGAGACATTTACGGTTCAACGTCTGATTCCATCAAGCCGATAATTCAGCTGCAACCACTACTTTCTGCTGGTACAGGCGCGTTTATCCGCGCCTTTTTTATACCTGTGCCCTGCCATTTCGCTCCTTTCTGCAGTGAGAGTTAATCTCTACCCAATTTTTTTGTACTTGCCTGACAACAATGTCAGGCCATTTCCTTTTTCGTTTATTTGTGGACCGACCTCTTAGTTTAATATTCAACATGGTGCACTATTATTTCCTGCTGGTATAACAGGCGGCTTACCTTAACACTGATAAATCAAATGGTTGGCCATATGAAATACCTTCATTCCGGATGTCAGCGTTCAGCGCTGGCGCTGCTTATCTCTGCAACGTTATACACAAACACAGCTTCAGCTGCTCCGGCCTGCGAGATAGATGCCTTGTCATCTTCTCCTTCGTCTATCAGGGCGATTGAACAGGCCGATCTCGAATGCAGAATTGCCTGGTTCTCTGCGCCTTCTGATACATTGAACACGCTGTTCAGCGAGAACAACATCCATCAGATACAACAACAGTTAATGCTGCATGTCAGCAACTACCAGGGAGAAGCCCAGCAAGCCAGTGTCATAGAAAATCTCGGTGAATTTATCCGTGCCGCGTATTACGTGCGTTATCCGCATAAAGGACAGTACGGCGATTTTTCTGATGCATTAGATGTATCTCTGGCGAATGCTATTAATACTTTTCTCACCTCGCCCTACGCCAGCCAAAGTGGCAGAGAACAGGTCGCGGCGTTGAAAAGCATGACAACCATGGTCGACAACATCCGTCAGTTACCTCTGACCATGGCCAACCAACTGCAGCTCCTGAATCATTTCACCGCTGAAAAAGCACAGGATCTACAATTTGTTGACACACTCAACAACCTGTTCCGTGCCATGAGCGGGCACATCAGCATTGACAGTTTCTATGATGATCTGGCACAGCATCCTGAGTACCTGGAACAACTGCACCAGTTTATTCTGGACAGCGAATGGGCCCTGGGCACTGAGGCGGATTTCATTGTGACCAATGCCGCACGTGAAATGGGCCGTCTGCTGGTAACACCTCACGAATCAACCCGGACTCAGGTGCTCGCCATTCTGGAATCGCTGCTTCAGCGTTATCCGCTAGGCGGCAAGAGCGACAAAATGTGGGTAGGCATTGCAGAAATGATCAATTACTTTGCCCCCGATAAGGCAGAAGCACTCGGGCTGAAAGATGCAAAGAATCAGCTTGCAGCCAGAGTCATGCCACTGCGCCATCACTGTGACGGACCGGCCATTATACGGGCACAGGCAATGACGCAGGAACAGGCTGCAGAGGCCTGCAACATCCTTGCTGATAAAGAAGCCGATTTCCATCAGGTCGTAAACAGCGGTTATCAACCAGTGGCCGGTGATTATAACGACAGTGTTGAGGTGATCGTTTTCAACACCAATGCCGATTATGTCAGCTACTCTAACTTCCTGTTTGGCAATACCACCAATAATGGCGGGCAATACCTGGAAGGCAATCCGGCCAACCCTGACAATCAGGCCCGTTTTGTGGCCTACCGTAATGAATATGCGCAAGGTTACAGCATTCTCAATCTCGAACATGAATATGTGCATTATCTCGATGGCCGCTTCAATCTTTACGGTGATTTCAATGATGTGCTAAGCCCGGGGCACACAGTGTGGTGGCTGGAAGGTTTTGCCGAGTACATGCATTACAAACAGGGTTATGACGCTGCCGTTGAACTGGCTCGCAAACAAACCTATTCCCTATCTGACATACTGAGCACCACCTACGACCACGACCTGGACCGCATCTATCGCTGGGGTTATCTGGCCGTACGTTTCCTGATAGAAAACCATCCGAATGAGGTCGATACTTTGCTCTCTTTCGCTCGTCAGGGTGATTACACGCAATGGACCGAAACTGCAAAGACGCTGGGCACACGCTATACGGGCGAGTTCAATAACTGGTTACTGACAGTGACCACTGACGGGGAGCAGCCTGGAGAACCGGAACCAAGCCCGGATGAGGCGAAATCATTGGCATTAAACAGCGCTGTCACGCTTTCCGGCGCTGCATACAGCGAGCAACTTTTCTATGTTGATATCCCCGCCAACACCCGCAACCTTGCCCTCACGATCACAGGTGATGGCGATGCGGATCTGTACGCAAGTTATGAGCGCACCGCCCATTACTACGACCATGATTTCACAGCCTTTACGGCTGACAGCAATGAAACTCTGATTATTACCCCCGACGCCAATGGCAATATCAAGCCTGGCCGTTATTATCTGAGCATTGCTGGGCGTGAAGCTTTCAATCAGATCACACTGAAAGCTACAGCAGACAGTGTCGAGCCTGGCGAACATGGTGAGCATACAGGTTCCCAGCCAACGGATGATCTGACTCCTGTCGTATTGGAAGCCAACACGCCTCAGACCCTGAGCATGTCAGCGCAGCGTTATCTGGCGTTTTATGTTCCTGAAGCGGGACAAACCCTGAGGGTCTGGGTGACACCCACCGAGCAAGATCAGAAAGGTAATGTCAGTCTCTATGCAGCCAGAGCACACTGGCCGACAGCAGAAAAATACGAAACCGCTTCGGCCTATCCAGGTAATCAGGCGTTCATAGAAATCACGGCAGAAAAAGCCGGGTACATGCATTTGCTGCTGACCAATGAAGGAGACACCGCCAATGTTGAGGTGTACGCAGCCACTCTCTAACCTGACAGGCGGAATCTGATATTCGAAATTGAAACACATTTTATAACTCAGACAGCACTCAAACAGCGCAGTAGGGACACTGCGCTGTTTTTTTTATCTACCCTTTAATCACTCTCTCAAACGCAACCCCCTTTCATGCATCACCCTTAGACCGGTAATAGCTTTTTCCTGCATAGGCTTTTTCCATATTTGTTCACGAATAGCTGCTACTGCTCCATACTTAAACCAAAACGACACGCAGGAGAGATGAATGAGCAATACGTTTAAAGAGGTTGAACAGCCTTGCGACTGTAAGGACAGTTGCGGGGCGATCGAACGCATTCTGACGGCAAAAGACAAAGACTTAGGAGGTTTTTCCGTGCGCCGGCTGCTGCCGACAGCACAACAGAAAATGGTTGGTCCGTGGATTTTTTTCGACCATATGGGTCCGGCGCATTTTCCGGCTGGCGAAGGTATTAACGTGCGCCCCCATCCGCATATCGGCATAGCGACCGTCACCTATTTGTTTGAGGGCGAAATTCTGCATCGTGATTCGCTGGGTAGCCTGCAGCCCATCAAACCTGGCGACATCAATCTGATGGTCGCAGGCAAAGGGATTGTGCACTCTGAACGTGAACGTTATGAGGTCACTGCCGTTGATCATATTCTGCATGGCCTGCAGCTCTGGTTAGCACTCCCTCTGGCCGATGAAGAATGTGAACCGGCTTTTTATCACTACCCGGATGACACTATTCCATCCCTTAGTATCGACGGTGTACCTGTCAGAGTATTGATGGGAACCGCATTTGGCGTTACATCACCTGTTCAAACATTCGCAGAAACGCTGTACGTAGAAGCGGATCTCCAGCCGGGGCAGCGTTTCACCCTGCCGATGGCCGAAGAACGCGCCATTTACATTGCCAAAGGCCATGTCTCAGCAAAAGACAGCGACTTACCGGAACACAGCATGGCCATAGTGTCGCAACAGGAAGGGATAACCATTGAAGCAAAGGAACCATCCCGCATCGCCATTATCGGTGGTGAGAATATAGGCACGCGTTATATTGAGTGGAACTTTGTGTCCAGCCGTAAAGCGCGCATTGAACAAGCCAAAGCGGACTGGCGGAACCAGGACTTTCCACTGGTACCCGGAGACGAGACAGAATTCATTCCTTTACCAGACTGACGATAACGGGTGACGAGAGTAATGAGCTAACAGACGCTTGCTGATGATAACGTAAGCGTCTGTTTTACTTGAATATACTGGCATTCTTCGCATTAACTCTAGCTGACAGAAAGGCTACCTGCTCTGTACCTGCTTCTTCTTCACCAGCAAGCTGTATTGCTTCGGGGTAATTTTAGCGATGTGGCTGAACTCTCGGGTCATATGTGCCTGATCGGAAAACCCTTGCTCTGCGGCCAGATCCGCCAGCGGGATGTCAGGAGAGAGCTGTATCAGCTCCAGCGACTGTTTAACCCGAAGAATTCGCTGATAGTATTTCGGCGTCATGCCCATCCATTTCTGGAAGTGCCTTTCTATCTGTCGGGTACTGACCGGAATGGGATGATGCCGGCTGTGAGGCTGTACGGCTTTCACTATTTCAGTAATGGTATGACGGGCAGAATCATCAGGATCCAGATGGCGTTTCATCCAGCGATATAGTGTAGCAATACGCGCCTGATGGCAGCGGCAATGACGAAGCTGCTGTTGCAATGGTTCAAGAAAGTATAAATGTTCCGGTTCATCAGCAATGGTAACCGGATGGTCAAAACGCTTGCCCAGCACACTGTAGCCCATGCCCGGATGGAAACGAATTCCAGCCAGGACGGTACCGGGAGGCAGGGTCACATACTGGGCTTCTTTGCTGTTGGGCATGATCATCACACCTTCCGGGTGGCAGTGATTGCCAAAGCAGACATCGCCACCCAGATTGAACATGATGCCGCTTCCGGCATCACTGAACAGCAGTTTTTTCTCTTCAACCACCCGATCAGGTGACACGGAAAGTGACCATATTCCCTGAACATGGTCTTTCAACACACCTTGTGGTTTAAAGATCCTGAAATCCATTTAACAGTGACTACCCTATGCTGCGGTAAAACTCCCTACTTTGGGTTTAAAGGTTTTTACCACTCGATTCCAGCTATTAATTGCATTAATGGCTAACGTAAGATCAACCATAGCCTGTTCACCAAAGGTGTCCAACACCTGCTGATACATTAGATCGTCCACAGATTTACACGCGCTGAGATGTTCTGCAAATTCCAAAGCGACTTTTTCCTGCCCGGTATAAAACGGCATGTCGCGCCAGGCATTCAATCCCCAGATACGTTCCGGTTGCTCGCCCAGTTTGAGGGCATCTTTACTGTGCATATCAATACAGAATGCGCATTGGTTTATCTGGGATACACGCAGTTTCACCAGCTCCCAAATGGTCATCGACATAGTTTGAGATTCACTAAACTGCTGATGGAAATAGTTTTCCTGCTGTACCAGAATCTCTATCGCTTGCGGTGCAATACTGAAGTAATTTACGCGTTTCGTCATGTAATATCTCCTTGGTCTGAAACATGAAGATACTCACCGGAGCGTGAGATTTATTGAATATTTCCGACATGACGGAATGTATTGCCCGGCTTTAATTATGTGACATCAAAATAAGCCGGCATGATGACGCAGATAAAACACAAAAACAGCGCCCCCAAGTTAAGACAATCTTCCCGTATCAGAGTGATTCTCAGTAAATAACTGTTGTGCCTCTGCGATTAGCCATTTCAGAACTGTATTCCAGCCCGCATCTCTTCGCTTAATGGCGCACAGCATGAAATCGCGCTGATAAGGCAGGTTTTCCGTCGATAGGGTTTTCACTTCGTACCAGTCTGCGGTTGCCACATGCTCAGGAACGAATGCCCAGCCAACACCATGCATCACCAAAGACGATATCAGGTAAAAGCTATCCACGTGCCAGTAGCTGGGCGACAGCGGTTTGCCCAGCGCATTGCCCATGCGATCCCGGATAACCAGCTGTCTGTGCTCAATGAGCTGGCTTTCGGTTGGGGCAGCAAGCAACGCCAGCGGATGCTTATCCGATACAATCAAAGCTTGCCCACTGCGGCCAATCGCGAAACGCTCCAGTGAATCCGATAACACATGATCCTGTAAAACAAAGCCCATGTCCGCCTTGCCACCATCAACCCAGCTGGCGATATCTTCCAGGGAGCCATTTAACAGTGTCACACTCAGGTGTGGATAATGATCCGCCAGCCTGGCATAAAGCACTTCAAAATTTTCAAGTGGCACCGCTTCATCCATGGCAATGGTGAGCTGAACCGGATTAGCAGAAGAGACAGACAATACCCTCGACTGAAGCCGCTGACATTGCGTTAAGACTGACATCGCATCATTTAACACTTCCCTGCCTTCTGCAGTAAGCGTTGGAAATTTTCCGCTACGGTCAAACAATAAAAAGCCCAGATCGGCTTCCAGATTGGCAATTGCAGTGCTTATGCGAGATTGCGCCTTGCCCAACTTTCGTGCTGCGGACGTAAATGATCCCGTTTGCGCAGCCGTAACAAAGGCGTCCAGTTGATCAAGATTCCAGCTGATAGGTGACATTACCCACTCCAACCCATACGAAAAGCGGATGGTAACTAACTTTTTACCATCTTAATTTGATAAGAGAATACATAGTAATACAGATATGCTTCACAGAGAGATAAAAATGGAAGCGATTAATCAAACAGAATCAATCGGCAAAACTTTTCGTCGATTCACCATTCCAGCCGTCATGGCCATGCTGGTCAATGGACTGTATCAGATAGTTGACGGGGTATTTGTCGGGCACTTTTTAGGGCAAGACGGCCTGTCGGCAATCAATATTGCCTGGCCAATTATCAGTATTTTCATGGGTGTCGGGCTGATGATTGGCATGGGGGCAGGCAGTCTGGTTTCTACGTTCAGAGGAATGCGCGAATCGGCTAAAGCGCGTAAAGCTTTGGGAAATGGACTGGCACTGGTGATATTCATTGGCCTTGGATGTTCAGCATTATTATATGTCTTTGGCGTGCAATTGATGACTTTGCAAGGCGCAACAGGCCAAATCCTCAGCTATGCCGTTAGCTACTTACAGATCTTTATCGGATTCTCAGTCATAGCCGTTGGCGCCAGTGCCGCGCCCTTTCTGATACGAAACGATGATTCACCTAAGGTGGCAACGGGTCTCATGGTTGCTGGTGCTATTATCAATATTGTGCTCGATTATATATTCATCGGAATACTGGGCTGGGGACTGGAAGGCGCTGCCATTGCCACTGTAACAGCTCAGAGTGTTGTCGTCTTATTAACATTGGTGTATTTCTGCAGCCGCTTCTCAACACTGAGGTTATCACTTACTGATCTGAAACCGGATGGCAAGAAAATGACTGATACACTGACACTGGGTTCATCGTGTCTGGTGATGTATCTGTACACTGGCTTGATGGTGGCAATTCATAATCGATTATTTATGGAATATGGTTCTGCTGTAAGCGTTGCTGCCTACGCCATTGTAGGTTACCTGATGACACTTTATTACCTGCTAGCGGAAGGTATCGCTGAAGGAATGCAGCCACCTGTGAGCTATTTCCACGGTCAAAACGCCCACGATAAAGTGAGAAAAACTGTTTTGCTGGCTTGCAAAGCAACCATTATTGTAGGCGTTAGCTGGATTACTTTACTCAATTTGTTTCCGGAATTTATGATCAGCTGGTTCAACAGCAGTAACGTTACGCTCGTGCAAGAAGCGAGTCATGGTATCACTCTGCACCTTTTCAGCCTATTTCTGGATGGGTTGATTATTATCGGCTCTGTGTATTTTATGTCTGTTGGTCAGGGCGGCATGGCATTGACGATTTCTCTCAGCAATATGCTGGTACAATTGCCTTTCCTCTGGCTATTACCAAAGTGGTTTGGAGAAAATGGTGTTTGGCTGGCAATGCCCGTCTCTAACATTTTTCTGGCTGTGTTGGTTCTTGGTGCAATGTGGCAGTCACTGTCACAAGCTCCGATACAACAAACAAGAAACACCGCCGCAGCTTAAAAACAAGCGGTAATTCCTAACGGGTAATCATTCAGATTGCCCGTTGTCTCTCGTGATGAGGGGATCGTTATTCCGTAGAACTGTCGGCGGCAGACATATATAAGGCAAATCAGTGATGTTTTGAAGACAATACGGAATATAGGTTTGAGCCACCCTGTCTACTAACACATAATCTCATTCAGCGTTTTAGCTAACACCACGTGCCTTAACTAACATCACGCATAGTTAGTTATATAACGATAGCAGCATAAGGGGCTTTCTGATTATTGCCTGTCCGGCATAGCAGGGATGAACACAGGTGAAGTAAAGTCAGAGGGAGTGACTCAATCATCGCTCACTGCATGGCCTGGCGGCGGTAGCCATGAAATGAATGATTGCGGGAGTTATGACGAAAAAACGCTGAAATGACCAATCACTTGGTTTTCACTGTTTAGAATATTTCCCGAGTGAGACCTTTCACAGTAGGAAAAATCTATATCTCTGCGGGCAATATTACCCTGAAGGTGTACATGTCGGAGCAGAACATCATCATTTAACTGATGTATACGTGAACTCCAGGATTTGTCTTCTTTATAAAGCGTAAAATTAACTATCACTTAATGGCTACCCTCTTATTTGCGGATGTATTTTTAGTACGACTTTGATGAAACCAAAATCGATGACGACCAATTGAACGAGACATAATATCTCCTTATTTTTCTTTCAAATAAGCAAAATTATTACGTATAAAACGCAATCTGAAACTTGCTTATGATAAATATGCTAATGGAATTTATTTGCAGTTTGATGACAAAGCAAATGCTGGTGTTTGATGGTGTGTTACGAAGGCGTTTGGAAGCTTACAGCTGACGTGCTTTTAAGGCAGGAGAGGCATAATTTTCGTTGTAAATACATTGGCGTAAAAGGCAAAACACCTTTTACGCCAATGAAAAAATTACAGCGCTACTACGTTAGCAGCTTGAGGGCCTTTAGCGCCCTGCTCTACGTCAAAAGACACTTTCTGACCTTCAGCCAGAGTTTTGAAGCCTTCTGAAGCGATTGCACGGAAGTGAACGAATACGTCAGCACCACCGTTGTCTTGAGTAATAAAACCGAAACCTTTCTCTTCGTTAAACCACTTAACCAGACCAGTTGATTTGTTAGACATAATTTGTCCCT
This sequence comes from Photobacterium sp. WH77, assembly GCF_022014395.1. Classification (NCBI taxonomy): domain Bacteria; kingdom Pseudomonadati; phylum Pseudomonadota; class Gammaproteobacteria; order Vibrionales; family Vibrionaceae; genus Photobacterium; species Photobacterium sp. WH77. The sequence continues at coordinate 17,002 of NZ_JAKLTE010000011.1, read as the reverse complement.
TTTATATAGATGAATTCAAAATATTTACCGCATTCATGCGATGCGCTGAGAGCCTAAATTATTGAATGTCACAATGAAGCTAAGGGAAACACTGAGGATAACGACAGTTACGAAGAAATTCTGAGGTTTTACTTTGACTTGAAGTTGCATTAATTAATCTGAGCGACAGAGCAAGACGAATCATACGCTACTCTCCCCCTTTGTAAAGGTTTATTTGAGATTGTTCTAAAAATAATATCGCTGACCGCCTGAAAACCCCATCTTCCGCACATTCTTTCTTCAATTAGGCGAATCCGTCTCATTACCCAGGGCTTGTCTGTCTCTGCCTGTCATCGCCTGCCATCGCCTGCCAGATGCTCAAAGCGCACGCCGATAGCGTCATAATCAATGCGCTCACCTGCCAGGCTACCGGCACAGAAAATGTTTGGGTCAGCCATGACAGCAAACCGCCTGTCATCACCCCACCGAGATTCAGACTCAGTGACAGTAGAGAAACAGACGCACTCCGGTGCGACGAGCCGACATGCCGATGTAACTCTGCCGCTATGACAGGGCGAGACAGAAACACAGCGGAAATAAACACCCAATTCGCCAGTAAAAAGCCCCAGGGATTACTTACTAACGACATGGCAATCAGCGCCATCGCTGCGCACACTGCATAAACCGGCAAAATTGCTACAGCTGAAAAAGAGGCAGCAGTAGCGTCCAGCAACCTGCCAAGGAGCGCTGCGAGTAAATAGTTTGAGGCCACTATAAATCCAACCCATTCAAGCATGCTGTTCCCACCCTCAAGCATGGCGAACACGGGTTGCCAGTACACACTGTGGTTAGCCAGAGCATATCCCATCAGCATTTGCCAGGCGAGAAGCAGGATCAATACCGGATTTGCCATGAAATACGTGTGTAAGTTACTGCCCATCGACAACAGTGATTCATGATTGTGATCTTGTCGTGACCGCGCATTTTCGCCTTCATGAAAAGTCAGAAAGCTGATCCCCAGGGCTGCGAGGTGGATTGCCATGCCCAGTATTAACGCCACCTTATAAGGGTTACCATTCAGATATGTCTGGCTGAACGTATATGGCACCTGAGCGGGTAATAGTCCACCTATTGCAGCACCAATACCCAAACCTGATAACAGCCACAGATTCGCACGTGACAGGGCTGCTTTGATATTCGTATGGCACCCTTCTTTATAGCGCTGGTTAACGTACCATGCTTCTAAACACCCTGAACCCAAAGCGCGCCCGATGCCGCCGATTGCCGATGCTAAAATCACAGTCGTAATACTCGGAGCCAACACCAACAGGACAACATTCAGCATATCAAAGCCTTTCGCCAACCGATAAACGGCCAGATGTCCAAATCGGTCAGCCAAAAAACCACTCGGCACTTCCAACACAACCATGACGATAAAAAAGGCGGCAAAGAACCAGCCCAATTGCTGAAGTGTCATGCCCTCTGCAAGGCAGTACAAACCAGAAACCGCCATGAACACGCCTGCTGCACTGATATCCAGCGCCAAATGAAAAGCATATCGAGTATCAAGATTCACTTTGCTTACCTATAGTTATGTCAGGAAAGCCAGTGTAATTTGCCTTCACTTTCAGTGATAATTCATAAAAGCGGATTTATTTATAGATAAACAACTATGAACATGGATAAGTCATTTGCCTTGTTGCACTACTTTCAGGCAGTAGCGGAATACAACAGTTTTTCCCGTGCGGCCAATAAGATGAACATTTCGCAGTCCACCATCAGCGCCCAAGTTAAGAAGCTTGAGTCGCAGCTCGGATGTGAGCTGTTTATTCGAGAGAACAAACATCACTTTAAGTTAAGCCGTGAAGGCATGAAGCTGCTGGCAGAATGCCAGACCAGCCTGAACGGGTTGCGTCACTGCATGATGTCACTCAGCCAGACAGAGACTATGGCAGGTTCCATTAACCTGGCCTGTTCCGTCGCACTGGGCAATCAGGTGGTGCTGCCTGTGATCGAACAGCTCATGGAAACTTACCCGCAACTGGTTATCAACCTGATAGAGACCAGTCTTGAAAAAGCGTTCTTTGACGACGATTTGGATATCGCCCTGAATTTCTCTCCGCCCGAACCGGCCTTTTATTACCAGAGGGTGGCTGATATCGATAAAGTGATTGTGGCCAGCCATGCATACCTGGAACGTTACGGTACGCCTGCCTCTTTCTCAGATCTCTGTGAGCACCGCTTGCTGATTCAGGCTAAGGGGAAATTAGACTGGCCGAACATCTATGCTCAGCAAAGTAAATTTTCCCTGCCTGAGCGCAGCCAGTATTTTGATAACAACCTGACCAAACAGCATGCCGCCGAAAGAGGTATGGGCATTGCCGTGTTACCCACCTATCTGTATTCGCCCAACAGCCAGTTAGTGCCGGTGTTACCGCAATACGCACTGCGGCTTAGTGAGTCTCTCTACATCATGTGCAGCAAAAAAAAGGTCAGGCAGCCGGGCATGGTCGAACTGATCGTCGAAATCGCCGAATTAATCCGGCAGCAGCTTTACGATGCCACTCATGGCGGCGTCTGCTTTCACAAGTGATCTGTTAACTCCCTCTTCGTGATGGAGAGGGAGTTAATAACGGTTTGATACCCGATGCTAACCGACAATAGACGCTATTGTTTTTCAGCGCTGGTTTGACAATGACAGCCACTCACTGTAACGCCCTGACGCTGAATCTGGCCTCAGCTTTGGCTTCCACGTCTGTCCAGCTCATCACACTGCTGTTTAAGCCAGCGACCCAGAGTGATAATGGCGGTTTGCTTAGCGCGTGATTTTTTATACACAAAATAAAAACTGTCACCGGTCGGCAACTCATGCATAGGAATCCGCACGAAATGCTGCTGCCTGTCGATGTCATTCATCAGGTAGTCATTGAGAAAAGTGATGCCCTGATCATAGCGGGCCGCTTCCGCCGCCAGCAACATATGGCTGAACAACTGAAATCTCGCCTGTTCAGGCAGCTCAAAACCGCCCAGCATACACCAGCGGTGCCAGTCTTCGCCGTGTTTGGCATCTTTAAAAATAGAACGAGTGGTCAGCAACGGATGCTCCCACAGGGCGTCCGGCAACGGTTTGTCCCGCATTTGCAGCCAAAGCTTATGGCTGCACACCGGATAGAGCTGCTCATGATACAGCAGCTCTGAAATGAAATTACTACGCTTGGGTGGCGAAACAGTAATAAAGCAATCTGCCAGTTCGTCACTGAAATTCGGGTCGTTACTCACCATGTTTAACGTGAGCTCTATTTCAGGGTGCAGCTGACGCAGATTTTCAAGCCGTGGGATCAGCCATTTCACTGCCAGTGAGCTGTAAAGTGCCAGGCGAATCTTGCCACCTTCGCCTTCCCGGATCTGCTGGCTGGCTTCAGAAATATCAGCCAGAGCATGGCTGATCTGCTCGTAATACTTTTCACCAACGGGTGTCAGAGACAACTGACGTCCCTGACGCTGGAACAGTTCTTCACCCAAATAATCTTCTAAAAGACGAACCTGGTGGCTGACGGCACTTTGCGTCACACTCAGAAATTCCGCCGCACGGGAAAAACTGTTCAGGCGGGCGACAGCCTCAAAGTAATGAACAGCACGAAGTGGTGGCAGCTTCATTATCTAAAAAACTCATACCAAAAAAATTTATATCATTATACTTCATCACTACCGCTGGTTTATGCTTTGGATCACAGTTTGTTGTCTCGTTGACATTTCATTAACCCCAAAAAAGAAGGAGCAGCCCATGCCTCAAATGTCTGTCGGTTTAGCCATGATATTGCTGATTGTTGGCAACTTAATTGCTGTGTGCTCCGATGCCATGATTAAATCATTGGGTGATGAAACGGCTATTTTTCAGTTTGTTTTTTTCCGCCAGTTAACCGCCGTCGCTATTCTGGCACCCTTCTGTATTGGCACCAAAAAAGCCGATTTTTTTGCCGGATTTAAGTGGCATGCTCTGCGCGGACACATTTGGTTGCTGGGTATGGTATTTATGATCATCTCAATTACCAGCCTGCCACTGGCCACTGCGAATGCCATCTTCTATGCCGCTCCGCTGATCATGCTGCCTATGGCCATGATGCTGTTTCAGGAAAAGCTGACCAAATATTCTGTTGGCGTGGCGGTAATTGGTTTCATTGGTGTGCTGGTGATTATCCGCCCGACTGAAATCAACTGGGCAGCCATTGCGGCTCTGATTGTTGCGTTTACGCTGGCCTGGAACAACCTGTTGGTGCGTAAGCTGCCAAAACACCAGACTGTTGCGCAAACCCTGATGCTGACCAACCTGGCAGGTATGCCGGCAGCGCTGGGCCTGGCTATTTGGGAAGGACAGCCCTGGGACTGGTCGCCGCTGCTGACAGCGGCCGGCTCCAGCACGTTCATTATGATTTATGCCGGCACCTGTGTACTGGCTTACCGCTCGGCGGAATCGAACAAGATTGCGAGCGCCGAATACAGCGGACTGATTGGCGCTGTGATCATCGGCATGCTGTGGTTCGACGAAGTACCTGACTTGCCAATGATTCTTGGCACTATGATGATCATCGCCCCCCTGATTTGGCTGGCACAAAAAGAAAAGCGTGCAAAAAAAGCCGCGGCTCTCAAACCCATAGAAACGGCTGTCGCTACAGATGCTGTAGAAGAAACCAAAGCCTGACGATTAACTATCCCTTGTGCGACAGAACGGGAGCTCCTGCCCGCCTGTCGCTTTTTTTGTGATTCACTCTTTTTGACCCGACCTTCTACTTACCATTGAACGCTCGTTCCAGCGCGACTATCTCCAGTTTTGTCATGGTCAAGAAGCACTGCGTTAGCCGCGCCAGCTTATCGTGATCATGGCTTCGCATCATCACATCCATCGATCTCGGCACAATCTGCCATGACAAACCGTATTTATCTTTCAGCCAGCCACACTGCCCTTCCTCACCACCATCCTGAGATAAAGCCGTCCAGTAACGATCGATTTCTGCCTGATCGTCACAATGAATAACAAAAGAGACCGACTCATTAAACGTGAAAAAAGGCCCGGCACTGATCGCTGTAAATGGCTGTCCGAACAATTCAAAGTTCACCACATCAACACTGCCTGAAGGGGTATCATCAATCTTGGTGACATTAACAATTCTGGAATGATCAAAGAGCTGAGTATAAAACTCGGCGGCTTCAACCGCTTCTTTATCAAACCACAAGTGAGGAGAGATTTTCGCCTGCTGAAACGATGCCATAGAACCTCCGGGAAACTGGACAGGAACACAAAGAAAAACGGCATACTGTATCAACCAAGTGTAGATGAAGAAGCAGCGTTATGAGCTGACTCTCACTGAGTTAACATCTGCCTGTCATCAGGTACTGTGCCCAGTCTTCGCGACCATTGGCCGTTGCTGCCTGCACAGCCGCTTTTACATCATAATCAACGCGGTGAAAGGCCGTTTCCCAGTGGTGGTCTTGCCGCGTTAACACAGCATACGACGCTTGCGGTGTGTGATTTTGCATCGAATGAGGCGACGGCAGTTCATCGGCGTAAGCCTGAAGGCCCACGCTGCCGGGATTAATCACCGTCTGTCCCGTCGACAGCCGGACACAACGGGGAATATGGGTATGACCACAAAGAATAATAGGAGAATGGATGTGTTTGAGATACGCGGCTATCTCGGCATCTGCTTTGACCTGCGGATGACCCGAACTGATCTCTTCCAGCAGATACACCAGATCATCGTCCGGCGTGCCATGGCAGGCGTAAATCTCATCGGATATCCAAGCATCAAAAGGCAGTTGCTGCATCCAGTCCAGCGGGGCCTGGCCTAAGTCGTTGAGGATAAATTGCAGCGTGGGATTGGCAGCCACTTCTGCAGCCGTCGACTGGTAAATTTGTCGATCCTGATTACCTGAAATGGTCAGCATCTCTTGCTGCTGCAAAAAATCGAAGGTAGCACGAGGGGCTATCGGGCCGTATAAAATGTCACCCAGATTCACCAGCCGGGTCACTCCCTTACTGGCCGCATCCGCGACCACAGCTTCCAGCGCAAAGACATTACTGTGAATGTCCGACAACACCGCATATTTTTCCAACTCACACTCCTTGTGATGATCCAAATGATTCTATGCTCACCGCTGACTTTTTCCTAATCAACACTGTCCTTATTGCACACCACTTTGCACAGTATAAAAAACGTAGCCAAACAAGGCCGCGAATATGACGACTGTCAGAATCAGTTTTAGCCAAAACCCTTTCATCCGTTCTCCTTTCAGATTGCACAGTGATCAGAACTCACCTACGGCCCAACAGCGTTCAGACCCGCATGCAACATTGACCAATTGATCATGGATTATGGATTATGCGGGTCGGTAACATTGCCGGACTAATTTTTTAGGCCACCTCAGCTAAAAGCGTGTCGATAACCTGCTTCAATGTCTCTGTATCCTGCGCACCAGAAAGCAGATATTTTTCATTAAAGACAAACGCAGGCACTGCAGTGATCCCCTGCCCGGTCCAGGTTTGCTCTTCAGCTCTCACGGCTTCGGCAAAGTTGCCCTGTTTCAGCACCAGCTCGGCTTCTTTACGATCCAGGCCTGCGGCGTCAGCAGCATCCAACAGCACAGGCAAAGCACTCGGATCATCCTGCTCTGTGAAATAAGCCTCAAAAAGCGCCAGTTTCAGCTCTGTCTGACGGCCGTAGCTCGCGGCCCAGTGCAACAGCTGATGGGCTTTGAACGTATTGTAGATACGGGAGAGTGGGGTGAAATGGAACCGAATACCGGATTCTTCACCTAAAGCAATGATCCTGGCTCGGTTCTGCTCACTTTGTTCGGGTGTGATCTGATACTTCTCGGCCAGATGCTCACTCAGCAACTGGCCATCTTCCTGCATGGCCGGATTCAGTTCGAAAGGATGCCAGCGCACAGTAAACTGCACCTGATCTTTATAGGCCGCCATGGCCTGCTCCAGCCGTTTGTAACCAATGTAGCACCAGGGACAGACGACATCAGATACGATATCAATGGTTAAGTGGGTATGCGTTGGCATGCATTTCGTCTCTTAGTTCAGGTGGGCTGATAGTGGTTAGCGTGACGTAAAAAATCAACCCATAATCCCTAAAAATGAGATCTTAAAATTAGGGTTCAGCTAACACGGAGGTATCCCAAAGGACATAAATGGACTTGTCGCTCATTTCAAAAATCATCCCTTTTGCGCCCAATCCGTTTCTTCTGTAAACAGGCTGATTACGATCATCGCGGTATTGCCCCGGCTCCCCCCGCATCGGATAAAAATCGTAATAGACGCCATCTGCTCTGTCTATGGTGATATAGCCATGATGCTGAGACAGCACGCATAAGTAACGGCCTGAGGGTTTATCTGCACCTCTGGGGTATATATCGCAGCGGGCATCAACAATGTCGGCCTGAACAGGCAAGCTGTAGCCAGCCCACAGCGTGGCAAAAAGAAAAAGAGCAACAGAGCATTTCCACAATAAACTGACCATACTTGCCTCCGCGACGAACCCAATTCCACGAAGTCAGTGTCGGTATGAGTGTAGCACGCTGATTCAGACAGTCAGGCCGTTGATCAGCTGCGACATCGTCTGAATTCGATGATTTGCCTGTTTATCGCGTTTTTGAATCAGGACAGGCAAGAAGAGACCGCTAAGATGGCGCCCGTTTGCTACGCCATATGTTATTCCCTACAATTCTCATCAGATAACGAACCCTAAGGTCATCCCTGATGAAAATTGATTTAAACACGCTGATCACTGAAAGCCGCAACCCTGCCAGCCAGGCGATAGATACCCTGTCGACCGTCGACATGCTCAAGGTCATCAATGACGAAGATAAGCAAGTGGCGCTGGCTGTTGAACGCACCTTGCCGCAAGTGGCTCAAGCTGTTGATGCTATCGCGATTGCTTTTCAGCAAGGTGGCCGCTTAATTTACTCAGGCGCAGGGACATCAGGCCGCTTAGGCATTCTGGATGCCAGTGAATGCCCGCCCACTTATGGCAGTGACCCGTCTCAGGTTATCGGCTTGATTGCAGGTGGGCGGGAAGCGATTTTCCGTGCCGTAGAAAATGCTGAAGACAACACCGATCTGGGTGCAGAAGACCTGAAAGCCCTGAACTTTTCTGACAAAGATGTGTTAGTCGGCATTGCTGCCAGTGGCCGTACCCCTTATGTAATCGGTGCCATGACATACGCTAAATCGATCGGTGCGACCGTCGCTAGCATCAGCTGCAACCCCAACAGCGCCATGACTCAATTAGCAGATATTGCCATGACGCCCATAGTCGGACCCGAAGTGGTGACCGGCTCTTCCCGCATGAAAGCCGGTACTGCGCAAAAAATGATCCTCAATATGCTGACAACAGGTGCCATGATACGCACCGGCAAAGTGTACGGGAACCTGATGGTAGACGTTGAAGCAACCAATGCAAAGCTGGTCGAGCGCCAGAAAAACATTGTCACCGCGGCAACCGGTGCAACACGCGAACAAGCCGAATCTGCACTGACAGCCTGTGGCGGCCACTGCAAAACCGCCATTGTGATGATTTTGACCGGTTCAACGGCTGAAGAAGCGCGTGTGCTGCTAAACAACTCGCAGGGATTTACCCGGCAAGCTGTCCAACAGGTAGGTCAGTAAGCGCACACCACTTACCCCGCCTTACTGGGCGGCAGTCCAAAATAGCGTTTAAACTCCCGGCTGAACTGTGCGGCGCTTTCATATCCCACTTTGCTTGCTGCTACACTGGCTGATACGCCATCCTGTACCATGAGTTGCTTGGCGTTATTGAGCCGGATTTTTTTAATGTATTGCAACGGCGGATCCGTGACGACTTGCTTAAAAGCACGGTGAAAGGCAGAAGTGCTCATGCCTGCCATGTCAGCCAGATCATCCACCGCCAGCTTATCCGCATAGTGCAGCTGGACATGCTCTATCACACCTGACACGCGGGCCAACGCACTGTCTTGCTTCACATACTGGGCAAGCAGGGATCGCTGATGACTTTGCAGCTGGCGGTAAAAAAACTCTCTGAGTATCTGCGGCCCCAGTAATTTTGCATCAATAGGGGTATGCAGAACCGATAATAATCGCTGCATACAATCATTAATCTCAGGTGTGACAGGCGAGGCGGCCACGCCTTTGTGCTGCTGCTGAGAGGCGAAATAATCGGCTCCCAGATCCGCTTCCATATCATCGACCAGCTGACGAATAACGCTGTGGTCGAATCCGATATCAATACCGATCAGCGGCGCCTCTTCCGACGCAAAGGTTTCACAGGCAATAGGGTACGGTGCTGACACAATCAGGCAATGTTCAGTGTCGTACTCAAATCGATAATCATTCAGGTGGCCAATTTTGTTGCCCTGAAAAATAACAACCACGCCTTTCTGATACATCTGCGGAGTAACATGATGATATTGGGTAATTTTAAACAGGCTGACACCTTTTAGTGCCGTATTTACCTTACCTTGGCCGCTCTCCAATCCCAGTTGGCAGCATAAGGAAGTGGCCAGTTCCAGGGTAGTATTCATAATCGGAACTCAATTGTTCAAGATGGCTTAGTGTTGATGAATAACCGTACGAATAAAAGTGTAAAGCAGAATCAGGCAAGAATTAAGCAGAATCGTGTATTACAGCGAGGCATGTTGTCACCTACACTTTGCAGCACACTATATCTTACAGGCAAACCTGGAGAGCAATGATGAACCCATTTAGCTATCACAACCCTACCCGCATTCATTTTGGTGAAGGTCAGATTGCTGCAATCACCAACGAAATTCCTAAAAGCAGCAAAGTACTGGTGCTGTACGGCGGTGGCTCTATCAAAGCTAACGGTGTCTACGATCAGGTTGCTAAGGCGCTGAGTGAACACCAATGGACTGAGTTCGCTGGCATTGAGCCAAACCCGCAATACGACACGCTGATGAAAGCGGTCGACACAGTCAAAACTGAAGGCATCGACTACCTGCTGGCAGTCGGTGGGGGTTCAGTCGCTGACGGCACCAAATTTGTAGCGGCAGCAGCCTGCTATGAAGGCGCAGACCCGTGGGATATGTGGGCTAAAGGGCTAAAAGTGGATAATGCTCTGCCTATTGGCTGCATTCTGACACTGCCAGCAACGGGCTCCGAAAGCAATAAAGCCTCTGTGGTGTCACGCGGTAACGACAAGATTGGCTTCATGTCATCTAAAATCCAGCCTGCTTTCGCCGTCTTGGATCCGGCAACCACTCTGAGCCTGTCTCCTCGCCAGATCAGTAACGGTGTGGTTGACGCGTACATCCATGTGATGGAGCAATATCTGACTTTTCCGGTGAATGCCAAAGTGCAGGATCGGTTCGCTGAAGGTTTGCTGTTAACCCTGATTGAAGAAGGCCCGAAAGCGCTGACTAATCCTAAAGATCTGGCAGTTCGTGCCAATATTATGTGGTCAGCCACGCAAGCACTGAACGGACTCATTGGTGTCGGTGTCCCGCAAGACTGGGCTACGCACATGATAGGTCACGAACTCACTGGCAACTACGGCATTGATCATGCGCGCACTCTGAGTATCGTGCTTCCCGCCGTGATGAAAGAGCGACGTCAGGAAAAAGAAGCCAAACTGCTGCAATATGCAGAACGTATTTTCGGTATCGCTGAAGGTAACGATGACGAGCGTATCTACGCCGCCATTGCCAAAACAGAAGCTTTCTTCAAAGCCATGCAGGTGCCAACCCGCTTAAAAGATGTCGAACTGGATGAAAGCGATATTCGCGTGCTGCTCAGCGGTCTGGAAAAGCACGGCATGACAGCATTAGGCGAACACGGCAAAATCGGTCTTGCCGACAGTGAAGCCATACTCCGCACTGCGCTTTAATCGCTTTGATTTCGGCAAACACGCTTAAACCGCCAGCTCTGGCGGTTTTTTATTACCTGCCACAACCACTGTTTATCGGGACAGAACAAATAATTCTCAGCACCGGTATTGATCTCTGCGCATAAGGAGCTATTATGACGATAAGTCAACTTTGACTAATCGTCATTTTTGTAGTGATTTACCCTTGTCGTATTCGTGTTAAACTGATTACAGGGTGCTTGCTTCTTGTAAAGCAGAAACTTACAGGAGCACCAGCATCTCACAGAAGGAGTTGCAATATATTCACGCAACTGACAACTTAAAAGTCGGAAGTTATGTTCGGGTTGAACTGTAATAAAGAAAGATGTGCCCTCTTCTCTGGAGAGCGAGCACCCAAGACCAAGAAACAGCAAGCGATTGCAGAACGCGATCACGAGCTGATCATGCTTGCCAAAGATCTGGTTAACAAGGAAGGTTTTGCTAACCTGACCATGGATAAGCTGGCGTCGATCAGTCCTTACTCTAAAGGAACGGTGTATAACCATTTCTGCAGTAAAGAAGACGTCATAGTGGCATTATGCAGCCATGCCATAAAGGTTGAAATGACCCTGTTCAACCGGGTGTTAGATATGGAAGGCAGCAGCCGGGATATTCTGATGGGTGTCCACGTTGCGTACCATATATTTGCCCGACTCGAACCCATACTATCGACGTGTCTGCTGACTGCGAAAACCCCCTGGGTTATCGATAAAGCATCCAATGCACGCGTGGAAATGTTGAATCAACTTGAGGAGCAAATGATTGATAATGCTGATGCAATCGTCAATCGTGCTCTGAAAGAAGGCAGTCTGGCTATGTCTGCGGCCGTCAGTACCGATGCGGTGGTTTTTGCAAACTGGTCGCTGGCATTGGGATCGAATGCGTTGATTGCTAATGCTACCAATAGTCGCTGTATACATCGCCTGCAGGATCCGTTCACCATTCTGAATAACATCAATATGTTATTGGATGGAATGAACTGGAAACCACTGTCTAGCGAAAGGGATTACAAAAGGCTGTGGAAACACATTGAACAGACCTTTTTTGCGGAAGAGATCGATCTTCTGTCGCAACTGGGTCGTTAGTTGCTGTAATAACCCGCTTTCATGCGGGTTATTTTCAGACCATAGTTGACGATTTGTCATAATTTGATTTTTCTGCAGCGAACACTGGAGAGTGTTAACGCTGCTAAGTAGCTGAATAATTAAAATTCGCTATGAGTAAGTAACTTATTCTTGCCCGGCCAGCATATATGCTGGCTTTAAAGCACCAAGTATTGACGAAACGTCACTCATGGAGATTGTGATGAAAGACAGTATCTACGCTTTACCGATCAAACGTGCTTATATCGTCCTGGCGATAATGACGGCACTGCTGATCGCCGCGACTATCGGCGCCAAAAACCTCTATTTCCGCGGAGATTACAACATCTTCTTCGACGGAAATAACCCCCAACTGCAAGCCTTTAACACTATCCAGAACACATTCAGTAAAACAGACAACATCAGCTTTGTTGTTGCGCCCAAAAACGGCAATGTCTTTACACCCGACACCTTGTCTCTTATCCGGGAGCTGACCAACGACAGCTGGCAGATTCCCTTTTCCAGCCGCGTCGACTCGTTAGCAAACTATCAGCACACAGAGGCGATTGAAGATGATCTGCTGGTCGAAGATTTGCTGTTAGACGAATACCCGCTTGATGCGCCGCGTATCGCGAAAGTGAAATCAGTCGCCTTACAAGAACCTTTGCTCCGTGATTCACTTATCTCATCCAGCGGTGATGTTGCTGTAGTGAACATCACTTTACAAATGCCTAAAGTTGACGAAACGACAGAAATCACCACCGTTACTGATTATTCCCAAACCTTGCTGGCGAAATACCGGGCCGAATTTCCTGAGGTTGATTTCTATCAGGCTGGTATTGTCGCGATGAATCGTACTTTCATGGACATGGCCATGAAAGACAGCAGCACACTGGTACCGACCATGCTGCTGATTGTGCTGGTTTTTCTGGTATTAATGCTACGCACTGTGACCGGTGTTCTTGCAACTCTAATTGTGATTATCGGTTCTGTGGCGTCCACTATGGGCCTGTCCGGCTGGGCAGGCATGTTCCTCAGCACAGCCACAGTTAATGTGCCGACCCTGGTGCTCACACTCGCCGTTGCTGACTGCGTTCATGTTATTGCCACTATGCGGCAAGGCATGCAGCGGGGCATGCTCAAAAACGAAGCCATCGGCTACAGCATCAAACTCAATGCGATGCCGGTACTGATTACCTCGGTAACAACGGCGCTTGGCTTTTTAATGATGAATGCCTCTGATTCCCCGATCCTGCGTGATTTGGGCAACCTTGCCGCTCTGGGGATAATGATCGCCTGCTTCCTGTCGGTTTCTCTGCTGCCAGCGTTACTGGCTGTACTACCTTTGCGTGCCCCGGCCGTGAAGCCAGCTGGCCAGCACAGCTGGACCGATAAATTAGGCAATCTTGTGGTTAATCATCGCAAAATCATCCTGCCTTTATCGGTGATCGTTCTGACCGGCGCTACCCTGCTTCTGCCCCGTAATGTGGTCAACGATGAGCCAGTCAAATACTTCGCCACAGACAGCCAATTCCGTCAGGCGGCCGATTTCATGGCTGAAAATATCAGTGGAATGACCACCATCAGCATTGCTATTGACTCAGGTCAACCTCAGGGGATTGCTGATCCTGGCTTCCTGAACATTCTGAATCAGTTTACCAACTGGTTGCGTGAACAACCTGAGACCGACCATGTCGCCAGCCTGAGTGATGTTTACAAACGCCTGAACAAAAACATGCATGGTGATGATGACAGCTGGTATCGCCTGCCGAACGACAGAGAACTGGCCGCACAATATCTGTTGCTGTATGAAATGTCTTTGCCATACGGCCTGGACCTTAACAACCAGCTCAACGTAGATAAATCATCCGTGAAACTGACGCTGACCACCAAGAATGTCGGTAGTAAAGAACTGGTAGCCCTGGAAGCCCGTATTAATGACTGGTTTGATGCTAATGCGCCGGGTTACGCCATTATGGCGTCCAGCCCGAACCTGATGTTCGCCCATATTGGCGAAACCAACATGGCCAGTATGTTATCGACACTACCGGTTACGCTGGTGCTGATCTCCGCACTGATGATTTTCGCTCTGCGTTCACTGCGACTGGGTGTGATCAGTCTTATTCCCAACATCGCCCCGGCGATTCTCGGATTCGGACTCTGGTCACTCTGGTCCGGTGAAATCAACCTTGGGTTGTCTGTGGTGGTCACTCTCACACTCGGTATCGTTGTCGATGACGCCGTACATTTCCTCAGCAAGTATCAAATCGCACGCAAAGAAGGCCGAAATGCCGAAGAAGCCGTTCGTTATGCCTTCAGCACTGTTGGCCGCGCGTTATGGATCACAACCGTCGTACTGGTTGCCGGCTTCTCTGTACTGGCCAGCTCCAGTTTCCGTCTGAACAGTGACATGGGCCAGCTCAGTGCCCTGATCATTTTCATTGCCCTGGTGGTGGACTTCTTGCTGCTGCCCTGCATGTTGATGCTCTTTGACCGTAAGCCGGTGGAACAGGCTGACACCGAGACAGCCAGACCGGATAGCAAGAACCCAATTAACCAGAAACCATTGGCCCAATAACCTTTTAGCCAAAGATTAGGAGAAAGCTCATGACAGACAAAACAGCCAAAATCACGCAATGGCTAGCGCCTATAGCCATGATTACTGCATTGGGTATGGCTATCATACCGGCGGTATGCCATGCGGGTAACGAACAAGGGTTAGAGATTGCCAAGGAGCGAAAACTGCGTGATACCGGTTGGGGCGACAGCATTGGGGAAATGACCATGTTGCTATCCAACGCACAAGGGGAAAGCAGCACCCGAAAAATGCGTATCAAGACACTGGAAGTGGCTGATGATGGCGATAAAGGCCTGACGATTTTCGACCAGCCCCGTGATGTGCAAGGCACAGCTTTTCTGAATTTCGCCCACACAACCAAGCCTGATGACCAATGGCTTTATCTGCCAGCGCTGAAGCGGGTAAAACGTATTGCTTCGCGCAATAAATCAGGCCCTTTCATGGGCAGCGAGTTCGCCTACGAAGATTTAAGTTCATTTGAACTGGAAAAATACGACTTTACCTATCTGGGTGATGACACCGTTAAAGGTGAAGCCGTATTCAAACTCCGGCAAGTGCCGACGGATGAATACTCAGGTTATACCAAGCAGTTGGTATGGCTGGATAAAGACCATTACCGGCCTTTGAAGGTGGAATTCTATGACCGTAAAGACAGCCTGCTGAAGACACTGACTTTTAACAACTATGAGCAGTATCTGGGCAAATACTGGCGCGCGCATACGATGACAATGAATAACATCCAGACTGGCAAGACAACGGTACTGACCACCCATAAACTGACGTTTAACAATGGCCTTGATGAGAGCGATTTCAATAAGTCCAGTCTCAAGCGTGTCAAATAATCTCAGGCAGGAGCAAGCATGATATACCGATTTTCTGCATTGCCCCTGTTTCTGGCTGCCTCAGTAGAGGCAGCTGGTATCAGCGGCCAGATAAACCTTGAACAACGTCAATTTTTGCACCCTGGTCTTGAGGGCCAGGACAAAAGCCAGACCTCTGTGGTGATAGAACCCGAATGGTACACAGAGTGGCAGGACGGTGACGCCCGGCTGACCATTCAGCCATTCTACCGCTGGGACAGCATGGACGATGAACGTACCCATTTCGATCTGCGTGAATTCATGTATCTGCAACTGATCGATGACTATGAGCTCAGAATGGGCGTCGGGAAAGTTTTCTGGGGCGTGACCGAGTCCATTCACCTGGTGGATGTGATTAACCAGACCGATAACGTCGAATCTGTCGACGGCGAGCAAAAACTCGGGCAGCCTATGATCAATGTTGCAGCCGTCAAAGACTGGGGCACAGTGAATGCCTTCATCCTCCCCTACTTTCGTGAACGTACTTTCGCCGGTAAAGACGGGCGGCTGCGGCCCCCACTGCCGGTAAATGACGATGCATTATATGAATCTTCAGCCGAGCAGGAGCACATCGACTGGTCATTGCGCTACAGCCACTATTTTGGCGACTGGGATGTCGGTGCCAGCTTTTTTCAGGGGACCAACAGAGATCCCTACTTCCTGCCGGGACGTACCAGCCTGACGCCATACTACGCCCAAATGGACCAGACCAGCATGGATGTTCAGGGCATTTTTGGCAGCTGGTTATTAAAGCTTGAAGCGCTTTACCGTGACAGCCTGGAAAACCACTCCGCCGTGGTCACAGGGTTTGAATACACACTCGTCGGTGTCTTCGATACCTATTGGGATCTTGGCCTGATTGCCGAGTACCAGTACGATTCCCGATCACTGAGTCTGAATCAGAATGACCTGTTTCTGGGTACACGATTTGCACTCAATGACATAGACGGTACAGAAATTTTAGTTGGGATTAATCAGGATCTGGACAGCAGTCAGGAATCTACCGGCAGAATTGAAGCCTCCGCACGGATAAACAACAACTGGAAATGGCGGGCTAACGCCTGGTGGTTCGACGCCAGCAGGCTTGACAGTCCACTTTATTTTGTCCGTAAAGACGACTTCATAGAGCTGGCTCTGGAATATTATTTCTGAGCCAATTTTCCATTTTATTCAAAAACCTGCCGGAACTGTAACAGTCTGAGTTCCGGCCTTTGCAAGATACCTGTCGTTCTTTCCCGGCTGAACATACCCTACTCGTGCATCACAGCGACATCTGCAAAAAACTCGTGCAGCCCAGCCTTTTATTTATCGCCAGCCTGAATGAAAATGACATTGTGAGTCAAAAAACAACCTATACATTCAACACCCTAATCATTCAGAAAAAACAGACAACAATAATGAATGATATTAATCGAAGTAAGATCACAAGAACTAAAAATATCAAAGACAGGCAAGCTTCATTTCAAGGCATAAATTGGTCATTTTGCCTTTCTGATATCAGTCTTAACGACATTTTTCATAACAAATTAAATTGTTAATAGCAGATAAGTCATTGAAGTCACACATCCGAAGAATAATAGCCTCACTATTTAGCTTTTA
>NZ_JAKLTE010000010.1:0-165961 GCF_022014395.1 Photobacterium sp. WH77 | reverse complement strand
GCACTTACTAACGCCAGAATGGTTTACTCTTCCTGACCGACAGGATAATGTGAGCGCCCATTGACATAAAAATACAACACTAATTTAACCTAACCGGTTATCTCGCATCAGATGGCGGATGGCTGGTCTTTGATGAATCATGATTGCAGAACTATTTTCGCTTTTTTTTATCTCCGACAGCACAGACCCAAGCCTTCTGGTCACTGGTGAATATAACTATTCACTGATTGCTATCTCTTTGCTTATCTCTGTGGGTGCCTCTTTACTGGCGCTTTCTTTAGCTGAATCGGCTAAACAGAGCCGTAGTCGATTACTTCGCCGCCTCCATATACTGACAGGCGCAGCTTCGTTAGGGGTGGGTGTATGGGCCATGCATTTCATTGGTATGCTGGCGTTCGAGCTGTGTACCACGGTGAACTACAACATCAGCACTACCCTGCTTTCCGCTATACCCAGCTTTCTTGCTTCCTGGGTAACGCTCCATTTACTGACGAAACGGGCTGTCAGTAATGCACGACTGATCCTATGTGGTATAACCGTCGGGCTGGGCATAGGCTCAATGCACTACATTGGCATGGCGGCGATGGTACTGGGGCCTGCGCTAAAATATGACCCGGCCTTATTCGCACTCTCCATTTTTGTCGCTGCCTCGTTAGCCACACTGGCCTTATGGATCAGTTTTGGTCTGCGCAAGCATCGCTCAATGCCTGGCTACCAGATCCAGCTGATTGCCAGTGTTGTTATGGGACTGGCCATTGCAGGTATGCATTATACTGCCATGGAAGCAACCCGGTTTGTCGGTCAGCCCGATCCAGCATTTATCCCTGGCAGCCAGCGTCATTACTTACTCGCCATTACCATTTCAATTGTCACCGTATCCCTGAGTCTGATCATTGCTGCGGTCAACGCCCTGACCCGCTACCGCTCATTACTGCAGCACAGTGAAGAAACCGCTGCTGAGCTGAAAGCCACCATAGATACCGCCGTAGACGGTATTATAAAAATGTCACACCGCGGCATTATTCTGTCATTTAATGCCTCTGCAGAACGTATTTTTGGTTATCACGAAAGTGAAGTCATTGGCAGGAACATCGGCATGCTGATGCCAGAGCCCTATCAAAGTGCGCACGATTCCTATCTGGAGAATTACCGCAAAACCGGAACAGCACGTATTATCGGCATTGGCAGAGAAGTCACCGCGCTGCATAAAAACGGCCTGATGAAACCGATTCGTTTATCTATTGGCGAATCCAAGCTCAATGGCGTCAGCACCTTTGTCGGTGTGATCACTGACATCAGCAAGCAGAAACAAATGGAAGCCGATCTGCGCCGCTCCAAAGAAGAAGCAGAAATCGCGGCTCAGGCAAAAAGCACCTTTCTGGCCAATATGAGTCATGAATTGCGAACACCAATGAATGCCATTATTGGTTTTTCTGAACTCATGCTGGACGGAAAAATGAGCACCGAACAGCAAAGACACCTTGGCATTATCCGGCAATCTGCGAAAACCCTGCTCAACCTGCTTAACGATGTGCTGGATTCTGCCAAGCTTGAAAGCGGGACCACACAGCTTGAATCCCGCCATTTCTCTCTTCGTCAAATCTGTGAGCAATTGATCGCAACTCAATCGTTGTTGGCCAACAAAAAAGGCATAGAGCTGACAATGCGCTATGACCCGCAGCTCAGTGAATATTTCCAGGGTGATCCGCTCCGCGTTCAGCAAATTATCCTGAACTTACTGAGTAACGCTGTAAAGTTCACCGAGCGGGGTTATGTCAGACTGGACATCACTTCCAGTCGTACCAAAGGCATCACCATTCTGGTCGAAGACACGGGAATTGGCATTGCGCCAGACAGACTGGAGAGCATCTTCGCCCCTTTCTCTCAGGCAGACAGCACTATGTCGCGCCGTTTTGGCGGCACAGGCCTGGGAACGACCATAGCCAAACAGCTGGTTGAACTGATGGACGGCAAAATCGCTGTCTACAGCCAGCCAGGTCAGGGCTCGACCTTCCGTGTTGATTTGCCGTTACCGGCAGGACAGTCCGCTCAGATTGATGACAACATAACAGACAATGTTCATCTACCGCCTATGACCATATTGGTGGCAGACGATGTCGAGCAAAATCTGGAGCTGATGACGGGATTATTAAAAAGAGATAACCATCAGTTAGTCACGGCCAGAACCGGAACAGAAGCCATAAAACAATATAAATCCAGGCACATTGATATCATTCTCATGGATGTTCAAATGCCTGAGATGAATGGTCTGGAAGCCAGTAAAGCCATCCGGGCTTACGAAAAAGAACAGCAGTTAAAAGAAGTACCTATTATTGCTTTGACGGCAAGCGTACTTGAAAAAGACAGGCGTAACGCACTCGCCGCCGGCATGAATGGATTTGCCGTCAAGCCGATCGATATCTATGCGCTGAAAGCAGAAATTGCTTACCTGAAAGGGATTATCGCCCAGGTTCCGGTTCACCCTGAGAAACAAGACGACAATCAGGACACCCTTATCGATCTGGAGAAAGGGCGCCTGCTCTGGGGCAATGAACAATCGCAGCTCACCGCTATACAGAAGTTCATCAGCCAGCCACAGCATCACCCTGATTTTCTGGCTCGCTTGCTCAGTGGCAGCCAGACAAAAGCCCTGTCGCATGTGCATCGCCTGAAAGGTGTGACTGGCAACCTGTGCATGCCGGGTATCCATCACTGCATGAAAAAACTGGAACAAGCATTACAGCGTGACGAAAATACGGTTCCACTGTTTACTCAATACCGCGAGATGTTTAATGCCATTACGCTGCTGCTCACTTCGGTAGAGGATTTCTCTGCTGAACCTGAGCATCAAACAGCGACAACCCTCAACCATGACGATATAAGGAAAATCATTCAGCAACTGGAACAGGGCGAGATGCCGGACTGCGCTTTTTCAGCGGTTAAATCCCAGCTCCCTGCAGAACTGGCAATGGATGTGGAATCGGCCATGAGCGATTTTGAACTGGATCGAGCAGCCACGCTGCTAAATAACTATCTCGTCAGCCAGCAGGCAGTGGAGGCATAACATGGATGAACGTAAAACCCTTCTGGTTGTGGATGATGAACCCGCCAATTTACAGGTGCTGAAAAACATTCTGGCATCGGATTACCGCCTGCTATTCGCCAGAGACGGCAGCCGCGCCATTACACTTGCCAACACAGAAAAACCCGATTTGATCCTGCTGGATATTATGATGCCAGGCCTGTCCGGCTATGAGGTTATTCAACAGCTTTCTGCCGCACCGGACACCAAACACATTCCAGTGATCTTCGTGACCGCGCTGTCAGACACCAAAGATGAAACACAAGGTTTTGAGTTGGGCGCGGTCGATTTCATCACCAAACCCGTCAGCCCGCCCATTGTCCGGGCCCGTGTGAAAAATCAGCTGTCGCTGGTCAAAATGGATGAGCTGAAATCAACACGGCTTGCCGTGGTTCAGAAACTGAGCAGAGCAACAGAATACAAAGATAACGAAACAGGCCATCACGTTATTCGCATGAGCCATTACGCTTATACCATTGCAAGGGCCGCAGGTTACAGCCCGGCGTGGTCGGAAACCCTGCTGCATGCAGCACCCATGCATGATATCGGCAAAATTGGTATCCCGGATCATATTCTGCAAAAGAAAGGGGCGCTGTCTGGTGAAGAATGGAAAATCATGCAGCGCCACACCCTGATAGGGGCAGAAATTTTGGGCAATGACACCTCAGAACTGATGCAAATGGCCAAAAACATCGCCGTTTATCACCATGAAAAGTGGGACGGCACAGGCTACCCTTACGGTTTACAGACAGACGCCATTCCCATTGAAGCACGTATAACAGCCATTGCCGATGTATTTGATGCACTGACAAGTCAACGTCCTTACAAGCCGGCCTGGAGCATTGAAGATGCTTCTGACTATATCTGTAAAAATAGTGGCACTCACTTCGACCCGATTCTTGTCGAGGCCTTTAACCGTTGCCTGCCAGAATTACTTGATTTTAAAAAGAAGTGGCCAGAATAATATCCGCAGAGAAAATGATTCATCAAACCTGTCCGATGCATTCTTTGATAAAAGAAAAGCAGTATCATGCTATGCCATTACACATGAAAAAAGGCAAATAATATATTGCCGACAGTTGCCACATATAAATTAGACCACCCTAATTTATATAAGCCTTAAATTTCATAACCTTATGTAACGGTACATTTAATTCACCAAAATGAGACTCCCACAGCATTTTCATCATTTCGAACACCATAAAAGCGAAAAACTGACATTCAAATGTTAAAGAACACGGCATTATATGAAATTATAATTGTTAGGAAATGTTGTTAACTGATGAAGCTTTGCATCTGTGAATTTGTAACTACAGCTATCGCAATGAAATGCGATGCGATAAACAGGCAAGTGGTGCGTAAATAATGTACTGCGTACAATGCGGTGTTCGAACACTGGATAAACCTGACGGTACTCCGGTAGAAATGTGTAAAAAATGTACTGAGGGCGAACAATCGCAGTCTCACGACTCTCTGCGCTCGAAATACTCACTCAAATTCAGGCTGGCAATAGGTTTTCATGCCCTTTACGCGATTATCTGGCTGATATGGGGCATCGTTTCAGGTTTTCAGGCCGCCATCGACGGCATCATGAACATTGAAACCAACAATTTCTCTATGGTGCTGCTGGCTGTGTTGATGATAGTGCTTCACCTCACTGCCGGATACGGACTATTAATCCGCCATCCCTGGGCTGAAAAAGCCACTATGTTGTTTGGCTGCATACTCTTTTTCTTCTACCCATGGGGAACAGTGGCCGGTTCTACCTTAATATATTCGCTGATCCAACTCCGTTACGACTACACGCTCACGTCAAAGTTCTTCCGTAAGCTTTATCGCTAGAAGCTGTTCAGCGAGATGGAATGCAATTCTCACGGTCAGTGCTTCCTTTTCTTGTCTTAGGCCGAAATTTTCGTACACTGGTCAGCTTTTTAGTTGTCAGGAGGAAGTATGTACATAGGTTTCGACTACGGCACAGCCAACTGCGCTGTTGCTGTTATGGAGAATGGTCAGCCAAGGTTGCTTCCCCTTGAAGGCGACAGCTTTTTCATTCCTTCAACGCTTGCGGCACCAAGTCGCGAGGCCGTCAGCGAGGCGCTATTTCGTCACTATGACATCAAACCCGCTGATAAGATTGGAGAGCAATTACTGCGTCGTTCGATCTCTGCCAACAAAGACGACGACATCATCGTTGATGCGCATGCCTTACAGTTTGGTCAGCAGGCGCTGGACACCTACCTCAATGATCCTGATGAAGTGTATTACGTCAAATCACCAAAATCCTTTCTTGGTGCTTCCGGTTTACATGACATCCAACTGAGTCTGTTTGAGGATCTGGTCTGTGCCATGATGGCAAATATCAAACACCGCAGTGAAAACCAGTGCGGTGAGAGTATTACGCAGGCTGTTATCGGTCGCCCTGTCAACTTTCAGGGTACAGGCGGAAGTAAGGCTAACCAGCAGGCCGAGAGTATTCTGCGCCGGGCAGCAACGCGTGCTGGCTTCAAAGCGATAGAATTCCAGTTCGAGCCTGTGGCTGCCGGTCTGGAATACGAGAGCCAGTTGCAAGAAGACAAAACCGTACTGGTGGTCGATATTGGTGGTGGTACCACCGACTGCTCCGTGCTGCAAATGGGGCCGGGCTGGTTAAATAAAGAAGACAGAACAGAAGGATTACTGGCTCACAGTGGCAGCCGCGTTGGCGGAAACGATCTGGATATCGCCCTCGCCTTCGAGCGTATCATGCCTTTGTTTGGCAAGCACAGCACCAACCAGCGCGGACTGGCAGCGCCGATCAGCCAATTCTGGAACCCGGTGGCGATCAACAATGTGGCCGCGCAAAGTGATTTTTACGCCAGCGCGAACTTAGCCGTGCTGCAACAGCTCGTGCGGGATTCCGCAGAACCTGCTTTGCTGCAAAGACTGCTGCAGGTCTACCACCATACTTTAGGTCATCAATTAGTGCGTGAAGCCGAACTGCTGAAAATCGCGTTGTCCGAATCATCCAGTGCCAGTACCGAGATCCGCATCGGACAGGAAACACTGCCGATCAGCTGTACCAGCCATGAACTGGCAGAGGCGGTCAGCAGCAACGCGGAGAAAATCAGCAGTCTGATCAATGAAGCTTTGTCTCAGGCGGAATGCGCACCGGACGTTATCTTTATGACAGGTGGCAGTGCCCGCTCCCCCATGTTACGCCAGCTTATCGAGCAACGCCTGCCCGGTGTGCCGATCGTGGCCGGTGATTATTTTGGTTCGGTCACCGCTGGCCTGAGTCGCTGGGCGGAGTTCTGCTTTCGGTGATCAGCAATTATCAGACCGGCAATTAACAAAAAGAAAACGGATGCAAATCAGACAAGCTACTGAGTCCGAGATGAACTCAGTGTATATGATGGGCTATGACGCCTGGGGCGATGAAATGCCCCAGGCTGAGTATCTGACCGCCTGCAAACGCAGCCGGAAATACACCGCTGGCCAGTGGTACGTGCTGCCAGAAGCTAATATGCCTGTCGCTTCTCTGATTCTGTACCGTCATCAGTTTGGTCTGGAAGACGGGCAAGCAGGAATAGGTTCGATAGCAACGTCGCCAGCGCATCGCCGGCAAGGCTATGCCAGTCAGCTAATTCTCGACATTGTCCGTCATCTTTTCTCAAGCACAACGACAACAACGGTTTTTCTTCACAGCGACATCGACACCACCTTTTATGAAGCACTCGGCTTTGAGCGGATCAACAGCCAAAGCGATTGCCTGTTCATCACCCGATCGCCAGACATTACCCTGCACACTTACCCAAGCTACTTCTGAATCCCCGCCCTTTGCATGTGCAATAAACACCAACTTGTGTACAATAAACTATCTTATAATCCATATATCCATCTCCATATCATGTACACATATTGTGTGAACATTGATAACAGAGACATGCAATAAAGGAAAAGGGGTAAGCAATGACCTGGAATGTCTATCTTTCTGGTGAAATCCACACCGACTGGCGGGAACAAATCATTAAAGGCTGTGAGGCAAGAGATCTCAATGTTGTGTTTACTTCAGCCGTTACAGATCACGACAGCAGTGACGCTGCAGGTGATGGTTTAGGGGCTGAATCTAACAGCTTCTGGCGCGACCATAAATCGGCCAAGGTCAATGCGATTCGGATACAGAAACTGATCAAACAATGCGACGTGGCCGTCATCCGTTTCGGTGATAAATACAAGCAGTGGAATGCCGCGTTTGATGCCGGATATTGTGCCGCACTGGATAAACCCTACATCACACTGCACAGCGAAGACATTGTCCACCCGCTTAAAGAAGTGGATGCCAGTGCCAATGCATGGGCAACAGATCCAGCACAAGTAGTTGATATTTTAGATTATTTACTGAATCAAAAATAAAGCCTGCACCCGACACAATCACAACGATTGTGTCGGGTAAATTGCTTTACTAGCGCAGGCGCTGGCCAGAAATGGCAGGATGATAAATAGGCTGAACGACATTACCGGCCGGATCGGTACAATGAAAACTGCGCGCACCATCACTGTGATCGTGCGGTGTGTCCAGTAACGGCACGCCTTTGGCTTTGAGAAACACGAACCAGGCTTGCAATTCTTCTTTGCTGTCCACTATGAACCCGAAATGATCAAGGGACTGATTGTGATTCTCCTGCGGTTCATACGCCCTGCTCAGCGACAAGTTGTCATTACCGCAACTGAGGTAAATCAGGTTATCGCTCGCTTTTCTTAGCACTTCCATACCCAGTATCTCGGTATAGAAACGGATACACTCCTCAAAGGGATATACCGCTAGTGCTAAATGTCGTAATCCGTTCAAAGGTTTTGGTCTCTCAGCCATATTCAGCCACTCCGTGTGCAATAATTTTATTCATTGTATACAATAAGAGGCCAGATATTCAAACGAAGAACAAGTTGTTCCTCAAACCGACAAAAAAGGAAGTGCGCTTTATGTTTTGTATTGTTGTGAAAAATTCAGTCAAAGCAGGGTTTCGAGACCAGTATCTCTCGATCATGAAGGAAAATGCCAAGGCTTCGGTAGAGAATGAAGAAGGCTGCCTGGTGTTCGATGTGCTGTCAGCTCAGGACAACGACCACTGCTTCTACCTGTATGAAATCTACACCAGTGAAGACGCACTTGCAGCGCACAAACTGACACCGCATTACCTGGAAAGCCGCAAGCACTTAGCCGGGTTAATCGACGACCAATCTGTCATCCGCTGCGATGTGGAGCATCGCAATTTCCAGCGGTAAACACCTACATAGCTGTGCCCGTTATCCTGTGAGCACGAATTGATAAAGGCAGGTAGGTAAAACACCTGTCTTCATCAATACAATGAAGCTCAAATCGGCACCATCCGGAAAAACCTGCATACTGTCCTCTCTTTGGTCGCCTTAGTAACACACCCCATGAACAGACTCATTACTAAAAGAAGCAAGGTGGATTATGAAAGGCGTTACCTGTTTATCCCTCACCCTGATGTGTGGCTTTATGGTATCGGCAGCAGCGAACGCGGGCTGTGGTGAAATGCAAGCCCAGTGCATTGTGTTCGAGCACGGTGAAACAACACCGGTCAGTTGCTCCATTTCGGTCTGTGCCAATACCAGCGAGTTTGATACCTATTGGACACTCAGCAACGGTTCTGAGATCTCCCATCACATCAACGCAAACACGGCCACCATTAAGGTAAACGGTCAAACCGGATTTGCATTACCTTCAGCCATAATACAAGACAATCTGAATTGCTACAGCGCCCCCGGCATCAGCAGCATTTATTGTGCGAAAGACATGTTACTTTAGCCTGAGCTATCTAAGACGCACTGAGGAAACATTCAATGCTTTGTATAGTGACCTGCCTATACAATTGACAGTCATCTGTCTGCCGTTCATACCGTTTGTTGCCTGCCGCTTTTTGCCTGACAAGAGTGCGCTTATACCGATTCCCCGCTTAAACCTTCTGCTTACCTGCCATTTTGCAATAACCAGTTAATGACACACAGCGTTCTGACGCCATTAAATACTGTCATTGGTTGGGGGTTTCTGACCCCTTTTCATCATTATAAGAATCAAGGTGAGTATGAAAAAGGCACTATCTATTATTCTTCTCTCATCGTTATCAGGCTGTGCATCTATGGGCCAGCCAGATCCTGAGATCGGGTTTGAGTCTACAGTTAACCTGAATGGCTACTATTTTTCAGAGAGCAACGGCAATGTTCTGGAAAATGGGCAGCTGGTCAAAAAGAAAACTTATGCCTATATAAAATTCAATAGCTTAGAAGAAAATCAGCTGACGTACATCGTTGCCACGTCTCCGGCTGTAAACGGCATTGTCCGGGGCGATGCGATCAGTACCCGAGTAACCAGTAATTACAGTGTGGATAATAACCACAGCGATCAAGGTTACCGAATCAGCTTCTACCAGCAAAAAGGGAACATGCACCTTGATTACGTGCTGAATGCAGACATCAATGGCGTTATTGAAGATTTTACTTTCCAGCCGCTGTGATCTGACACACTGACAACTTACTGCTGATAATGTAATCAACATTTTTCGTTTAATGGACTAGATATGACGTTGGGGAATTATGCGCACTATTAAATTTTCAGCCCTGTTTGCCGCTGTGTATTTACTGATGACCACTCATGCTCATGGACAGTCCGTTTCAACCTCTGTCGCGCCCTCTTTGCTGGGAAAGCGAACCGTTGATGACGTATTAGCGACTTACGGCCACTTGTCTGAAATGCGGTTGAAATACAGATTTCGCCAGGCCAATGTGAGCTATCCGCCTGAGAAAATTGCGCTGCTTGGCCTGAAAGAAGAAAAAGTCCTGGAGCTATGGGCGTTTGATCAGCAGGGTCGTCGCCATTTTATCTACAGTTACCCTGTCACAGCGGCGAGCGGCAAAGCAGGGCCAAAACTCAAAGAAGGCGACCGTCAGGTGCCGGAAGGTATCTACAAAATCATCGGCCTCAATCCGAACAGCCGTTTCCACTTGTCGATGAAGCTTAACTATCCCAACAACTTCGATCTCAAATACGCCGCGCTCGAAGGCCGGCAATCACCGGGTTCCAATATTTTCATTCATGGCAAAGCCGACTCCATTGGTTGTCTTGCTATCGGCGACAGCGCGGTGGAAGAATTGTTTACCCTGGTGGGGAAAATCGGCAAAGACAATGTCGAAGTGGTGATTGCCCCGCATGATCCACGGAAAAACCCGATCCGCCCTGTACCCGACACCTCCCCGGCCTGGATCTCAGAGTTGTATGCATCGATTGAAAGCGAATTTTCCCGCTTTGAATATTAAGCAGGCAAATAAGACTCCCAGAGCGGATCGCTATCATAACTGCCAATGAAATCTGTTGCGCACTGGAATAAGCCACCATAAACTCCTGGCGACAAATTAAAATTAAGTGGCTTATTTCAAGGATTATTATGAGCACGGAATTACGCTCTCATTGCACTCTGTCTGTCCCCGGCAACCGTGAAATGTCTCCGGCCGACATCTTCCTGCAAATGGCAAACTGGTGTCAGAGCAATCAGATCAAACATGATATTTACGGTCAGGGCGATGATCTGCAGCAGTTTGAAACCAAAGTTGCCGATCTTCTGGGCTACGAAGCCGGCCTGTTCGTTATCTCGGGTACAATGACCCAACCTACTGCGCTGCAACTGGCCTGTATGGCACGCAAAAACCCTATTGTGGCCATGCATCCCTCCAGTCATATTTACCTGCATGAAGCGCAAGGCTATCTGCTTCAGCAACGCTTTACCGTTCTGCCTGTCGGCAACCCTTATCAAACCTGGTCTTTGGCCGATCTGCAGGAATGGCCGGACGATATTGCTGCCGTGCTGTATGAACTTCCCATGCGCGAAATTGGCGGTCAACTGCCTGAATGGGATGATTTAAACGCTATCAAAGCCCATTGTCGCGAGCAGGGTATTCATCTGCACATGGACGGTGCCAGATTGTGGGAAGCCAAAGCCTGGTATGGCCGTGAGTACAGCGAGATTGCGGAAGGTTTCGATTCAGCTTATGTCTCTTTATACAAAGGCATTGGCGGATTAGGCGGCTCTATGCTGCTGGGCGATCAAGCATTGATTAAAAAAGCTCGCCTCTGGATGCAACGCCAGGGCGGTAATGTATTTCGCCGCACACCGTATTCGGTTTCCGCGGCGATGCAGTTCGATCAGCGCCTGGCGCTGATGCCAGCCTTGTTCGATCGTACTCAGCAGCTCTACCGCATACTGAAAGATTACCCGCTGTTAACGCCAAACCCGGCTGCGCCACAGGCCAATATGCTGCATCTGTATCTGCCCGTCAGTGCCGAAAAAGCCAGTGTCATTCGCGACAGGCTGGCGACAGAGCAGAAAATCTGGCTGGGAAATCCGCAACAAGCGGCCTTACCTGAGCAATCATTCCTCGAATGGTATGTCGGCGACAATTTGCTTAACCTGAGCGATGACAAGCTGCGCGAAATCTTAAGCTGGCTATCCGGCGAATTAGTCAGCTAATTGAAAAGCGGCTCCCTGCGCTGCATAATCAGCGCAGGGAGCCACTTGGCCATAGTGATATTATGCCTTGCTATTAGCTGATGATTGTTCGCTTTGGAGGTAATTCAGTGTCATTCGGGTTAAACGCTGCTTCTCTTCCTCGCAGATAAAACTGGCCTGAATCGCATTGAGGGTAAACTGCGCGATCTCTTCCTGCGTCATAGGATGTGCATCGGCCACCGCCTGAAAATTATCTGTCATATACCCACCAAAATACGCCGGATCGTCAGAATTGATGGTGACACACAGGCCTTTGCGCAACAGTTCGACGATATTGTGATCTTTCATGTCTTCGAACACCTTGAGTTTTAAGTTCGACAGCGGGCACACGGTTAACGGCACCTGCTCCCGCACTAAACGCTCAACCAGAGCTGCATCTTCAACACAACGAATGCCGTGATCCACCCGGGTCGCCCCCAGCAGATCCAGGGTATTGGTAATATTTTCCGGTGGCCCTTCCTCACCGGCATGGGCTACGGTCAGAAAACCTTCTGCCAGCGCTTGCTGAAAGACCGCGTTGAATTTCTCCGGCGGATTGCCCTGCTCTGAAGAATCCAAACCCACTCCCACTATTTTGTCTTTATGCGACAACGCCTGACTGAGCGTGGCAAAAGCAGAGTCCTGATCGAGATGGCGCAGGAAACACATGATCAGCTGGCTGGAAATACCCAGTGTTTCCCTGCCCTGCTCCAGTGCGCGGTGAATGCCCTTCACCACAGTATCGAAGGCAATACCCCGCTCGGTATGGGTTTGCGGATCAAAGAAGATCTCTGTGTGTACCACGTTATCGGCTTTACAGCGCAACAGGTAGGCCCAGGTTAAATCGTAAAAATCCTGCTCGTGGATCAGTACGTTTGCGCCCTGGTAATAAATATCCAGAAAAGACTGCAAGTTGTGGAACTGATACGCCGCACGCACTTCATCAGGTGAATGAAACGGAATCGCAATCTGGTTTCTTTCGGCCAGTGCAAACATCAGCTCAGGTTCCAGCGAGCCTTCAATATGCAGGTGTAATTCCACTTTCGGTAAACCAGTAATAAAAGATGTCATAAGGTGCTCTTAATCAGGTTCTCAATACGTTGACTGGGATGATTAACAGCTTTTCTGCAGCAAAGGAGAATGGGTATTCCGACCATGACAAAGAGAAAAGCGATTAATCGACTTAACTCTTCGTAATCAGAATTTTACGGATTCTGGTAGAGACCCCCACACCCTATCAGTGGGGTTATACGAAGCGGGTTGTATCGGTTTACGCTAAACCGATGACCACAACGGGACAAACTTTCTCATATCATCTGCCGGCTTGCAAGCCGTGCCAGCCAACACCCGGTCTGCAAACCCATACAGGAAGGCAACTTATTACAGGTTCTGCTTACTGGTTTCTGGTTTCTGGTTTCTGGCAAAAATGACGGGAAAAACGTCACAATGGAAAATGCGCCCCGTTCGCAGAGGCGCAGCGGTAATATTACTCTTTCTCTTCTTTAGAAAATTCTTCGCTGGCTTTTTGCCAGGCTTCACTCAGGCTGTCATAGGCACCGGAAAAGCCTTCTTTGACATGATCCCAGGCACCGGCTGAGCTGCTTTTCATACTGCCATACCATTCAGCCAGTTTCACTCGCTGTTCCTGCATAGATTTGAGACTTTCTCTGGATTTCTCACGGGCTGCCTTATCCATATCATCCCAGTCGTCTTCTATCTGGGTCTGCAACTGCTCAATATGTTTATCCAGGCTGTCGATGCCCTCTTTCGTCGCCTTCATGGCTTCGTCTTTTTGCTCTGCGGAGTAGTTTTTCAGTGACTCCAGCAAATCCTTCGTTTCTTTGTTCACCTGCTCAGCTGATGTCACTGCTTCTTCTTTTTCGTGATGGGCCGCAGTGACTACACCAGGCAACAGCCCGATAGACACCACTAATGCACATACTGAGGCATAACGACGAACTACACTCACTTTCATATTTCCTCCAAGCGTCGTGATATGAATGAAAAATCAGACCTAAAGTATGGTTGATCCCGAATAACATTGTGTTCATTCACTGTCAGGATACGGTTCACTGGCGAATCCTAACGGATGTTCCATACTTTATAGCACTGGTTTCAACAATGAAAAACAATAAGTTATGGATGAGAACAATAGCACTTTATTGAATCTGCGCACCATTGAGCCTTCTGACTTTAAGCAACTTGCTGCATTGGAAGATCTGGTTTTTCCTGATGTGGGCGGTGCCTGGCCAAAATCTACCATTCAAGGGCTGGTCAAACATTTTCCCGACGGGCAAATCTGCATTGAGGACAAGGGAAAAATCATTGCCGCAGCACTGACCATTAAAGTCAGCTACAACCGCTATTCCCTGAACCACACGTATCTGGATATAGTCGATGCCAACAATGTGGCCTGTCACAACCCGAGTGGAGATGCGTTGTATGGACTGGACGTATTTGTCCATCCTGATTATCGCGGCCTTCGCTTAGGGCGTCGCTTATACGAAGCCCGTAAGGAGCTCTGCCGGGCCAACAACCTCAAAGCCATTCTTGCCGGCGGACGCATTCCGGGTTATCACAAGTATGCGGATGAAATGCATGTTTCTGAGTATATTGCCAAGGTCAAACGCCGTGAAATTCATGACCCGATACTCTCGTTTCAGCTTGCCAATGATTTCGATGTAAAACGCCTGATGAACCGTTATCTCCCTGAAGATGCGAAGTCCAAAGGCTATGCCACATTGCTTGAATGGGACAACATTTTCTACGAAGAAGATATCTCGATCCATCAAACCGAAAAAACACTGATAAGGTTGGGCATAGTGCAGTGGCACATGCGTCGGGTCGTGTCGGTCGACGACCTGATGAATCAGGCCGAGTTTTTTGTTTCTTCTTTATCCAAATATCAGTCCGATTTTGCATTGTTCCCTGAGTTTTTTAATGCGCCGCTGATGGGGTTAGCCAGAGACAAAGACTCGGTTGAGGCCATTCGCTATCTCAGCCAGTTCACTGAAGAAATCCGTCAGCGATTTTCTCAGCTGGCTGTCACGTATAACATCAACATCATTGCCGGCAGTATGCCTTACCTGAAAGGTGACAAGCTATATAACGTCTCATACCTGCTGCACAGAGACGGGGACATTGACGAGCAATATAAAATTCACATCACGCCTCACGAAGTCAGAGACTGGGTCATAGACGGAGGCGATAAAGTCAAAGTCTTCGACACCGATGCCGGGCGGATTGGTATTCTGATTTGCTACGATGTCGAGTTTCCCGAACTGGGCAGGCTGCTGGCCGATCAGGGAGTCCAGATTCTGTTTGTCCCTTTCTGGACAGATACTAAAAACGGCTATCTGCGGGTACGTATATGTGGTCAGGCGCGGGCGATTGAAAACGAGTGCTATGTCGCGCTGGGTGGCAGCGTCGGCAACCTTCCCCGGGTCGATAATGTTGACATCCAATATGCCCAGTCTGCAGTGTTTTCTCCCTCCGATGTGTATTTCCCGCACGATGCGATCATTACGGAAGCCAATGCCAATACCGAAATGATTATTTTCGCCGATGTCGACTTGTCAAAATTAAAACTGTTGCACAACGAAGGCTCTGTCACTAACCTAAAGCATCGGCGCTTGGATCTTTATAAAATGAAGACAAAAAAGCGTAACAAAAAGAAACATTAACCAATGTTTTTCACAGGAAGTGGCCATGTTACGAACTATTCGACAGACAGTGCTCATTCTTGGAGCACTGTCTGCTTTTTCCGTTTCAGCTCAGAGTGCTGTCAAACCCGGCTTGTCAGGTAATGTCAGTATTAACCTGGGCTGGTTTAAGAACGACTCCCACCTGAGCACCGAGCAGTCTTCCGTACTCAGTTCACTGGACGAATCCGGCACGGACGAAGAAAAAAATCTGCCCCTGCCCATGTGGGATTTACAGCTGGGTGTCACACCAAATACTGCGCTGTATTTCAAATCAGCACTGGGGGGTATGGCGAGCAGTTTATATATGCAGGCTGGCCTTACTCAGTATTTGAGCGATGGCTCCAGCTTAGGCATTGGCGTTATTCCCGGCTTTTTTGACAACGAAGTGTGGGATGACCCTTTTCTGACCGGAGCACCAAGACAGGAAACCAAGCGCTCAATCCGGGGCGCAGTGCTGGACTATAACCGCATTGCGGGAACCAATGTGTCACTGGAGCTGGCTGCGGGTAAACGAAAAATCGACGATGAGCGCAGCGGAACCAGCTATAGCTCGGCGACACAAGACGCGCTGGTTCGTGAAGGCGATCTTTTCTATGCCGCACTGAGTCAAAAACTGGATTTAAATCGTCAGTTTGGTATCGACTGGAAAATTCACTACATCGATGACAGCGCGGAAGGTAGTGCGATAGCGAACAATCGCTATGGTGTTGAGCTGACAGCCCGGCAACGGATCGATCGCTATATTGTGATGCTGGGTGCCAGTGCGGCATGGATTGACTATGACGAGGCCCATCCCATTTTTAACCAGATCCGGGATGACAACCAATACGGTTTTTCCGCAACATTGATCTACCTGGCCCCGTTTAACTGGCGAAACGCCAGTGCTATTGCCCGGGCTGGATTCGATAACCTGACATCCAATATTGATTTTTATGAAGAAACTCAGAACCTGTACAGTATAGGGCTGGCCTATTCGTTTTAATCACATTACACACGATGGCAGCCTGCGCTGCCATCGTGTGATTCATAACCGGCTAGCTTTTTTTCGCAAACCACCCTTTCATTACCGACTTGGCGTTTGCCCATTTAAGCTTATCCTTGATGTCATTCAGTGTGGTCAGTTCATTCTGATAGGCAACCGCAATCGGCCAGCGCTGGCCTTCCACTTCCAGAACCAGTGAAGGAAAGCCCGACACACCCAATGCTGCCGCGTGTTCTATGTCTTCCTGAAGTAATGCGTCA
Organism: Photobacterium sp. WH77; assembly: GCF_022014395.1. Lineage (NCBI taxonomy): Bacteria > Pseudomonadati > Pseudomonadota > Gammaproteobacteria > Vibrionales > Vibrionaceae > Photobacterium > Photobacterium sp. WH77. Next base: position 149,393 of record NZ_JAKLTE010000010.1, on the reverse strand, counting down.
ACCTCAGCACCGGTAATGTCTGTCATGAAACGCGCAACGTCCAAACCCAGCTCAGCTGCCAGTCTGGCGTGGGTCTGGTAGTCAGAAGGATTCATTGCTCTCAGGTAATAGGCCTGCTGAATCGCCTCTGTCATTGTATACTCCTGTCCCTGTTTTTTTGCGGCAAGAACAGCCCGACAGGCAGGGTACGTCGACCGGCGCGGCTGGCACTGTGTCCAGAATTCATGATTAAATTCCGTCCCAAGCTGGCTGGTTATCCGACGCCAGGTCAGCTGCAACATTTGCTGCATCTCTTCCGGCATGGGCTGATCACTGTCAGGAGCCAGGCCACCCAACACACAGCGGATTTCCACACCAGCCGGTAACTGATCTTTGAGCCGCTGAAAAGCAGGACGATAACCCCAGCACCAGCTACACATAGGATCATGAACGTAATACAAAATAGCGCTCACACATTTCTCCTGACTGAGGCTTATAATAAAATTTCTAACCGTTCATTCTAAAGATATCATGGCTATACGCCAGCTTTATCTGGAATTATACCGCTCTGCTTTGATTGCTTCTGCTTATCGGCGATTACTGCTTCTGACGTATCTTAGCCATTTGATGTGAATACAAGGTTGCAGCATCCTGTTCTGTTAACTGTAAATTAAACTGCGTGGTCAGAAGCTGATATAACATGGTGCCGTCACTGATATCGACAGTTCTCTCTTGCCCTGTCTTATCTTCATATTCAAAGTAGGTCAGGTTTCGGATCAGATACCGCCGATTCTCAAGAATCCGCGATACCACCAGATGATTCACAAATACGGCGTCAGGAGCTTGATGACTGTAAAAATGGCTGATTGTGCAATCCGATTCCAGGTATTCTGCAAAATCAAAGCGATACAGTGTTACTACTTCATCAGAGTTTGTGGCCATCACCAGCATGCCGCCACGGTTGTCTGATTCCACGCTGTACTGGTATCTGACATCAGGCTGAGGCAGGTTGGTATCCAGGGAAATAATCTGTCTTGGGTTCATTATCCCGAAGCCGGCATCAATCAGATACTGCTTATCGCGCAGGGTGAGTAAGGTTAAGCGATGAGAACGACCATTGTCCGGGTTACCGTTGAGCATCACACGACCAATCAGAGGGCGGACATCAAAGCCCAGCTGTTTCAGCACCAAAAATAAGACCTTGTTGTGCTCGAAACAATACCCGCCGCGGCGTTGCACTACCAAACGATGAAACAAAGCGTCTGGTTCCAGGCTTAAATCATGCTTCAGAATAACATTCGTACTGGAAAACGGATAACGTGCCAAATGGGCAGCTAGCAGAGATTGCAGCCATTCCAGGCTGATTTGCGGCTCATTAATACCCAGGCTTTGCAGATATTGATCGATGAGGTTTTTCATTTAATCGCTCCGTTGAATCAGATTTGATAACGCCACGATAAAACCTCAGGTTAACTTGAGGTCAAGCATTAATTTATTGCGAAGACCTCTGGTGCCGCTCATCACAAACCCGCTGAATCAGTGCACTGCCCGGTTTTTAGTGTCACTTTATATCGACAGGTAACTGCTCCAGCACATGCCGTTTCCTATCGTCAACGCGATCACTGAACTGACTCAGTAAAATGCTGAGTTTCGGACTGATACGCATCTGACAAAAAGGTTTCTGCGGATTGCTGTAAAAATAATTCTGGATTTCATGCCGTGATGGCTGAAACGCATCAAAGCGCAGGGCCTGCGTTAAGATAGGCTGTTCGAATTCCGGTTGAAGAGCTTTGAGACAAACCTGTGCGGCACGTTGCTGGTCAGGACTGAACGCATAAACAGCCGAGCGGTATCTGTGGCGCAAGGCATGGTTCGACGTACAGCTGTGAGTATAAAGGTGAATCTGAATCAGGGTATAAAGATCGATCCTGGCAGGATCAAAGCGTAATAAAATCCCTTCAGACATCTCTTCGTGTCCCTGAGCTGACAACCAGCCCTGATCGACTTCGCCAACGCCTTTCAGCGACCGAAACACAGCCTCCGTACACCAATGGCAACTTCCGCCCAGACCGACAGTTTCCATCCAGTGCCTCCTGCTTTATCCATTCGACTTTGGTAATTGGACTCCTTCAGGCAGGAAATGGTTTCACCGACAGTAGCATCTTGCCGATTTCTCTGCGCAATTTATGTAATCAAATGTTGCACTCGCTGCGACAGCCAGCCATTTTTCGCCGATAGAACAACACAGTAGCAGGCCGAAATGACTCTGGCGGGAAGCAATCAACAACCGTCTCTGAAACGGTTAGCAGGCTGGAAAGTAAAGAGGTTTCAGCACTGTGCTCTATTGGCCGGATGAGCACTTTATGGTCTGACGGACTACAGGAAGGCTGTCCCCGGGCAAGGCTGCCCGGGGATGTGTTCTTTTCTAATGCAGTTAACGCTGTTCGCGCTGCTGTTTCTTGCGTGTCAGCTTTTCCTGCCGACGGGCTTCGATAATATTTTTAGCATCACCGCCAACGTGTTGTTCACCACGCTGTGCTGCCAGCTGAACCTGCTTCTCACGCTCGCGAAAACAGGCTTTCTGCTCGTCAGAATGTTTATCAAAACATTTCGGGCAGCTTACGCCTTTTTCAAATTGCACACTCTGCATATCCTGCTCTGTGATCGGTAAACGGCAGGCGTTACACATGTCATAAGAGCCTTTTTCCAACTGGTGATTTACTGTGACACGGCCATCAAAGACATAGCACTCGCCTTCCCACAAACTCTCTTCGGCAGGCACCTCTTCCAGGTATTTCAGGATACCGCCTTCCAGGTGATAAACCTCATCAAAACCCTGCTCTTTCAGGTAAGCGGTGGATTTTTCGCAGCGGATACCCCCGGTACAGAACATCGCCACTTTCTTGTGTTTAGCCGGGTCCAGGTTCTCTTTCACGTACTCCGGGAACTCGCGGAAAGTCTCTGTCTTCGGGTTGACAGCGCGTTTGAAAGTGCCTACTTCGATTTCATAGTCATTACGGGTATCGACGACGAAAACGTCCGGGTCAGCAATCAGCTCGTTCCAGTCTTTTGGCTTCACATAGGTGCCGACAACATGGCGAGGGTCAATACCCTCTACACCCATGGTCACTATCTCTTTCTTCAACTTAACCTTTGAGCGGTTGAACGGTTGATGATCGTCGAATGACTCTTTGTACACTATGTCTGTTAAGCGAGAGTCCGTCTTAAACCAGGCCTGCAGAGCGTCAATGTTTTCGCGCTTGCCGGCAACTGTGCCGTTAATACCCTCTTTAGCAAGCAGTAACGTACCGCGAACCTGATTCTCTTCCATCAGGTTCTGTAATGGCTCACGAAGGGCTTCAAAATCTTCCAGTGCAACAAACTTATACAGTGCACAAACTACATATTGGGACATCGTTTTTCCTCAGTGCGGACTGGATCGTAAATCCAGAGCATTGTTCTATACATCAACGGGTAGCGTTTGCTGACCCTGCTACTTGTTCTCGCAGCAATACCCAGCCAACCAGTTTCAGGCTGATACCGGCTGGCCAAAAGACTCGTCATTCACAGTTTTACTATGACTGCACCTACAGACAGCATACAAAAGTGAATAAGCGCGGCATTATAGCCAAGTCTGTCCGCATAAAACACACATTTAGAATATGGTTAATTTATACGGTTATCTCGGGTCTATACCTTTGAGGGCGCTTTTCTTGAAATTCTTGAACTATGGCCCTATCTATAAAACCACATCTAGTTAGTTGGAGAACGACATGCTCACTTGGGAAAAAGTTATTGAACACGCAACCAAAGGCGATATCGTGCCTCCCCGCCGCGTTGAAAAGGCCGAAGAGGAATGGCGCCAGCAACTGACTGACGATGAATACTACATTACGCGCCAGAAAGGTACGGAAAGACCGTTTAAGTCAGAAATGTGTGAATTGTTCGAGCCGGGGGAATACGCCTGTGTCTGTTGCGGCAATATGCTGTTTGACGCCGGGGAAAAATTTGACTCCGGTTCAGGCTGGCCATCTTTCACACAACCGGTAAGCGTCAATGCTATCAATTATCTGATGGACACCTCGCACGGCATGCAGCGAATTGAAACCGTCTGTGCTGTCTGCGATGCTCATCTCGGTCATGTCTTTCCTGACGGCCCGGCACCCAGCGGACTGCGGTACTGCATGAATGCCGTTGCCCTGAAGAAAGTCAGTCTGTAACTACACTTGCCCGATACCAGTCGGGCAAGTTATTTATATTTATCCCAGGCTGCCCTGAACGCTTTTTTCATTGAATCAAACGCTTCTTCAGCACCCTGCCGTAATTCTCCCCATGCCTCTTCGCTGGCATGTTTCACTTCGTCCAGTTTCTTTTCCGCTTCTGCTTTTCTGGTTTTCAGTTGTTGAATTTCATCACGATATTTTTCTTTCAGCTCTGCGCCTGAGTGCTGAGCTTTTGCTTCTAATTTGTCGATTTCTGCATTGATCTCTTTCATTTGTGCGCTGAGCTTTTCTACAAATGCTTTTCTGTCCATCTCATACTCTCTCAAAGTGGGTGGCTCACAGTTGCGGCCAGTGAATCGTAGATAAATGAATTGCAGATATAAGCATAGTTGCTTAACAGCGTTCTGTTAGTGTCATTCCGGAATATAAAAAAGGAATCCTTGCAGTACATGCCTGATAACGCTATAACCCATCCATAAACGACTCAGGGAGAACAAGGATGATCATCGCGCAGTTAGGCAATCCGATACTACGCCAGCAGGCGAAAGCCCTGTCGACTGAACAATGGAAAGAATATGCCCCCTTTTTTACTGACTTAGCATCTCTGATGCTCAGCCACCAGGGAGTAGGTATTGCAGCCCCGCAGGTCAGTGAATCACTGCGTGCTTTTATCGTTGCCTCTTCTCCGAATGCCCGTTACCCGAATGCGCCGACCATGACGCCAACGCTGATGCTCAACCCTGAGATTTACTGGATGAGCGAGGAGATAGAAAAAGACTGGGAAGGTTGCCTGAGTATCCCCGGTATTCGCGCGCTGGTACCGCGTTCCACCAGAATAAGTGTTGGTTACGAACAGCTTGATGGGCAAAAAGTCCGCTGTGAGTTATCTGGCTTCATCGCGCGGATATTCCAGCATGAGTTAGACCACTTAAACGGTATCGTTTTTCTTGATCGTGCAGACTCGCACGATTACGCCACTGAAGACGAGTACCGTCGGCAACTGGGACTGAACTGAAAGAAGCGGCCTAAGCCGCTTCTTATTCATGATCTGCTATCTTCTCGCCTGGTTTTTCCGTATTTGTCTATTGCTGCCTGACAGAAGCCGAAGGATTATTCTGCTGGTGACTCGCTTTCTTCTGGCCTGGCTTTTCTTGTTGACCATCCAGTGCCGAAGCAGTAATCCGGGTTGGTTTGGCGGGTTTCTTCATGAATAGCAATGCCATCAGGATCAAACTAATTCCCGCCCATTGCAAGAGCCCAAGGCTTTCTCCGACCAGTCCAATACCCAGCAAGACAGCAGTAACCGGGTTTATCAACGAGAACATCGACATCACGTTCGGGCCGAGTTTTTTCACTGAACGTACCCAGGCCCAGTAACCAAATGCAGTGTTCAGTAATACCAGCCACAACAGACCGGGTATCGCATCCACAGGCAGCGCAACCGGCGCGCCGGCCACGAACCAAGCGAAGGGAATCAGCATCATGCCGCCAAGGACGAGCTGCCAGGCGGCAAAGCTCAGCGCATCGTTAACCGGCCATCGTTTCATCCAGATAGCGGACTGCGAGACCAGAGCTGTGCCAGCCAGAGCGGCCAGGGTGCCAATCGGATCCAAATCTGCAGACGGGTTCAGCAATAAGCCCACTCCAATTAAACCCAGTATCGCTAACACCACTGAGCGAGGGTCCGGTTTTTTACCTTCACCTATCCACTGCAGTAGCATCATCTGCAACGGCATCGTTGCCCCCAACGTACCGGCGACAGAGCCAGGTAAGCGGTAAGCAGCGATAAAAAGTAACACAAAGAATGCGGCAATATTGCAAAAGCTCAGCAAGGTCATGCGACTCCAGCTCAGCGGCGGCAGCTTTGGTCGTAGCAAAAGCAACACCAGTCCGGCAGGTAAAGCCCGCCACACAGCCACCCAGTAAGGAGACATATCTTGCAGAAACAGGCTGACGGCAGCATAGGTGCTACCCCACAACATTGGCACTAATAACGCGAGCAGATAGTTCATTTCACTTCCCTTTAAGAATCTTCATATCAAATATCTTTGCATAAAGATAAATTAGTGGCTATTTGCCTTTTAATCAAGTATCTTTTTCGAAAAGTTAATGACATATTTTTGACTCAATGAAGAACGGACAAACACAACCCTATGCAAGATCATGTCGATAAACTATTGATTCAATGGCAGGAACACCGGCCAGACTTGGATTGTTCTCCTATGGGGATCATTGGCCGCATGTATCGGGCCCACAGAATAATGACGGACAGCATCAATGACGTGTTCAAAGGCTACGGGCTGAGCCAGGTTGAGTTTGATATTCTGGCCTCGCTGCGCAGAGCTGGCGAACCCCTTACGCCAACCCAGCTTTATCACACCGTGATGCTGTCTTCCGGGGCGATGACAGCCCGGCTGGATAAGCTGACCGACAGAGGGCTGATCTACCGGCAGCCGAGTGACGATGACAGACGCAGCTGTAAGGTGTCGTTAACAGAAGCAGGACAGGCTCTGGTCGACAAAGCCGTCACAGCCCATGTTGCCAATGAGCATCAGATGCTGACGGCCTTAGACAAAGATGAGCAGGCCCAGCTAGCGGGATTATTGCGAAAATGGCTGTTGGCTAACGAGTCAGCATTGAAGTAACCTCAATCAGCATTGACGCATTTCATCCTGTATCGCCTGAAACCGCTGTTCAATGTCTGCCAGATCCTGTGGTTCATTCAGGCAATCCTGACTGGATCGCAGGATCATTTCGGCCTGACGACAAACGGCACTTTGCTGCTCACGCGTTCTGCAGTAACTGGCAATCCGGCCAAGGCTTTCAAGCAAACGGATGGTAACCGCCGTATCGGATTTGCCGTGCTGGCGGATCTGTTCAAAAGCGGCGTTGAGTATCCCGGTAAAAGTCAGAGGCGGTTCTTCCAGTCGCAGCTGGCCGTCATCGCCATACCATCGCGCGGGATGAAATGACCGGCCAGTCAGGGTGCAAAGTACTGCACTGAGTCTGTCAACGCAGGTCATGGCAGTAAAAGGATCATTGATACCCGGTGACAATGCTCTGACGGCCACTTCCACCAACTGATGAACAGCGAATTCAGGATCTTGTTCCGGGGTACGCAATTTCCCGACAATCATGCAATCAAGAAGCTGTGTATCCAGACCGTCTTCCGGCTCAGTGTCAGACCGCACGACAGCGATTGAGCTACCTTTTACGACAAATGCCCCGGCTCTGTAACCCAATTCAATCCGGCAATCAAACTGCTGGGCAAGCTGACATAAGCACTGTCTGTCTACGGCTTGCAGGTAACCTTCACTGTCCGCCGCGACCACATGATGAAACATGCCGGTTGGATTGCGATCACTCTGAAAAGGTTCAGGATCAGACTCACCGAGTTCATCAGGGAAAAAATGCTCAATGTACTGATTCAGCTCCTCATACACACCATTGACGACGTTATCCGCCTGAATCGAAGTCGCCACATGGTGAATGAAATAAATCAGAACCGCGACATTGAACAGGGCCAGTAACAAAGCCAGATTGACCGCAATGCGAGGCACGAACACATCACCGTTGGAATGGGTCACACTGCTTAATACCAGCAGACAATAGATGAACGTCGCGATAAAGGTGCCAAGCACGTACTGATTACCCGGATCGCGCATGAAATTTCGCAGTAAACGGGGACCAAACTGAGAGGAAGCCAGCGTTAATGCCACTATGGTGATAGAGAAAGCCACCCCGGCCACCGTTACCATGGAACCTGCAATCGTAGAAAGGACACTGCGTGCTCCCTCTGCACCTCCCGTGAAGCCGATATCAGGCAAAACCAGAGAGAAGTGCACCAGTTGATGATCCAGAGTAACTACAATCCGGGCCAGCCCGACGGCAATAATCACCATCATGGCAGGGACGAACCAGAAACTGCTCCTTACCGCTTCCCAACGATTAAACCAGTGTGTTTTCATGCCTGCCCTGCCGTGAAGTGAAATCACCTGACTTGCCAGACAGCCTCGTGCGTGTATCAGCAACAACCCTGGAGATCAGCTGGCAAAAATGGCGGGCACATACGTCTGCCCGCTGTGATAAAGATAGCAGAGCAGAAAAGCAAACCACTGATATCAGGCTTGATGTCAGCGCGGCTTACGGCAGTTCATTGCAGAGATCAGGCAGGTTTCGCCCAAACGGTTCGAAAATGTTCCAGCACCAGCACAGTGTCCTCGCTCATCTCAATAGCCAGCTCTTCGCACTCGGTGCTGAAAAACTGCCAGTGGGCATCCCGCCACCAGCTCAGCGACTTATCACCTTCTCCTTCAGCCGCCGCGAACTCAGCGGTCACATCTTTAAACCGGGCTTCTGCCACCCGGGTAATTTGCGTGATCGCGACCGGAACGCCCTCCCAGTCAGTGACCACCTGCAAATGGCCGACCTGCGGCATTGGCTCCGGTTCTTCTGCACCGCCAGCCAGATACCAGTATTTCATACTGCAACTGGCTTGCTTTTCTCCTTTTCGTACCAGTTCGGCACAAATGTCTGCATTGTCTTTGTCTGCACAGAAATAATCTGCGCTGACACTTGGAATGGCCGGTATTTCAGCTTCCGGTAAAGTCACCAGATAAGCCGACAGGCAGTCTGCCGCCTGGGGAGAAAGCTGAAACTGTTCCGCTAATGTTGCCGGTGCAAAGTTGTTAAAAATCATGATGTCCCTGTCGTTGTTAACTGTGTGCTCGGTACAGGCTTATCGTCCGGCGAGTGCCGCCGCTAATCCCATCTGATAGCCGGTATCTAACCGTTTTTTGTCTGTGGTAATACGGCCGACATCAAACTCTGCCGGCGGTGCTATAACATGAATGCGGCAGTCTTGAGGCGGGTTCTCAATAAACTCAATGGCGCTATTGTAATTGTCGGCACGCTTCATCATCACCCGCGCCAGCTCAGGGGTATCTGCCAGCATACGACGAAGAAACCAGCTCGTTTTGCTGGTTTTCTTCCGGTAGCCCAGCGGGCGTGACAAAATCACCGTGATTTCTCTGGCACCCATTTGATAGGCTTTGATGACGGGAATGGAATCGGCGACCCCACCGTCGGTCATGGCGTCGCCATTCAGCAGCGGATAATCCCGGTACGCGACCGGCACAGAGCAAGAAGCTTTAAGCAATTGTTCAAGATTATCTGCCGTGGCTTGGGTATAAACCGCCTCTCCGCTAGAGACTTGGGTGGTGACCACGTACAAAGGAATGGGTTGTGCGTCGAAAGCATCCAGATCCAAGCGTATTTCATTGATGGTGATCTGCCACAACCAGTCGAGATCCAGCCAGTGCCCGCCGCGAATAAATTTACGTAAACTGATAAATTCCGGGCGGCAGGAATAATCCGTGATCACTTTGTAATTACGGCCATGCTGATTTGCCAGCCAGGCTGCAAGATTGGTAGAACCCGCCGAGACACCGATGCAAAAATCAAATGGCCGGTAATGTTGCTCTAGAAAGCCATCCAGCACACCGGCGGCAAAAATGCCGCGCATCGCACCGCCTTCGACAACCAGAGCTTGTGATTCTGCCACTGCCATCCCTCTCTCCTTTCAAGCCAGATTTGACTAAGCGACTGGCCATTATGCAGCCAGTGCTTATGCCACAGGTTCAGATTAACCCTTGTCCTTGATGAACAAATAGAAACCAAATCCCATCGTGTCGCGGCCAAACTGGTGGTAATACGCGTTCCACTCGCGAACCGCATCACGCTTTTGACGCGCTTTGTCATCCTCTGGATTGGCCATCACAGCACGTTCTGCTTTCAGGCGAAAGCAACCTTCAAAATGATCCCACTCGTCCTGATTACTGGTGGCCGCATACACAGTGGCCAGGCCGTGAGACTCGGCGACCGACATGTTGCCCTGGTGATCGTAATAAATACCAATCGGCTCACCAATGAAGTCCAGATACGCCTGGGCCGGTGGCTGCTTCCAATAACCTTCGCCAATCAGCAGTTGACCATGGGGTTTCAGCCATTGCTGCATTTGAGTCAGTGCTGCCGGATAACCCGCATCCCCTTCACCAAACGCATGGGTCGATCCCATACAGATAGCCACGTCATACTGTATCGCGAACGGATAGTCGTTGGCATCAGCTACTTCGAATTTCACGCGATCGGCCAAGCCCAAGGCTTCTGCTTTCGCATTCGCGGCGGCAATACAAGTCTCAGAAATATCCAGTCCGAGACAGTGTGCCCCTGTCGCACTGGCAAGACGCAGTAAAAATTCCCCTTCCCCGCAACCAATATCAATAACATGGCTGTCAGTGTGGAGATTCAGTAGGTCGATCAGTCGATGTGCTTTTTCGAGGCTGAGTGGGCTATTAAATAACATCCAATGTCCTTATCTCACGATTTACCCTGCAACAGGCTGTTTCGGGGTATCCAGTATCAGCTGGTAGAAATCCAGATCCAACCAGCGCTCAAATTTATAGGCCGCTTGCTTTATCGTGCCGGAATATTCGAACCCCAGCTTTTTGTGCAAGGCAATGCTGCCAGTGTTTGTCGAATCTATACCGCCAACCAGCACATGGTAATTCTGCTCTCGGGCTGCCTGAATCAGGGCATCCATCAGCTTTCGCCCCAAGCCTTTACCCTGGTGCTGCGGATGAATGTACACAGAATGTTCAACAGAATATTTAAACGCAGCCCATGCGCGGAAGGTGCCGTAACTGACAAACCCCATCAGCTCACCGGCATCATTTTCAATACCAATCACAGGAAACTGATTGGCCGTTTTGGTGGCAAACCAGGTTTGCATGATGTCCATCGTACGGGGCTGATATTCGTAAAGTGCGGTGGTGTTAAGAATGGCATCATTGAAAATTGCCAGAATGGCTTCGCCATGTTTTTCATAGGTACAATGAACAAACTGCATCATCCCTCCTGATGCTCACAATACTCGGCAATCATTGCCTTCAGTCAGGCAAATACTTTACCACTAACTTTTCCAGCGTTAAGCGAAAATTTCAGCAAAACAGCCAAGTTGCAGGCAAAAGCCATGGATTAAACTGCAGCAACCAGATAATTGGCCGCCAATAAAAGCAGTAAAGAGATCGCAATTAACCAGGCTGAGAATACAATCTCATGGTAAGCCTTAATCAGCAGCGCGTTTTTATGCTGATTGCTCTGATGTAACAACTGCCAGGTTTCGTAACAGCGAACCACGGCCAGATGAAGATTGTCATTCGCACCTTGTTGCTTCATTCCTTCCAGCCAGTTGTTGGGTAAATGCACACCATACACATCGGCCGGCCTGAGCAGGCGAAACAGAAAACTCCAGGCAGATATCAAACCCAGATAGGTCACGGTCACGGCAATAACTGCCAGCCAGGCGATGGCATGCTGAGGCGGGACAAACAATGAAGAAGCAATAAATACCAGAACGGTAAACCCTGCGATGACAGCGGAATGCAACCCAAGCAGACGGGCCGCTTTTTCTTCAAGATACCGGGCGCGGCACTGTTCGTCTGATAAAGCCGTGCGAACATGGTGATACAGCACGGCCATGTTGTCTTCTCTCATAGCATCAAGGCTTACCTGTTGGCTGTAAATCCGTTCCTGAGAGTATAGACGCTACGGCAAGCCACGAAGTATCAGTCACTTGCCATTCTTCTGGATCAGCTTAATGTCTGATGAACCCAAGCCTGTCCTTCAGCTACATGAATCTCTGCAACAGCACCGTTCATTAATGGCATATTGGGTGCCAGATGGCCGATGTCAGCGTTCAGGATGACAGGTACTGAAAGATCGCCCAGCACTTGCTGAATAACCTGAGAATGTGACAGTGATTTGCCGTGACTCAGCGGCGAACCATCCCGACCGAAAATGACCCCGTTGACGGCATCAAACACACCATTGAATTTCATTGCCATCAGCACGCGGGCCATCGCGGTTGGCGATAACTCGGCGTTTTCCAGAAACAGAATCAGGCCGTCCTGAGCATACTGCATTTTCATCTGCGGCAGATTCAGGTACTCGGTACCTGATATCAGGCCTATGGTATCGAGGCAGCCACCGATCAGACGGCCCGAAAACGCGACCGATTTCGCTGCATCGTTTGCCGATAACACCGTCCATTGCGTTGGCTGAGTGAAAGCGAATTGTGCCTCGGGATCCTTGCCATAATTGGCCGAGGCCAGCTCATAGCAGGACGATTGCTGTAACCTGACAGATTCACCGACAGTCAGGCTCAGCAAAGAAAATATTGCGCTATTGAGCGGATCCGTCACAGCAGGATGAAGCTGCATCAGATTCGCACAATGCAGGCTGGCCCAACCGCAGCGAGCCGTTAAGACAGACGAGATAGTGCTGATATCTGAAAAGCCAATCAGCCATTTAGGTTTGGCGTGACGCAGTAAGTCCAGATCCAGCAATGGCAACAGTTCCATCGCCAGTTCACCTCCCCAGGGCGGCAGGATGGCATCAACGCGATCATCCAGCAAAAACGCCATCAATTCTCTGGCCCGCATTGGCGCCGGAGCACTGACATGGCCGGCATTTTCCCGTAAGCAGTGCCCTTCCAGCACCTTAAAGCCTCTGTCCCGCAACCCCTGGATAACCAGATCGAGACGTGCATGACAATCTTCAGGCACACCTGCCGATAATGCTGTTACTGCTATTGTACTACCGGGAACCAGTGGGGAAGGATAACGCATGGAGCCTCTCTTAACCGCATATAACAAAAGCCCACACACTACGCCGGAAGGAAATTAAATCAAGTCAATTCAATAAGTAACAGATGACATAATAACATTTTCTCAACGTTGTACTGATCGCAGATCAATAAAAAGCAAGTGTTCACTTATCCCGGCATCACTGAGTGTGCCGGTCAAACAAGTATTATGGGAGGTCATGGGCCGGCGTTATCCGCGTTTGAGACAGGTAGGCTGACAGGCTGTTGAACGGCTCGAAATCCGGGCTGATCGGCACGCTCACATTCATGGTTTCAACTTCCAGTACCTCTTCGCCGTATTGTTTGAGAAAGCTTGGCAATGACAAGCATTTCACCCCCTCCGCCCAACCGTATTTCACCAGCATGTCAGCCAGGTTTTCAGGGCTGTAGCGCTTTTCCTCAGCCAGAAAATAAAACGGCGCCAGCGTGTCCTTCTCAATTAAGGTCACGTGAAAAGCCGCCAGATCATCAAGATGAGCGGCATAATACAGGCCGTAAGACGGGATCAGGACAGGAATGCGAAGGCTTTCGCGACGATTCAGTGAAGTATGAATCGGGCATTCGTGACCACCGTACACCAGAGTAGGCACAAAAACGGGTGTCCAGCTCAGTTCTATGGCTTTCTTCAGCACCGGAACCTCTTTTTCTGCCGCAGTCAGGGACTCAAACTGGAGTTCATCGGGTGAACATTCATCGGCGCACCCAAACACTTCGATACCTGATGTATACAGCTTTCTGGCATTCGGTTTCGCAAAGCGCTCTATGCTGTCCATCAATACCGAAAAATCCGGTGCCTGCTTTTCCTGCGCATAAGGTGCCATAACAGGTCTGGCACAGCAGATCACGGCATCAAATTTCCCTGCCATGTGTTCATCCTGCAAAGCAAGCGGGATAGCCAGCGGGTTATCCTGCTCAGGATGCTGACTGAGCGCAAAGACCTGATAACCGTGATCTATCAAGTGCCGGACCACATAGCATCCGAGCACCGAATTGCCCCCTGCGACTAAGACCTTCATTTCTCCTCCTTGTCTGTTCGGTATGCCAAACATGCCTGTTTGCACACGCTAAAAAACGTTCTGTTTTCCTGTCCTTAAGTTATAAGCATAGTCGGTTGAGGTAAAGGCTTTGGCTTTGGGGGAATAGGAGGATTTCTCTGGATCTGATGAGCTGTCTGAGTTTGAAGGTATGTCGCGCTTGAGTCCGGCGCTTATCTCACCATTATCTGACGCGCGCCAGTTACTCTTTGTGGGTGCAAAGAGTAACCAGAAAACACCTTTTGTTCTTTGCTGTGGTCCGGGTTGCTTCGACATTAACCCTGCCTCTTTCATCAGGTTACGCACCTTGAAACGACCAACCTGATATCCCAACTCCTGCATCATTGACTTTAGCGATCGGCTACCAGCGGAACCACGGCTCGCCTTGAACAAGCGACGAAGTTCACTTCGAAGCTTCAGTCGCTCGCAATCGACATTACGAATTCGAGCCTTATACTCATAAAAACAGGACGTGGAAATATTGAAAGCGGAGCAGACCAGTTCAGTGGATTCTTGCTCTCTTAACTGGTCTATCAGGGCGTACGTTCGAACTCGTCCGCCATCAAGAGAGCTGTGGCCTTTTTTAAAATCGCTTTTTCGCGTTCTAGCCGGTTGATGCGAGCTTCAAGCTCTTGGATCTTCTGCTGCTCAGGAGTCAAAGCCTTGTTGCTGGGAGTCTTACCACCACGCTCAGCCTGGAGTTGACTGACCCACCGGCGGAGCACTGTTTCCCCAACATCTAAAGAGCGGCTGGCTTCAGCGACCGAATAGCCTTGATCCAATACCAGACATGCAGCTTCCAGTTTGAACTCAGCAGTAAATGAGCGACGCTTTCTTGTCATTAAACACCTCTTTCTTTGGTGGCTACTTTACCACCTAAAATGGTGTCCGGGTTCATTAAACCACTACATATCCTTATTTGTTAGATGCCAGGTCGCTGAACCTTATTTAGTAGTGGTAACGACACGAAATTATCGTTATCGCTTGATCATCGACTGCATAAACAAGCCTGTTAGTGTCATCAATACGACGAGACCAAAAACCAGATAAGTTCTCTTTTAACGGCTCTGGTTTACCGATGCCCTCAAATGGGGAGCGCTTAACTTCATTGATGAGTTTATTGATGCGCTTGAGTGTTTTCTTGTCTTGAGTTTGCCAATACAGGTAGTCATCCCAAGCGTCATCAGTCCACGATAGTAAATGTTGACTACTACTCATCAATTAACTCTCGTGCAGTTGTTTTACCTGCACGGTACTGTGCTATCGAACGGTTTAGGTGTTCAGCGTTTTGAGGAGAGCGTAGTAAGTGAACTGTCTCCATAAGGCTATTGTAGTAGTCTAAAGACATAACTACAGCATCTTCAGAATCACGGCGTGTAATAACTGTTGTATCAGCGTCATTAACTACACCGTCCAAAACAGCTTTGAGACCATTTCTAGCTTCAGTAAAAGATACGATTCTCATAAGAACCTCCACATGTACATTTAATGGGACAAGTATAGTCTTCATCAATCTACTTGTACAGTAAATTGAACATGCAATATTGATAAGGCACATAACATTTTATTCAACGACACCATGTCGTATAACTCTTTTAATCAGAAGCCACTTTAGTGTTTGATCATATTAAACTAACTGCGCATTACCATATAAATATATCAGCAAGATACACGACAGCATGTCGTATATCTTACTCAAACTACTTATGCCACCCTATTGATATTCTTTACTTTTTTGTATTTCATGACTTACCCCAAACAATCAGTGTTTATACACTTGTAACTCAGAGACATCAGTCACTTTCTCCGTGCAAAGATGCCGCAGACATGCGAATACCCACCCAGCCTTAGAAATCGCACTCGCTTTATGAATTCCCGCCTGACGCGGGCATGACGGCCTAGTAACGTACTTTGATGGTACATAATCAGGGAAAAATTCAGGACGAATTTTTAGGTTGTCGGCGCCGGGAGCGCCTACAACCGGCCCGGACAATACCAAAGAACAACAAGGCATTTCTGGGTACGCTTTGGGCTGACAAAGAGTACCTGTGGCTTATCAGACAATGTCAAATAAGCCACAGAATCAAATACGCGACAAACTCACCCAACCCCAGCGCAAAAAAAATCCGAAGCAACCGCTTCGGATTTTTCAGAGAGTAAACGGAAACCCTTACTCACCGTAAATATCAAACTTAAAGTACTTACCGGCAATACGGTCATAGGTACCATTTTCACGGATAGCCTGAATCGCTTTGTTGAATTTATCCGCCAGAGCTTTGTCTGTTTTACGCAATGCCAGGGCTGTTCCCTCGCCAATGTAGGCTTTGTCTGTGACCGCTTCACCGACAAACTCGAAATTCTGGCCTTGCTCTTTTTCCAGAAAAGCCAGCGCAAGCTGATCCGAGTTACCAAAGGCGGCATCGAGACGGCCGGTAGTTAAATCCAGATACACTTCGTCCTGCCCTGTGTAACGCTGAATTTTCGCTACATCGCCATACATGTCAGTGACATAACGGTCATGAATAGTGCCCAGCTGAACACCGATCTTTTTCCCTTCCAGGCCGGCTTTATCTATGCTGATACCAGCATCGCTACGAGCAACAAACCGGGCCGGAGTCTGATAATACTTGTCGGTAAACAATACCCGCTGCTTACGTTCCTCTGTGATACGCATGGAAGCCATGATTGCATCTGACTTACGGGCTAACAGCGACGGAATCAAACCGTCCCAGCTCTGCGTTACCCAAACGCAGTCCAGTTTCGCTTCCTGGCAGAGTGCATCGGCAATTTCAATATCAAACCCTTTCGGGGTGCCATTCGCGTCTTTGTAGTTAAATGGCGGGTAAGTAAAATCGGATGCTAAACGTACCGGTTTATCCGCAGCCTGAACATTCGCCATCATTGCTGTTGCCAGGATCAGACCCAGACCTAGTTGCTTTTTCATTGTTGTCCCCTCTTACACTGTCGTGTTTATTCTTTAATTTAATGGATACTCTTTTAACGCATCCAGTGTTTCCTGCATGCTGTTTCGGGTACCGATAGAAATACGTACACAGCGAGCCAGTCGTGGATCATGAGCCTGATTACGGGTCACTATGCCTTTTTGCAGCAGGTACTGATAGAGGCAATCGTCGGTACTGAATTTAACCAGCACAAAATTGGTGGAAGACGGATACACCTTCTCGACGAAAGCCAGCCCTGCCACTTCCTCAGCAAACCAGTTTCGAATGGACACCAGCTCATCCGCCTGACGACGCATGGCCTCAAGTCCTTCTTCCTGGAGTGCTTTTTTGGCGACCAGCGCACTTGGATCCGCTATCGGATAAGGAGGAATCAAGCGTGCAACATAATCCATCACACTCGTGTCAGCCAGTAAAAATCCTACTCGGATCGAGGCCAGTCCGAACGCTTTGGACAGGGTGCGAATCACAACAAGATGCGGATACTCGGCTATCAGATTCACCACACTGGTGTGCGGCGCGAACTCAATATAGGCCTCATCAACCACCACCAGGGTGGAGTCTTTGCTCGCTTCAAGCAAAGCCACAATTTGCTCGTGAGGGATAACGTTACCTGTCGGATTATTAGGCGAACATAAAAACAGAATTTTACTGTCTTTCAGATAAGGGGTAATCGCCTCAACATTCAGACTGAAATCCTCTGCCAAAGGCACTTTCACTGTGTTCACTGCAATTGAATCGGCACAGAACTCATACATTGCATAAGTGGGAGGGCAAACAATGATTTGATCATTACCCGGCTGGCAAAACGTCCGAATCAATAAATCGATCCCCTCATCGGCCCCGCGAACCGCCAGCGATTGACATTGCAGCGCTGCGCCACCTAAGACATTTTCGCTGTATTCCAGATACGCTTTTTCAATAACGTGCGGAAGAAAATCAGGGTAGCGATTGTAACTCTCTGATTCGCCGTAACGCTCACTCTGCTCCAGCTCGTTGGCGTTAAGCCAGATATGTCCTTTCCCGCCAATGCGGCGAGCAGACTGATAGGGTATGAGGTTTTTTACTACCTCTGGAACTAATTTCGTAGCTAGCGACGTCACAACACACCTCTTCGCAATGCATGAATAACAAAATTAAGCCCAGATTTATGATTAAACATTCAACCTGAGAATCTTTATATTTTCCGTTTACATAAATTAAACAAATAAATTTGAAATAAGAATCGAAAAGTAGGCATACTAGCCATGAGAAAAACGCATGGCTTGAGAGGTTTGATTCACTGATGCGCCTTCCTTCTACCCGAGAGCTTCAGGCTTTCCTGATAACCGCTGAACACTTAAATTTTACGATGGCAGCTAAACACCTGAATGTCACTCAAGGCGCTGTTAGCCGCCAGATTCTGGCTTTGGAAGAACAGTTGAAAGTCAGACTGTTTCAGCGCCATGCCCGCGGGCTGACGCTGACAACCAAAGGGCATGCATTTTTGCCCATGGTGCAGCATGTCATGACCCAACTGCAAAAGGCAGTCGATCAGGTGTCGAATGAGAAACAGCAAATCAAGTTAAAAGCCCCCAGTTGTATTACCTCCTGGCTGCTACCAAAACTGATGTCATTTCAGCAGGCCCACCCAGATATTGATGTCGAGTTAACCTCTGCCATCATGCACAGCGTGAATTTCTCGTCCGAACCTTTTGATGCGGCGATTTGCTATGACGAGCAACCTCCCCATAAAGAAGTAAAAACATTTCGTCTGTTTGATGAATACTTGTCACCCATGTGCTCACCAGTGTTATTTCAACACTCTCAACTGCCCGTTTCGCCGGAGCAGCTCAGTCAGCATACCTGGCTGCATGCAACGCCACAGCATACCGACTGGCGGTTATGGCTGACACATATGGGTTATGTGGGTAAACACGCCATCCAGAACCAGCGGTTTGCCACTCTGGATTTAACAGTAAGTGCGGCTATTCAGGGCTTTGGTATCGCGGTGGGGGATGTTGAACTGGCCAAGCAAGACTTAGATGCCGGCCGGTTAATCATGCCCTGCCCGCAAAGTGTGCCTTCGGGTAAACGATATTATCTGGTTCGGCCAAACGTGACTCCGAATGCATCCTTGTCCCTGCTGTTTGACTGGATTCTCAGTGACATTCCGCCCGCCTCAGTCTGAGGCGGCCGATTGCAAAAACTGCATGCGTTGCTGCTCTTCTGGTGTGGGGGTATACGGTTCATCACTCAACAGAGACACGTCTATGGTGCCCAAGGGCCAGACGGGTTTCTGGCTGATACCATATTCCGTTTCTTCACCGGGAAAGCCCGACATTTTCTCTACCTGAAACGTTCTCAGTTCATAGTCATCTGTGTCAGACAGGACACTATTGTGCGCTTTCAATGTGACCGTCTGTTCACCTGCAAAAAGCGATTGCCTGGCGCTCAGAACGGCGACAGGCTTCCCACTCTGGGTATAAAGGTTGGCTCTGACACGGTATATCCCATCACGCTTAACCGACAAAGTGACCGGAATACTCATATCAGCACGCTCGGAAACTGGCTTAGCAACTGCAACAACTTCTGCCACCGGTATGTAATAGCGAAAATCAGCGGTAAGTATGTCGGAGCCTGTTGTGAAGTAAATGTTTGCTCTGGCTCGTATTTCTGACGGCCAGCTCTCGTCAGACTCAAAGAAAACCTGATTGCCCAGTGATTGTTCAGCGGCCAGCTTTTGATATGTATTGACATCAATCAGCTCAACAGATATCGACTCAACCGGCAAACTGCTCTGCACCGTCAGGCTCACGGGATCAGGATAAAAATGCCGAAAGGAATCAAGAAATAACGACGCAGTATGATTACCGTCCATGACGGGAGCCTGCACCGCGACAAACCGGTTCGGCTCAAGCCACTGGGTATCCTGAACCGATAGTGGCCTGGAGTAAGACGGATAAGCCAGTTCTGCAGCGTATACACTTGAAATCACAGCAAATTGATCTGCCATATCAACAGGAAGCGTTATCTCCTTCTGCTCAGGTGCAGTTTTTCTGTCATCTGAAACCGATAAGTGGGGTGTCACTATTGCTGGCTGGGTCGCCACCAAAGCGGCTTTATTGCTGGTACTAACAGTTTCTCTGGCTGCAACCTGCACAGATTCCGTATCCGTGTGCTGAGTTGGCCAAATGCTATAGATGGCAAACATCAACACAGCAGTGCCTGAAAGCCCGACGACTATTATCCTTTTCTTTTTCATATCCAACCTGCTGAGGATGGCTTTGGCCTGCGCCAAAGCCATAACGAGATCATAAGAAAGAATGCACCACTTCAGACATAGTCAGGGTGTCCGAACCATCGACATAACGGTAATAGGCGCCATTTAGCCAGTACCATTCATCGGTAGAATTCACGCGGACAAGGTTTCCATCCAGCAAACTGACCTGCTCCGCGGCCGTTGTAACTTGTCCTTCATGCTTATTATGGATCAGGCCGCTGTGGCTGTAGCCTTCCCCCATCAGTAATGGGTAATGATAAGGCATGAACTGGCTGACACCTCGAGATTGTGTTGTAAGCTTACCGTTATAGCCCACATTCACCGAGCAGCTGGTAAAGTCTCCCGCGTTACTGGCACCGCAAGTGGAATGACTGGCCACTACCCCGTCATCATTACCGGGCAAATACCCTGAGGTAACCCCCAGATAATCACTGCTGTCGCCGGTAAAACGGATTCTGGGAACACGGCTGTCCGGCAAGGCAGCAAGCTGGCGCGCATTGGCAACACGAAGATCGTTCAATACGCCCGTATTGTTTTTGCTGGGCATCTCTCCCAGCCACAAGGACACTGCGTATTTCAGCATGCTGTTCCATGTTCCGCTGCCTTCAGCAACATTCACTGCCATGTCACCTAATTCAGACCCGCCACCGGCACCCGCAAAATCAAATGTCGCAATAATATTGAGTGGCTGCAGGCCGGCATTTTCCAGCCAGTTTGCCTGGTTATCGATCAGATAGCGCGTCACCAGATCACCGGTTGAATGGGTGACAAACACGCAACCTGGATGACATAAACCTTGCTCCGAAAACGCTTTCAGCTTAGGCCACACGTAATCTGTCGATATTTTTCCCGTAATCCGTTCGTGAGATGGCCAGTCGATACGGGCATCAGCACGGGATTGCCAATAATCTTGCCAGTACGAGGCCCCGTCCAGATTAACCTGACTACTGTCGGGTTTTGATTGCAACTGCCCAGGCTGGAAGCCATGAACCAGGACGACTTTGTAATCGCTCAACGCGGCCTGAGCAGAACCCGCCGCAAGGAGTGTTGCTAAGGTGAGGTAGGTCGAAAGTGTCTTCATAGTCATTCTTCTTCGTTATCAACATTATTCTTTCATGTGGCGCAACAGTCACTTCAGTTGCACTGCATCTAGTATTTGCGACTACGAGCATTTTTTATCTTCTTAATGTTATAAGTTTGATCTAAATCATAACTTTTTTATAACAAAGAAGACGGAAAAACGCATAAAAATGCGCACTTTCGAAAGTGAAAATGTTTGATAATTTTTAAATTTGACTTATTTTTCAGAAGACTAAAGAGATAGGGCTGATTTAAACAAGGCTGCGCTGGTCATTATTCACAGCAGAGAAAAGGAGAAACGAGTTACTTCACTCGCATGACACTATGATGGCTATCGCCTAATGTAAACTCAAGCACCTGAGAGCGCTTCATGCTCTCTACTTCACTCAGCATCGCTTCACTGTAACCTTTCTTGCTCATCCACTGGAGCGGTGTTGTAAAGCTGCCTTCACTCACTATGAATGATTCATCCTGGAAACGGCTTTCACGGACATTGACGACCCAGATCCTCTGCTGAAAGTCCATCACGGACTGAAAAGCCGTCAGCAATCGCTGCCATCCGCTGTTTTTGGGTCTGTTCAAGCGCCCTCCTACAATTAAAGTGTCTATCAATAACTGCCACACGTTAAAGCTTGTCTGTCGGATTGCAAGACTTTGTGCATCAATTCTTACTGCATGCCAAATAAACCTGGTGAATGTCTCGCAATGTTGCGATAAGACGTTAGAATTTATCAACATACAGCTTTAAATAGCCTCTCGGCTGTGGCTGGTTCACACGACAGGATTCACTTATGCTCCGCCCAATGACTAAACACCTGATTCTAGCGACTGCTATTGCCACTGCGTCAGCGACTTTCACTACAGTGCAAGCCGCTGAACCTGAATGTCCGCCATTGTTAAACCATGAGTTCACTAAACTTAACAGTGCTGATTCCGTGAATTTATGCCAGCAATTTCAAGGTCAGGTTCTGCTGGTAGTCAATACCGCAAGCCAGTGCGGTTTCACCCCTCAGTATGAAGGTCTCGAAACCTTGTATCAGACTTACAAAGACCAGGGGTTTGCCGTTATCGGTTTCCCGTCCAATGACTTCTTCCAGGACAGAGGCAATGAAGAAAACACGGCAAAAGTCTGCTACCTGGATTACGGCGTAACGTTTCCCATGATGAATCGCAGCGCTGTTCGCGGCAGCGACGCCAACCCTGTGTTTAAGCAACTGACTAACGACTCGGGTATCACGCCCAAATGGAACTTCTACAAATATCTGGTCGATCGCAATGGCAAAGTACTCACCGTTTTTGCCAGTACCACCAAGCCGAACGATCCTAAACTGACGCAAAGTATCGAACAATTACTGACGCAAGCTCAGTAACCAGACTCCCTGTTTTTGGCCTGCTGCGACTTTTTTCTATGACCCGAATCGCATCAGGCCAATGCTTTGCAATTTTCCTGCTTATTTTTGATTTCACCCCTTGTTCTTTCACGAACAACCTGCGATCTTATCGCCATTCATTACGTTCCATCACACCTTAACCATGTCAGGACACACCATCAAAGGCATCCCTTTAATTCAGGCTTCAGCCCTGTCTCTTATTACGCTTTCCGTTATTTACCCGTTATCAGCCTTGGCTGGCGATCGCCCAGAACTCAGTACTGAACAAATGTGTTCACAAGTGGGTCATATCGAGCTGGCAGCATTAACGCCGGCAGACCGCGAGGCTTATCTGCTGGCACAGGCTGATAACACACTGTACCAAGTGTGGGAAATAGCAGAGAAGGTCTCAACAGGTTCCACTTACCCCCTGACAGAAAAGAATCAGCTTACGCTACAGCTCATCTGCGAAGGCGGATTCGCGCCTGCAGAAGAGAAGTATGCCGTACAGGATGCGTTTGATCATTGGCAACATAATCAGCCATTCACATTTGATTTGTGCCAATACATCACTAGCGGTGTTGGCTCGGCTTTCTGTGCCAATCGGTTTGCCGGTGAACAGCATATTGAAAGAAAACAGCGACAGGATACCGCTATCCAACAGTTGCCTGTTTCTCAGCAGCAAACCATTAAAAACGCGGTCAGAATGGCAGAAGACTTCTTTGAGCACAGAGCAATACATGAAGAACTTCACGGTGGCAGCAGCCATACGGCCTTTCGCATTGAATCGGTATCTAACCAAAACGACAGATATCTGTCGCAAATTCTGGACACGTTAGCGGGTAACCAGCCAGAAGACATTCCATCGTTAGATGAAGCCGATTCTACATTAAGCCAGACTTATGACAGCCTGATTCAGCGCCTGAAAATGGGGCCGATTGAAGACTTTAACCTGGAAGTCACTGCTCGGGATGTTGAAAGCGTACAGAGAGCCTGGCTGATTTACAGAGAACAAACCGCAATGATGCTGGCTTCTCTGAACACTACCCTGACCATGCAGGACTGGCTGGGAATACTCACGGCTGAACGCAACCGGCAATTGTCTGAAATGCTGGAATACATGGATTTAGATAAACGCTAATTTGTTCTGATTTCTGGTATACCGTTATCCGGTTACAGCCACCAGCCCCCGACATTTCACCTGGGTTGGTGGCTGCGATACCAACAGTAGTTCCCTACTTAACCGGAATGCAGAAACTGGTGTCACAAATATCATTTGCTTCATCCACACTGTGGTACAACTCAAAACACGGTCGCTCATAATCGAACTGCATTTTGGTCTCTTCCGCTATCTCCTGATGCAGCTGTTGCCAGTACCTCCCGTATTGCGTCTTATCTGTTACTTGTTTACGTAACGTTGCGTAATCGCCACCCGGTAAATGAGTCAGCGCAATCGGGCCTTCTACCTGAGTGCTTTCAGGCACAGTGATGCCGACACGGGTGCGGCATTCTTGCGGTGGTGTTTTTTCCACATCATCAAGGTAGACGAAAATACACCGCCCTCCCTGCAGCCCTTGCTGTGCCGCCCAGCCAAACAGGGTGCTTAATGCCGGATCATAATTCTCACCGTATGGCCCCTGTACTTCGACATAAGCAAGCCAGTTCGCAGACAATTTTTCCTTTTGCATTATCATTCTCCAGTTAATGAACAACAAAAAAAGCACTGTATAAATATACAAGTCCATTCTGACCTGTCAATATACCGAGCTGGTATATTTCTGCATTGATGCGTATTGTTTAATCAGCGCCACACAAAGCAAATTACTGACTAACTCAATAATTAAAAAGGAAAACACCATGGGCCTACTGGATAAACTACTGGGCAATGCCGGAGAAATGGCGATTTCTGAAGCGACGGAAGAGCTTCAGATCATTCTGGGGCCTAATGAAAAGATTGAGCTGGCCTACAAGCTGATAAGAGACATGCTGATCCTGACCGACTGCCGTTTATTGCTGATAGACAAACAAGGTATGACAGGGCGAAAAGTGGAATATCGTTCAATACCTTATAAGTCGATTACCATGTTTCTGGTGGAATCGACTGGCAATTTTGACTTAGACGCAGAGTTAAAAATCTGGATTTCAGGCCAGCATGATCCAATCGGTATGGAATTTGGCAGCAAAACCAATATCTACCAGCTGCAAGGATTACTTGCCAGTAAAATTGCCGGGAAATAGTCCCGGCTCTGCCAGGTTAATAACAGGCCGGGCGAAAGAGCGAGGTTAATTATCGATATTTAAGGTGTGCTTCAGCCAGTCTGCAATATCTTTAACCTGTTGCATGCACACCTGATGTTCCATGGGGTAAACCCGCCACTGGGGCTGAAAGCCGAGCTCCTGTAAATCTTCTACTGCCGATTTACCCATGGATGGCAGCACGACAGGATCAAAGCTGCCATGCATCACTTCGATAGGCAGTTGGCGATTAGCAGGTGCCACATCAATGCTTTTAGCGGTCGGAAAATAGGTGGACAGCGCCAGTAAACCGGCCAATGGATGCGGATAGGTTAACGCGGCCTGATAAGCCACTGCCCCTCCCTGAGAGAAACCGGCCAGAATGATCCGATCACTCGCAATGCCCCGCCCACGTTCACGGTCAATCAGATCCGCCACTTTGTCGGCAGATTCCAGCAACTGTTCTTTGTCCAATTTCCGGCCGATACCCATTTCGAGAATATCGTACCAGGCTGGCATCACCATTCCTCCATTAACTGTCACAGGCAGCGACGGTGCATGAGGAAAAATAAAGCGCACAGGGGAATTAGCAGGTAACTTTAATTCAGGGAGAATGGCTTCGAAATCATGGCCATTCGATCCCAATCCGTGCAACCAGATAACAGAAGCAGTGGGTTTGACCTTAGGATTGACTTCAACGCAGTCTAATTGAGGCATGATAAATTCCTTATCAATCAGTTCTGTGGTCCATGTTACGCAAGTTAACGAATGCTGACCAGCACGCATTTACCATGTACAATCAGACGCACATAAATAAGTAGGGAAAGCAATGAAAATAGACAAGAATGATTCAACCATTGACGATTTTCCTTTTTATAACGACAAACCTGCTGCCTTCAGCCCCCGCCAGTGGCTACTCCTTGTGGTACTAGTCTTTGCTGGGTTTGCGGTATTGATTACTCCCATCCCACTCTTTGCCACCCCATTTGGACAATTCATTCCCGCCATCCTGTTTTTTGCCATTCCTCTTTTCTATCTTGCCCGGATAGCTCCCTTCCACTGGCGCGCAATCTTTCGCCCGATGTCATTCAATCATCTCAAATGGATGATAGGTATTGGTCTGTTAAATCTAGTAATCAGCGTCTTGCTCGGTTTACTGGTCGTCAAACTTTTTGGTGCCAACCCTAATCATGCTTTGGCACAGTTGTCAGACATGACGACCGTAGAAAAAGTATTGTTTTTTCTCAAGACCTTGCCACAGCTGTTTGGCGAAGAAATTTTCACTATTCTGCCTTTCCTGGCGCTGATGCATGTTTTCTATTCCCACTGCCACTTTTCAAGAACGCGCTCGATTATTCTGGCATGGGTGATCACCGCCGTCATTTTTGGCCTGGCGCATTTACCCACCTATGGCTGGAACCTCTTACAATGTCTGTTAGTCATAGGAACCGCCCGGCTGGTGTTATCCCTTGCTTACCTCAAGACCAAAAGTATCTGGGTTTCTACCGGCGCCCATATTATCAATGACTGGATAATGTTCAGCATGGCACTGTTTGTTGGTGCACCCACCCCATAATAAGACGCTATAGGTTCAGGAGACCGCATAAATGAAGCATGACATCTTGATTTTTGATCTGGACGGCACCATCAGTGACCCCAAAGAGGGGATCGTTAAATCATTCAATTACGCCCTCGCCCATGGCGGGCTGCCCGAATTGCCCGAGCAGAAGATAGCCAGCTACATTGGCCCACCACTGGACAAGACGTTTATCGCGTTAACGGGCAATCATGACCCACAATTCATCGCCGATCTGGTGGCCCGCTACCGTGAGCGATACGCAGACATAGGTTATTCTGAAAACAGGCTTTATGACGGTGTAAAAGACACCTTGCTTACCCTGCACAATCAGAAAATACACATGGGTATCTGCACGTCAAAGCCTGCTGTCTTTGCCAAACAGATTCTGACGCTGTTCGGCCTGGACGGCCTGTTCGAATTTATCAATGGTGGCGATGTCGGGATTGAAAAGTGGCAGCAACTGCAAGACTTGCGGCAGCGGTTCACGATCAGCCAGCATTCACTCATGATTGGCGACAGAGCGGTTGACCTGACAGCGGCCCGCAAGAATGGCCTGCAATCTGCCGGTGTGCTCTGGGGCTATGGTTCAAGCAAAGAGCTGGAAACTGAGCATCCCGCTTATATGTTTGAAACGCCAGCACAATGGCTGCAACTGATTCAATAACCGGTAATCGTATCACTAAATGCAAGGAATCATCTGCTATGACAGGGAATACAGAACGCTTTTCAGACCGAGTCGATGACTATCTGAAATATCGCCCCGGCTACCCGCTCGCCTTGATCGAGACGTTAGTGTCTCAAACCCATCTCGATAGTCAGTCACAGATTGCCGATATCGGCGCGGGTACCGGCATACTGACAAAATTGCTGCTCGATAAAGGGCTTCAGGTGAGCGCCATTGAACCCAATGACGCCATGCGGTTTACTGCTGATCAGCAACTGGCAGAATACTCTGGCTATACCAGTTCGGCCGCACCTGCTGAACGCACAGGTTTAGCTGATGCGTCGGTTGATCTGATCACCGCCGCCCAGTCTTTTCATTGGTTTTGCAATGAGCAAACCCGTCGCGAGTTTCAGCGCATTGCCAGACCAGGCGCGCATCTCGCGTTAATCTGGAATCAGCGCAAGCTCTGCACACCGATTCAACAGCAGTATGATGACCTGTTGGCCCAGTACGGCACGGATTACACCAGCGTCAATCACATGAATCTGACCGACGGCGATCTCAGTCATTTCTTTGCCGATGGCCAAATGCAAAAACTGGCCTTTGAATACCGGCAATATTTCGACTTAGACGGTTTTATCGGCAGAGTACGTTCAGCGTCTTATTGCCCGCCGCAAGACAGCGCCGCTTACCATGCGCTCACTGATGCCCTGACGACTTTATTTCATACTCACCAGATCGACGGACAGTTGACCTTCGACTACGACACCTACCTCTATCTGGGTAAAATTCACAAACCATAAATCATCCACAGACAGCGGGTACTCTATCCGCTGTCTGCCCTGACCGCTTTCTGACCGCTTTATCCGAGCCGCGCACCAACGGGGATATCCTGATCCGGCACAGCCAGCACGACAGAGCCATCTTCGCGATAGAATCCGGTCACCAGGCATTCCGACATAAAGGGGCCGATCTGTTTGGCCGGAAAGTTGACCACTGCCATCACCTTTTTACCGACCAGCGTTGTTGCGTCATATAAGTCGGTAATTTGCGCGCTGCTTTTACGCTGGCCTATGTCCTCACCAAAATCCAGCCAGAGCTTAAACGCCGGCCGCCTTGCTTCCGGAAATGCTTCGACGGCAATGATCTGTCCGATTCTGAGATCCACTTTTTCGAAATCCTGCCAGCAAATATCCATACTCTTTCCTGCCTCACTGATTAAAAGAGGTTAGAAATTAGCGCAGAATTATTCCGCCGTTTTTGCTGAAAAGCCGGTTTTGTATTGCCAGAAGCCGAACTCTCACCGCTGGCGTATCTGTCGGGGCGTTTCCCCCCAATACACCGAAAAACGACGGCTGAATGCTGACACATCCGTAAAGCCTACCCGCTCGGCAATCAGGGAAACAGGTAAATCTGAATGCGCCAGCAGCGCTTTGGCTTTTGTCATACGCTGAGTGAGCAAGTACTGCCCTGTCGTCATCCCCATATGCTGTTTGAACAGCGTCTTGAACTGGCTGAGACTGAGGCAGGCCCGTACCGCCAGTTCACCAAGAGACGGTGTTCGACTGATATCTTCATTAAGAAAACGTACGGCTTCACTTATCCGGCCATCACGACAAGCGGGAATGACCTGATTCTGCAATAAGTGATAAAACAGCGCTGACATTGACTCTATCAAACCGGGCTGTGCCGACTGTGTCAGTTGAAGTTCCAGAAACTGACAATAGGCGACCAGTTCAGGCGAAGTCGCAAATACAGGTCGGGGTAACTGCTGCATGCTCTCTGGCAAGTTGTCCAGATCAGCAACCAGAAAACGGCATTTTTCATCCGCTTTAAACTCATGCATCATTTCAGCACGGATAACCACACACTGCCCAGGTCCGACCTTTCCAGAGTAACCAGGCAATGTCATGGTTATATTGCCATGCAGGGGCAGCACTAACTGATGATACGTATGTAAATGAGCACGCATTACCAGAGAATAACTTCGAATCGATAGTCTGACCGTCATGTAAGCGATATCTCTGCCTCAGGGCTGCCATACCATGGAGAAAATATTACCTCTGGTCTGGCAGGATTTTTTTGGATAACCAGTTAAACAACTATGCTTTACGTTAGGTTGAGCAATTTAAAGTGTGACAGGATGACAGAAGCCCTTGCCCCAGACAAACAGCGTGGAATCAGTATTGTGATCCCCTTATTTCCAGAGTTTTGCCTGCTGGATGTCAGTGGCCCGCTGACGCTGCTGAACGCGCTCGAAGAAGAGGTTACAGTGACTATGGTCTCTGAGAACGCCTCAGCCGTTATCAGTGAGCAGGGTGTCAGCCTGATGACCGAGGCCGACTTTAATGACGATCTGTTCTGCGATTTGTTACTGGTACCTGGTGGTAAAGGCGTCAAAGCCAGTCTGAACAACCCTCAGCTGCTTCAATGGATAAGCCGCCAGGGCCGCAAAGCCAGAATTTGCTGTGCCGTTTGTACCGGATCGGCACTGCTGGCTCAGGCCGGACTGCTGGATCACAAAGCCGCAACCACCAGCAAACACCAGTATCATTGGGTCAGTGAGCTCAACCATAACGTGCAATGGCAGCCTGTTGCCAGATGGGTTCAGGATGCAAACACCTTTACCTCATCCGGCACTGCCGCAGGGCTGGATATGTCGCTTGGTCTCATTGCCTTTTTAATGGGGGAGGAAGCAGCACGTAAGGTTGCCATTGACGCAGAATACCTGTGGCGCAACGATCCGGACGACGATCCTTTTGCACCACTTCATCTGGTCGAGTGAATCAGTTGTCTGATTCCCACATCACCACGACCTCATCCGCGATGGCAGATTCCAGCATCTCAATCAGCGGTCTGGCTCTTGTCATCATACTGATCTGTGGCTCTTGATCTTCCCAGGGATCCTCTTCCGCTTCTGTTTCAGCCTGCTGAACCGCTTCTTGTTTTTCTGCTTCTGCCAGTTTACTTTGCAGATTCGACAACGCTTGCGGCACGTCATCGACATCAATGATACCGGGAATATTTTCGCAGTATCCCATCATATGAATCAGTTGTTTTGCCACATCGCCAAACATGGTGATGTTGGCACTGGCTTGGGAGTGAAAGGTAATTAACATGCGTCATCCTCTTATTGTTCAACATTTGCTATGGCTTTGGCTTTATCCCGCCGGGCGAACACATAGCCGGCCATCACACCGGCCAGCGCGCCGGACAAATGACTTTCGTAGCTTATCCAGCTATGCGCGGGAATGATCCCCGTCAGCATCGGGCCGTAAAAAAACATCACAATCAAAGCAATCGCCATCGACTTGATACTACGTCTGAGCACGGCATAAACCAATAGATACGCCCAGAGTCCGTAGATAATACCGCTTAAGCCAATATGGTAATGCATGCGGCCAAATAACCACACGCCTGCCCCGCTGACCGCCCAACTGATCATAAAGACAGAGATCAATCTGGCCGTCCCTGAGCGTGACACCAGATAAGCCAGGGCTGAAAATGACACCATATTACTGAATAGGTGTGCCCACGAGCCATGAATAAACGGATAGGCTAACAGGCCTATCGCATGGTTAAGGTGTCTTGGCAGCAAGCCAAAATCCAGCAGGTAGCCATTCAGCAGTACATTGACAACCTGTACGACAAAACAAACCACAACGACTGCGCCAATAAAACAGATGGCGTCTTTGTCACTTTGATCCAACAGGCTCTCCTCCAGCGGGGTCTTTAGAAAGTATAAGCCTGCTGAACAGATAAGCCCATGGATTTGTTACCAAAATGACTGGCGTTGCCGATAGGGTTTATCCGCTTTGTTACGCTGCCTGTATCCGGCGATGTGAAAATTCTTCCCCAGAATCAATCTCAGCTGGCTGATGGTTTCTCTGGCCAGCAAATACCGTTCGCTGCGAGACCAGCTGCTGGTTGTGGTTGATTTGATGGCAGCAATCGCATCTGGCGACGCCTGACAAAACTGCTGAGCCAGCACTTGCGCGGCTTGGCGTGGGTTATCATGAATTTCCGTGACCAGGCCAAGTTGCTGCGCGCGAGAGCCGGATACGATTTCGCCGGTCATCGTGAGCTTCATCGCCACATCTTTTGCCACCAACTCGCGCAGTGACAGTAAGCCCGCCATATCTGGCACCAGGCCCCAGCGTATCTCCATGATAGACAGTTCAGATTCCGGTGTGGCAAAACGAAAATCGGCCCCCAGCACTATCTGCATGCCACCGCCATAACAACGCCCTTCTATCGCAGCAATCACTGGCACGGGAATACGGCGCCAGTTGCGCGATACCCGCTGGGCGAGATTGGCATTGCCCGGCATCCATTTTTTGAGCACTCCCAACACCTTGCTCGGTGAGGTCGCTACACTCTTAACATCCAGGCCACTGCTGAAGTTACCGCCCTCACCGGTTAAAATAATGGCACGAATATCTTTTCGCTTACGCAAAGACTGGCTGACGCTATCCAGTTCTTTGAATAACCTGATATCCAGCGCATTCAGTTTCTCAGGCCGATTTAAAGAGACGGTAACAATACCCTCTTCTTCTGTTACCAAAAGCCGTTGCCAGTTTGACATGCTACATCCTTGTTTGTTATCTGGTCAGTCCAGATAAGTGTACCTGACTGATTGATAAAATCAGCTAGCAGATGATGAAACTCTGCCCGGTGCCACACAGGAGCTACTTCTTTACAGCCTGATACCCCATGACATCAGCAAATCGCTGCCAGTCGGCAGAGTCCGGGCTGGTAAGCGGCTGATAAACATGTACAACCGCTGTTTCTCCTGCCGGGGTGCACGTTTCCCCCATCAGGGCAATGGAGGCACTAAAGAGTGGTACATCTGCTGCCTGGCACCACTCCCCTTCCATTCGACCCTTTTGACGACGACAAAACGCCTGAATGCGCGCTTGGTAGTCTTTAACTGAAAAATCACCGGACAGGCACCAAATACGCTCATACTCCACATAGCCGTCTAGCGGATGAAAAAGAAGGCCGGGTATCTCTGTCTTATCTGCTCGCTCTGCTTTGTCTGACTGGGCATCGCTCACTCTGGTCTGGTCGATGAAATGAACCGACAGGCTGACAATGTCTGTCTCGGCCCCCTGTGCCGCAGGGTTTTCCGCCAACAGACGACTACCAGCAGCAACGAAAATGATTAGCACAGCAAAACAACCACCTGCGACTTTCATTCTTGCTCCCGGATGAAAAATGTCACTCTCAGATGTATTGATTATAGAAGCCACCAAAACGCTATACTCAAAGCAACCGGGATCCAATCAGCTAGCGAGGGTAATGGCATGAGAGCTTTACTGATACTTATCCCCAGTGTCCTGATTCTGCTGAGCGGGTGCAGCGCCAAGGTATCCACTGACTACAATGCAAACGTCGACTTCGGCCAGTACAAAACCTTCCAGTTTGCTGAGCCTGGAAAATCGTCGATTGTCAGTCTTGATAAAGCGCGGCTGGAAGACACCATCAAACGGGAATTAAGATATAAAGGTCTGCAACCGGTACTGGAAGCAGAGCCAAAGGCTGATATCACGGTTCACCCCTATATCCGGGAAATGACAGATTTTGACTCTTACGGCACCTCAGTCGGATTTGGAGTTGGTTACGGTTATAGCAGCATTGCCTATTCAGCCCCTGTCAGACTCCGTGAATACACCTATGGCAAGCTGATCGTTGAATTAATTGATAACAAAACCAATAAAGTTATCTGGCGTTCTATTTCCCGTCGCCAACTGACAGAAAGCATGACCCCGACAGCCAGAGACAACTTCATACAGGAACAGGTCAGTGAAATGTTCACACAGTACCCGCCCGGTCAGGGCGGCTGATATCACCTCAAGCGCCATACCTGAATACAAAAAAAAGCGAGAGCCCGGTCAGACTCTCGCTTTTTCAATCATCGCTGGCGCTGAGTGGCCGCGCCGATATCAGATCATGACTTCTGACGACGCTGTTCGACTTTATCTGCCAGCTCACGCAACACGTTTTCAGTGTCTTCCCAACCAATACAGGCATCCGTGATGCTCTGGCCGTAAGTAGCAACCTTGCCATCGACAATATCCTGACGACCTTCAACCAGATGACTTTCAATCATCACCCCGAAGATAGCTTTGTTACCGCTGGCAATCTGCTGACCCACATCTTCAGCAACCAGAACCTGGCGCTTATACTGCTTCAGGCTGTTGGCGTGGCTGAAGTCGATCATCACTTTCTGACGATGACCCGCATTTTCGAGTTGATCAACCACAGCATTCACATGCTCCGCGCTATAATTCGGCTCTTTACCGCCACGCAGAATGATATGGCAGTCTTCATTACCCGCCGTTGATACAATCGCGGAATGACCGAACTTGGTTACGGAAAGGAAATGGTGTGGCGCACTGGCGGAACCGATAGCATCAGTGGCAATTTTGATATTGCCGTCTGTACCGTTTTTAAATCCCACCGGACAAGACAAACCAGAGGCCAGTTCACGGTGAACCTGGGACTCAGTGGTACGCGCACCGATTGCGCCCCAACTGATGAGATCACCCATGTACTGTGGTGTGATCATGTCCAGGAATTCACCGGCTGTCGGCATGCCCATATCGGTCAAATCCAGCAGCAGTTTACGACCCATACGCAAGCCGTCATTTAACTGAAAGCTGTCATCCATATACGGGTCGTTAATCAAACCTTTCCAGCCAACTGTAGTACGTGGCTTTTCAAAGTAGACACGCATAACAATTTCCAGACGATCTTTCAGTTCGTCACGCAATGTTTTCAGGCGGGCTCCATACTCAATAGCCGCTTTCGTATCGTGAATGGAGCAAGGGCCAACCACTACCAGCAAGCGATCATCTTCATCATTTAAAATGTTATGAATGGCTTTACGCGCTTCATAGACAGTTTCAGATGCGTTTTCAGTGGCCGGAAACTTTTCCAGCACGGCTACCGGCGGCAATAATTCTTTAATTTCTTTAATTCTTACGTCGTCTGTTTTGTGCATACTGCTTACTTCCAATTACATATCGTGGCCTGATATGGTCAGTATCAGGCCGATCATCTACTCCAACAGGCATTTAACTTATCGCCTTCATCCTGTATGTGCAAACGCTAATTGAAAATGAATGACAAACGCTATTCTTATACTTTCAGCCTGATTTTCATGCCATTCGCCAACACAGACCTGTAAGACGATATTTACAGGCATTTTTCCTGTATCACCTTAAAATACTCTGCCTATTAATTATTATGCAGCAGATTGAGTTACCAGAAAAAATTATACCTTTTGAAACAAATGCTTCAATTCAGGCCAAAGCGCAGCCAGATCGAGATGCTTTTCGATTTCATCAGCCAGCCGTTCAATGTTTTCCGCTTTGATTTGTTCCATGTCTGGCGTCTGGCAGTCCGATAAACCGGCCCAGCTCAGAATAGCGCTGCAGGCTGAGGGTTTATCAAACACGCCGTGTAAATAAGTACCGAACACCTGATCATCAACACCGATTGCACCATCAGCAAGATTCCCGCTGTCTGTGTGCAAATGAACCGGTGCTGAGTCCAGCGTCACACCCGATGTCACCCCGGCGTGAATTTCGTAACCACTGACCTCAACCGACGGCATGCCTGGCAGACGTAATGTGCCCTGAGAGCGTTTAAGCTGCTTTTCGGGCTCCAAAACCGTCGTAATTGGCAAGTAACCTAAACCCGGACTTTGACCCGGTTCCCCTTCCAGGCCATGCGGATCGGATACCCATTCGCCCAGCATCTGGTAACCGCCGCAAATACCCATGACCTTGCCGCCAAGGCGAAGGTGCCGGGCAATCTGCTTATCCCAGCCCTGTTCACGCAGGTAAGCTAAATCGCTGCGCACGCTTTTGCTACCGGGCAGAATAATCAGATCGGCAGCAGGCAATGGCTCCCCTTTACCTGTCAGGTGAACATTGACCTGAGGATGCATCCGCAATGCATCGAAATCGGTGTGATTACTGATTCGGGTTAATACAGGCACCGCAACCTGCAAGGGTTTGTCTACTTTTTCCACCTGTTGAACAGAAATCGCATCTTCCGCTTCGAGCATCAGGCCATGCAGATACGGCAATACACCCAGTACAGGTTTGCCTGTTTTCTGCTCCAGCCAGTCAAGCCCGGATTGCAATAAGGTGATATCGCCGCGAAATCGGTTAATGACAAAGCCTTTTACTCTGGCCTGCTCCGACTCAGACAATAAGGCAAGCGTGCCGTACAGATGCGCAAAAACACCGCCGCGATCTATGTCGGCCACAATGATAACCGGCACATCGGCAGGTTCGGCAAAGCCCATATTGGCGACATCGTTTTCGCGCAGATTGACTTCAGCCGGACTACCGGCCCCTTCAATCACCACAGTGTCGTAGCGCTGCTGCAGGCGGGCGAAAGATGCCAGAATTGAAGGCAACACAAATTGCTTGTAACCCTGAAAGCCAATGGCATCCATGTCCTCGACAGCCCTGCCCTGCACGATCACCTGGGCGGCAGTGTCCGTGTTCGGTTTGAGCAATACCGGGTTCATATCTACTGTTGGCTCAATACCGCAGGCGAAAGCCTGAACTGCCTGAGCGCGACCAATCTCACCGCCATCAGCGGTAACCGCACTGTTCAGTGCCATGTTTTGCGGTTTGAACGGCGCGACCTGAATGCCTTTTCTTGCCAGCACCCGACACAATCCGGCAACCAGCACACTTTTTCCTGCATCAGATGTAGTCCCCTGAACCATCAGGGCACGAACTGTTGATTGCATGTCTTTTCTCTCGTTGAATATCAGTGACACTGTAACGAACTATTTTGGCGTTGTGTCAGATTAAGTCAGAAAGGCAGCTTAATGAAAAAAGCAGCCAGTGATGATAACTGACTGCTTTTTACTCTTCCCTGTCGGTTCAGCTTGCTAATGGATCCACACTTTGAGCCGGGGCTTTTTTAGACCAGTACGCCGCCAGCATTGAACCTGAAATGTTATGCCAGATTGAAAACAGCGTACCGGGTATCGCCGCAACCGGGGAAAAGAATTTCATCGCCAGCGCCGTCGCCAGACCGGAATTTTGCAGGCCAACTTCAATGGCAATGGTACGGCAGACTGTCTCATTGAATCCCAACAGACGGCAGGAAAAATACCCAGCAGCCAGGCCAATACCATTATGAAGAATAACCGCCAGCGCGATCACCGGCCCGATTTGCGTCAGGCTTTCAGCATTGAGCGCCACGACAATCGCAATGATAATGACAATGGCAACCACAGACAGCAAAGGCAAAACAGGGGCAAGCCGACGCGTGAAGCCTGCAACAAAATGATTAATCAGCACCCCGCCCAGCACAGGTAGCAAGACCATTTTTACCAGACTGGAGAGCATCGCCATCATAGGGACTTCGACACTCAGCCCCGCCAGGGAGCCGGTCAGCAGCGGTGTCAGAAACACGCCGAGTAAGGTCGACATTGCCGTCATGGTAATGGATAACGCAACATCCCCTTTGGCGAGATAGCAAATCACATTAGATGCCGTACCACCGGCAACGCTGCCCACCAACACCATACCAACGGTTTGCTCAGGATTAAACCCCAATGCCAGACTGAGCACTATGGCCACCAGAGGCATGACGGTAAACTGTAGCAGTACACCGACACTCACCGCTCGTTTGTTCTGTACTGCCGCCAGAAAATCCGTCATTTTCAGCGTCAGCCCCATTGTTAACATCACAAATGTCAGCAAAGGTACGATAGCGGCTTTCAACTCAACAAAAAAAGCCGGTTGCACATAGGCATAACCGGATAGCAGCACAGCCCACAGCGGAAAAAGTCTGATCACAATCCCTAGCATCTTATTCCCTCAATTATTCTAATGTCATTCCATGGTGTGCCGGAAAAATGGCAGCAAATGGCCTGTGACTTCTTCCGGTTGCTCCAGGGGTGTTAAATGGCCCGCCTCTGCAATCAGCTCAAGACGGCTTCCTGTCACACCATCCAGCATCAGGTGCGATTCCAGCACAGAACGAACTCTGTCTTGCACCCCCACTAGCAGCAGGCATGGGAGAGCAAAGTTTTCGGCATCTTCAAAACTGTCACGGCGACCAAACCACATACGCCCGGCCTGGGTCAGCGCACTGACCGCACCGCCCTGATATTGCGCTAAACGGGTACGAAACTGCGCAGCCAGTTCAGGCTGACGCCGTTCTGCATTCTGGCCGAACTGCAAAGGGGTAAAGAAATCGATAAATGCCTGGCTGAAACACTGAGCAGATTCAGCCTCACGTAACAGCGCCTGATATTTCAGGTTAACCACTTCAGGCTCTAATCCGGCAAAGCTGTCCAGCAGCGCCAGAGCTTTCACTTTAGCAGGGGCAAGCACACCCAGTTCAATCGCCCAGCTTCCACCCAGCGAATGACCAACAACACCCACTTGATCCAGGCCAAGGTGTTCCAGTAATTCATTGATCAAACTGGCATAATCAGCCAGTGTTGCGCTGGCGGACGGCGCGGCATCAGATTCGCCGTGCCCCCAGAAGTCCGGCACGATACAACGAAAATGCTGACTGAGCGCTGCTGTCTGATGTTGCCACATAGTGCTGTCCCACAAGTAAGCATGGCCCAGAAGGATCACCGGACCCTGCCCAATGTCCTGATAACTGATGCTCTTAAATCGATGCCTTTGCTGCGGGGAAATACGGTTCATTGTTTCTCCAAGTCTTCTTTTGTACTTATACCAACCTACATAAGTCTTTGATCATTCTTGCTGGTTAAAACTGATAACCACTGCGTTATGGATTTTGTCGTTAGAACCGCTCGCGAGCTGCACGCCATACCTTGTTCTAAGCGATTTTTCCTGCGCATTGATTGAACACTGACTTATCCAGATTGGTATTAATTCTGCTCTGCCATAGTCGCAGGTGTGAATTTCGCGACCACTTTATGCATGCCTTGCTGGAAACACAGCCAGGCCATCAATCCGGCGGCAAGATTACCAAACATCGCCCCGATAAACAGGCCTTTTATTCCGCCAAAGTGCGCGCCCAGCCAGATCAACGGAAGAAAACAGGCAAATAACCTTAAACAGGAAATCACCAATGCCCGCATCGGCATCCCCAGCGCATTACTCACCGAAACCATCAGCATACACACCCCAAGCGGGCCAAGGCTGACGGGCACCCAGCGAAGATGAACAGAAAGAAGCTGGCTGACGGATGGATCGCTGCTTAACACGGACGGCAGCCATACAGACAACATCAGCAAAATCGCAGCGATCGCAAACTGCCAGACCATGATAAATTTCACCGCCAGCCGGATTAATGCCGTGATTGATGCCATGTCCTTTTGTCCCAGACAGCGGCCCACCATAGGCGGCATAGACATAGTGAGCGCCAGCACTACCACAATAGAGAAAAATTCCAGTCTGGATCCTAACGCCCAGGCGGCGACGGCAGCAGCACCGAAGCCGGCAACCAGTTTTGTTGCCAGCATGGAAGCCAGCGGCGGCATCAGCTGGCTGAGCATGGCGGGCGCCATAATGTTCAGGAGCTCTTTTATCGATGCCATGACATGCAGGCCCTGCCAGTTCAACGACATCCAATGCCGTTTGATAACAACAGGAAACATCACCAGCATGCCGATGGCAAATGCCACTATGGTTGCCATTGCAGCACCGACAAGCCCAAGATCCAGCGTGAAAATAAAGAGCGGATCCAACACCATGTTCAGCACGCTGGTTACCACCATCATGATACCGGGTAGCACTGTATTGCCATTGGCCCGGCACAAACTGTAGGCAAAATAGACCATGGCACCCAGCCAGGCACTGCACAGCCAGTACGGCCAATAAGCATCAATGAGTGGCCGGACGTTATCCGGCGCGCTCAGCAATGAAAGGATTGGTCCTCTCAATAACCAGATGGCAATCCCGACAACAACGACTATCAGAGCACCGGTCAGAACAACCAGTCCACCTAACTGCTTGGCACGCCGCTCGTCACCACTGCCGAGCACCCGTGAGATCACCGCCGTCGTGGCAATACCCAGTCCAACCTGAAGACCGATAATGATCATCTGTATCGGTAGCGTGAAGCCCTGGGCAGCAAGTGGCAACACACCCAATTGTCCGATAAAGGCACTGTCGACCAGTTGAAAGCTCATCAACGAAAGTACACCGAACATCATCGGCCAGGTCATAGAAAACAGCTGTCGCGACAGCGAACCTGCATGGGTGGAATCAGTGGCATTAGATCGGGGCATAATCAGCAATTCGTCAGAAAAAAGAAAAGTGTAAAGGGCTGGTACGTCAGTACGAAGACAGTGAGTGAAAGTAGTCGGAAAAATCCCCGCCTATGTGGCAGGGATCAAGCGATGATGAAACTCAGAAATTAGTTAGTTACTAATGTCACCAGATCGGCGGGACGATAATACACAGATTTCAGGACTTTCCCTTTGCGTATGACTTTGTCTTCCAACTCAACATCTTTGGCACATTTAGCAATGATGTAATCGCCTTTCTGGTTACCTGTAATCTCTACGCCCTGCTTGGCATAAAACGCCTGTGTTTCCGAAAATTCCTGCTCGTTACGGCACACCTTGCTCATATTGCTGGCATGCACTTCGTCCCAGCAGGGAACGAAATCGATATTGAGTCGTTTGGCAATTTGCAGTAACAGGTCAATCATATAACTGATACCCAAGTTGTCCTGAACCTTGCTATCACCCAGGTGCACCAGCCGTCCCATCAGCACATACACAGTGTCGACAATGGCATCGGCCTGCTCAACCAGAGAATCAGCTTCCGCCAGTTCTGTCAGTTCTTCTACTGCCAGCGAGGTATGTAACTGGTCCATTTGCTCATTCAGCGTCGATGGATTCTCAATGTCCAGATCAAACGTAGTACGAAACTCTCTAATGTCACGATACAAGTGGTCAAACAATGCCTGATCCAGCACAGTCAGTTTCATACTAAATTCCTCATCAATCTATCGTCATCGTGCGAAGCGGAAAGTCGCTGCATCCCTCAGTTATTAAGGTGGCGGCATCAGCTACACGGTTAAAAGTCGGCGAATGGTAACACACTCATACCGAGCTTTCATTTTTCTTCTCCGAACACAAAAGCAAGATTTCACCTTCATTTGACTGACATTTAGGCAATATTCAACTTATGCATTACACCCTGCCGCATATGCAATAGTGATTTGTGACGTAAATCACTGAATTGATTAATTTGTCGAATACAATACGCCCACTATTTCATAGAAAAAAAAGCACGATTATGTGTCCACATTGCAAAAGCAAGAGTGTTCCACTGCGTATTCGCCGAACGATGTTAGATAAAATTCTTAACAAAAATAGTCATAAGTTCCAGTGCAGCCATTGCAGCAAACACTATTTCATCAAACTCGGCAGCTATGTGGGGGCAGCGACAACGGATCGCTGAACAATACCTGGACGTTTACCGTCATTGAACTGTTATAATCCTGAGGCATATTCACAGATACAGTCGTTACCTGTCTCATTTTTCTTGATGGTACTGATCACACATGATTTCCGGACATCGCGGAGCCGCTGCGCTGGCTCCTGAAAACACCCTGGCTGGCTTGCAGGAAGCCGCTAAACATCAGGTTCAGTGGGTTGAAATGGATACCCAACTCTGTGCGGATTTTATCCCGGTAATATTTCACGACAAAAAAGTGAACCGCTGCACCAACGGCCGGGGTTATGTACGTGAACTGAATCTGGCTGAATTGAAAGCACTTGACGCCGGTAGCTGGTTTAGCACCAACTTTACCAATGAACGCATTCTGACGCTGGAAGAAGCGCTCACAGCCTGCCGTGCATACAAACTTAAGCTCAATCTGGAAATCAAGATTCATGATGAAGCAGACACCGAGCTACTGGTCAGTAAGGTTGCAGACACCATTGCGGCCAATGGTTTCCCTGCGGAATCGCTGATATTGTCGAGCTTTTCCGTTAACGCTGTCGCCTATTGCCAGCAGGTGATGCCTCATATCCGCCGAGGGTTGATCTGCGACAGCGTGCCGGAAGATCTGATGGGATTGTCAGAGAAACTTGAACTGTTCAGTGTCCATATGGACTATCGGTTACTGAACGAAACACTGGCGAGCACGATCAAACAGGCCGGGTTGGATCTTCATATCTGGACCATGAATAAACCGGAACTGGTTGCACAATTTTACCAGTGGGGCGTCGATATCATTATTACTGACAACCCGCCACTTCTGCTCTCTCCTCTTTCCTGAAATAAGCCGGGCTTATTTCAGGCCGGATATCCGCCTTTATTGCGTAATTTTTCAGCTAAAGCTCAAATCATCTGCCACAGGCTATGATTATTGCTCTATAATCCGTGGTTTTGGTCAGTCATACCAAACGGAATCCTCAGCTTAGCGTTTCGTTCGGTATACCGTCTGTAGGAATGTAACATGTCATTTGCTTCACAAAATTTTGCTCCGGAAATTGTTCGCGCTTTGGATGAATGTGGTTATGAAAAAATGACACCCATTCAGCAAAAAGCGATACCTGCTGCTCGTCGTGGTGAGGACATT
Source organism: Photobacterium sp. WH77 (assembly GCF_022014395.1). Taxonomy (NCBI): domain Bacteria; kingdom Pseudomonadati; phylum Pseudomonadota; class Gammaproteobacteria; order Vibrionales; family Vibrionaceae; genus Photobacterium; species Photobacterium sp. WH77. The sequence goes on along the minus strand of NZ_JAKLTE010000010.1, from coordinate 107,741 downwards.
GTGGCAAATGCCCAGACTGGTACGGGCAAAACAGCCGCTTTTTCGCTGCCGATCATTCAGAAAATTGCCGACACCCCCAAGCCGAGAAAAAGTTATACGACGCGCGCGCTGATCCTGGCGCCGACACGTGAACTGGCAGAGCAGATTGCACGTAATATTTCAGATTACAGCCAGTATCTGGAATTACGTGTTGCTGCTGTTTTCGGCGGAAAGAAAATGTCGAGTCAGGAAAAGCAGCTTGAAAGTGGCGTCGACATTCTGGTTGCAACACCAGGCCGCTTAATTGAGCACCTGGATTTAGGTAATCTGTCGTTAACGAACCTGGAATTTCTGGTGTTTGACGAAGCTGACCGTATGTTAGACATGGGCTTCATTAGCGATATCCGCACTATTATGAGTGGCATTCAGGGCCATCCGCAAACCATGCTGTTCTCTGCCACATTCTCCAGCCTGATGAACAAACTGGCTGGCGACATCACAAATAAGCCAAAGCGTATTTCTGTCACACCTGAAAACTCCACGGCAGAAACCGTGGCGCATGTGGTTTACCCTGTTGATGAAGATCGCAAACGCGAGCTGCTTTCTGAGCTGATTGGTAAAAAGAACTGGCAGCAGGTACTGGTGTTTGTGAATTACAAAGAAACCGCCAATGACCTGGTGACAGAGCTGAAACTCGACGGTATCAAAGCCGTTCTTTGTCATGGTGATAAAGCACAAAGTGCGCGTCGCCGTGCTCTGGAAGAGTTTACGACAGGGAAAGCCCGGGTGATGGTTGCGACGGAAGTTGCTGCACGCGGACTGGATATTCAAGGCTTACCGCATGTTGTGAACTATGACATGCCATTTCTTGCCGAAGATTATGTACACCGCATTGGCCGTACCGGTCGTGCCGGTCAGCAAGGCCATGCCATTTCCTTTGTCAGCCGCGAAGAAGAACTGACCTTGCTGCAAGTTGAAAAGCTCATCAAGCAACGCATTCGCCGGGTCATTCTTGAAGGTTATGAGCCTGCTAAACGTGATGCACTGATTGAGAAACTGAACACCAAAGCCTCATACCGTGATCGCAAAGGCCGTACCAATAATCCGGATCAATCTGCTGCAGAGCGCCGGATGCGATTACAAAAAGCGATCCGTAGCCGCAGTGCTGCACCAAAAACATTGAAAAAATAATTATTATAGGACACAACACCCTCCAGCCTCAGCAGCTGGAGGGTGTTTTAAAGCCATCAGGATTGCATTTTACTGAGATACATTCTTGAATCCGCTTTCGCCAGAATCTCGTCCAGGTTCATCACTTTACCTGCCGGCAAGCTGTAGACGCCGGCACTGAAAGATAACTGATACGGGCGGTTTTGCCGGGTATTGAACACATCGACCGTCTGTTGAAAACGCTCTATAGTCTGCCGCGTTTCCTCTTCCGTCATCCCTGAATACAGTACGACAAACTCATCCCCACCAACTCTGGCAAATAAATCGGAATAGCGAAAACTCTGGCTGATCAGCAAGGCAAAATCTTTCAGCGCATTATCACCGGCCTGGTGGCCAAATTGATCATTAATGTCTTTGAATTTATTGAGATCGAAAAATGCCAGTGAAAACGGCGTGCCATGAAGATGGCTGTTTTCCAGGCTCTTGGTCGCCAGTTTGATGAAACCGCGGCGGTTGGATATCTGAGTCAATTCATCAATGGTTGCATCATGCAGGGCAGACAACTCCTGCTCGGCCATCTTGGCCAGATCAACCAGATCCCTGATTTCATCTTTGCTCATCGAGTGGGGCTGATGGTCGAAGATACACAAGGTGCCCAGCTTGTATTTATTGTCGTAAACCAAAGAGACACCCGCATAAAAGCGGATATGGGGAGGGCCGGAAACCAAAGGGTTATCATGAAACCGTGTGTCCTGAGATGCATCAGAAACAATAAAAGGGCCATCAGCCAGGATTGCGTGTCCGCAAAATGACACTTCCCGGCTGGTTTCTATCAGTTCAGCACCGCAGCAGGATTTAAACCACTGTCTGTCATCACCAACCAGCGTCACTGTTGCAACCGGCACATTGAAAAGCCGCCTGGCAAGACGCGTTATCCGGTCGAACCTTTCTTCCCGATCCGTATCCAGCAAAGACAAGGAACGCAAGCATTGCAAACGCTCAACTTCGTTTCTGGGGTTCTCTGGTGCTAGCATAGTGACCGATCCTACGATTCAACAACTTCTCATTCAGCTAAGGCAAAATATATCATCTTGTCTTAGCTGAATGCCATTGGCTACTCGTTGCAACACAGGTAATCAGGGGGGTAAACATTTTTTGGCGGTTCATCAACAATGCCTGTCTCTGCGGCCAGAACAAGCCTTCGAGGCAATTTCCCTGAACCGTTTTCAGGCAAGAAAACGCTCGCTGTCAAAGAGTTAAAGGCTGCTCAGCAACAGACCGACAGCGTTATACCCACTCCCGGTGCTGCCTGTAGCATTAAAGCCCACAAGGTTTTAACACGTTAATTGTTTATAAAAAAATACCGTTGCATCGAACTGACCTGACGCACTCAGGGCAAAATCAGGGATTCTTCCCGCTTCTGTATAGCCCAGCTTACGATAGAGGGATGAAGCAACATCCCCTTCCCGGGTATCCAGCACAATCAGGCTGCGCTGCAATTGCTGACAGCATAATTCAGCTGTGGTCATCAATGCTTTTCCTACCCCTTTGCCGCGGGCAGCCGTGTTAACCATCAGTTTTTCCACTTCAGCCCTGTGGCACCCGTTACGTTTTGATGTCAAAGCAAGCTGCACTGTGCCAATGACTGCATCCCCTTCACAGGCCACAAACAACTTACGCCCGTCACCTATGTCATTCGCCACCCCAAGCCAGTAAGCCTCTGCTTCCTCATCGCTTAACGGTGGCAAAAAACCTATTGAAGCACCGTCATCCACGCAGTTTTGCAACAGCGGAATTAACTGCGCCTTAAAAGGTGAAACGTCCTGAATCTCAATCACATCCATATTAGTTACCCTACAACCAAAATACTCTTTTACCTGCTAAATACTGTCTCTAGACAAGCGTGATCAAGGAGTCTGAATCACGCAGATCGGGAAATCACCCGGGTTTCTGCCGCCGCCCATATCCAAACACACATCTTCATAGCGAAAACGTTCAAATTGCATACCTGCCCAGAAAACAGCCAGTAATATGGCCAGAGCAGCAACGACTTGCATCACTTTTTTCATAACAACCTCTCTCAGGCAAACTGAACCTCAGCCTGAACATACAGACCTCACCTGGCACAATCCGCTCAGGTGAGGCTATTTCCACATCCGGGTGCAGCGAAAGACAGCCCCGTTTTTTTCCAGCGGTGAAGATCCATTTCCATAGTGACAGCGTCCCACCAGCGCCCTTTAAAGTAACGGTGGGAATGCAGCCTTTCGGTTTCGATCATACCAAGACGACGACAAAGTGCTATTGCCGCTTTATTGGCCGCCAACGTTTCTGCATACACTCGGTGAAGACCTAAATCTTCAAAACCAAAGTTGACTAACCCTATCATTGCTTCTTCAGCAATGCCCTGCCCATGACAGGCTCGCAGCAAACCGCAGCCAACCGACGCATCACCGCTGTTATCTATGCGTAATCCCGCAGTACCGATCAAAGGAGACACTGGCTCCTTGCCTTGTGCCAGACGGATCGCTAACTGATATTTTGCCCGGGGGCGTTCTCTGGCCTGCTCAACAAACAGAGTGACCAGATCACGCATAGCCTTCTCATTGCAATCTTGTTCACTGTAAAAACGCTGATACTTTTCATCTTGTGCCATCGCCAGATACGCATCTGTATCTGACGGCAGGAAATCCGTTAAGGCTAGCCGTGGTGTAGGTAGTACAAACATGCGGGCGATCCTTGAATCTTTTAATGATTATCTATAAAGCGGCCCTGACGTAAAAATGCCATGGTCTGAGCAATAACTTCATGATTGTTCATGATAAAGGTATGGCTGACCGGCAGGACCAGATGCGATTTCATCCCCTCGACCTGGGTACTGACGACCGACACTTTACCATCATGAGGCAAAGGCAACAGCCAGGAGGTCAGCAGGCTGATACTGTAATTGCCGGCAATCACGCCCAGCTCAAACTGAACCGGTCCGAGCGTATTAGGCACACTGGCCTTATCCGTGCCCAACTGTTGTCCCGCCGGGCCGTAAATCCACTGATACAGTGTAAAATCACGCATGGTATCCACAATTTCACTGCCTTTGTTAGGCGGAGCGAGCATCACGACCCTGCCAAGGCCTGCTATGCGATTTACCGACAGATACTGCCGGACTAAGATGCCGCCCATTGAGTGTGTAACAAAATGAACCGGTTCAATGTGCTGGCACTGAGACAGAGCTGCTGGAATGACGGACGCCGCAAGGGACTCAATACTTGCCGTTGTCGACGGGTAATCCATATTCACAGTCTGATACCCTGCCAGCTCCAGTGCCTTTGTCATGGTATCCATCGCGTTTGCTGTTCTGGCAAGACCATGCAACAGAATCACACATCCCGGCGGCTGTGATGGCGCAGCCTTAACAGCGACAGATACCACAGTCATAACAAGCAGCAGAACAACCTTCACACCTGCATTTCTCATTCGCTATCAATCCTGACGGTGACCCCGGCCAATCTGGAAGACACTTCAAAACATCCTTTAAAAATCAGAGATCTATTATGCATCAGGGTGAATTTTAATGGAATCTTCGTCAGGGAAAGTCGCGAAAAAATGTATCAAAGGGAAGAGATTGAAAGAAAGAAATCAAAAGAAATCACAACGAAAAACCCGCAGTCAGACTGCGGGTTGATAAAGGGTTAGGACACCGTGACATCAAATGCCAATCTCTCCGCCATCATTACGACGAATCACTACAGTGGCGGCACGAGGGCGAACCGTCTGGCCCGACGGGGTTTCTGTCGTCGCGTTATCAGAATACGGCCAATTGTCCGGATGCTGAATATTAATAAAGACAGACTTATAGTCAGGACTGATAGCAAAGCCCGTCACTTCACAACCGTTAGGGCCGACAAAAAAACGTTTCAGCTGGCTTTGGTTTGCGCCGGTGACCGCTTGCTGCTGACCCTGACTGTCCACCATAGCTGAGGGTACAATCGCCAGCATCTGATCATTGGTGTAACTGGTGACATCCGCCGCCCCGTTATCCGTCTGTACCCACAGGATACCGCGCTCATCAAATGCCAGGCCATCCGGGCTGGCAAACATATTGAGATCAGTCAGGCCAGACAGATTAGTGTCGGCGTCTGCACTGGCGGGTGAGCCAAACAGGAAAATGTCCCAGCTGAACGAGGTCACATCGCTGCCTTCGTCCCAGCGGATAATATGACCAAAGTAGTTGTTCAGGCGCGGGTTTGCGACGTTGGCTTCTGTGCGGCTCGAATTGTTGGTCAGCGTCATATACACAGTACCGGTGAAGGGATCTATCGAAGCCCATTCCGGTCTATCCATTGGCGTTGCACCCACAAGATCAGCCGCCCCGGCGGTATTGAGCAAAATAGCGGCCAATGAATCGAACATATCGCCGAGCACACCACCGCCTGTAGTCGGGCTGTTCATCGTCAGTGGTAACCAGCTACCTGCACCGTCTTCTGAAAACTTCGCCACATACAAGGTGCCGTGATCCATATACTTATCGCCCGCAGCGCGGCGGTTTGACGGATTAGCATCTGCCGGGTCCCATACCGCGTCAGAGACAAATTTGTAGATGTATTCGAATTTAGAGTCATGCCCCGAGTAAAAAACAATCGGCTTTCCTTCCTCCACCTTGCCGAAGGCGCAGCCTTCATGACGGAAACGGCCCAAAGCGGTACGTTTTACCGCACGGGCATTCTGGCTGTACGGATCGATTTCAACGATATAACCAAAACCATTGGCTTCGTTGCGGTAATCGGCGGCGGCACTTGCTGCGGTTGGTGTAACATTAAAACGCGTGAATTCATCAAGGCGCTCATCGGCATCACCGGCCAGATCATCCCAGCCATAACGTGTAGCCGAGCCTGATACACCGATGCGATTCTGCTCTTCGGTCTTGGTACCTTTATTGACAAAATAACCCGGCCAGTTCTCTTCACACGTCAGATAAGTGCCCCAGGGGGTATAGCCGTTACCGCAGTTGTTCAGTGTGCCACGGGTCTGACTGCCATCGGGTGAAAAGCGGGTTTCGAGGTAAGAGGTGTACGCCAGCGGGCCTGCCATATCCATCACAGTAGCCGCCGTAAAACGTCGGTTAAGCGGATCGTTATCGACAATCGCCCACTGATTCCCATTCAATTTTACGCGAACCACACTGACGCCGTGAGCGTTGATCTCTTTGCGGATTTCTTCAGCACTAGCGCGCAGATTGGTGCCAGAATCTTTACTCGGGCCGTGAGGGTGCAGCGCATTCGAATCGATGTACTCATGGTTGATACACAGTAAACCGTCATCGGCGGCGTCGTTAAGCGGGAAAAAGTGCATGCCGTCATGATGCATCCCCATCGCGTTTGCCTGGTCCTCTGCCGAGTTATTGCCTGTGTTATCCCAGGCGCTGGCTTTATTATTCAGAGGTGTGCCCCAGGGCACCAATACCTGGGCAGAATAACCGGCCGGTACTGCTACGGCGTCCAGTAAAGAGCCGGGAATGGAATCAAAATTCAGCACAGCTGTGCTTCGGTTTGGCACTTCAGGATTTGTCCCCGAGCCGCCGTTAGATTTACCAGAGTTACTGTCGCTGCCACAGCCGGCCAGACCAAAAGTGCTCAAGGCAGTCAGTGCACCCAGACCAAGAGTGCTTTTCAGTGCGGTACGGCGGGAAAGGTGCTTATCAAGCACCTGTTGAAACGTTTCATTGCCACTTTTGTTATAACATGTTGGATCAAATGTTGCCTTGCTCATCAGACTTCCCCAGTTAAGTGCATTATCAGTTTTTATGTATGAACGGGCACACATACTGAGCGCATAGTGTTACAACTGGGCGTAATCTTAATGACGCTTCGATTTCATTATCTTTAAAAACATGATCTTACAATGAGCGAATTCAAACTGGCTTCAGGCTGCTTCTGCTTAGTCGCTCAGCTCAGTGTGAATGATGCCTGACTCCTGAAACACGCTTTTTGCCACTGTCATGCCGTTAATCGCGGCCGGAAAACCGGCATAGACGGCCATCTGCAATATCACTTCGACAATCTGCTGAGGCTGGCAGCCAATATGGAGTGCCCCTTTGATATGACTGGCCAGTTGCGGCTGGCAGTTGCCCATCGCCGTTAACGCCGAAATGGTCGCCAGCTCGCGGGTCTGGAAATCCAGCCCGTCTCTGGAAAGCACGTCACCAAACGGAAAGCTGATAATAAAATCGGCCAGCTCTGGACAAATTGCCTGAAAGGTTTCCTTCAAATGCTGCTCTGCATCCGGGTCGAGTTCGTTGAGCCTCGCCAGCCCGGCCTGATAACGTTTTGAATCCATAAATCGCCTGCTTTTATAAAAAATAGCGCCAAAAAAACCGCCTGCCGGCGGTTTTCACTGTATATTCGAAGGGGATTACAGGTACTGTTTAGCCACTTCCTGCGGCTCCATTTCAGCACCTTCCAGTTCCTGGTTCCAGTTCAGACCAACCAGTACTCCTTCTTCAGAAAGTGTGATCATCCAGTCCTGCACAAACACGTCTAACGGCAGCTGAGATGGCTGAAATTCAGCCCATTCTTCCACACAATGAAATTTTGCATCCGCTTCAGTGGACCAGAACGGCATGACTTCCGACTCTTCAAACTCGCTTGAGTCAACTGACAACCAATCCCCTTCTTCATTACACAGGCCGTACACCACATGCGTCTCTTTAGACTCAGTGAAGAACAATTCAGCATTCGCCTGTACGTCTGCAGTTAATTTCGTCATGATGATTTCTCTCTTGAGTGGGGGCTCGCTGGTTCGCGGGCTTGTTGGCGCAAATAGTAGCAAAGTTTGTGCGCAATGTAAGATCAAATTCTTGATGCGGCACAACGGCTTTACCTCTGTCCGTCTGCCAGGGCCATTGATTACTGGTCTGAGAATTCGCAAGCAGAGGATGAACAGAGATTGTCGCTGTGTCTAACTATTGAACGCTGGCTTCAGCACGCACCGCTTATACTTGAAATGACCACGAAGTGAGCATTATCGAGGTATACATGGCCACAATAGACTGGCAAACCTATCTTTTTCCATCCTCTCTGCAAGCGCCCCGTACGCACTTGGTTGAAGCGCATCAATTACTGGGTGAGCGACTCAGAGGGAAAGTGGCGGTTGACTGCGGGTGCGGCCATGGCAGAGATACCTTCTATCTGTTAGAACAGCGTTATCGCGTGTATGCCTTTGACAGTAATCTGGAGAGCCTGAGGCAGTTATCCACACACCCTCTTGCTGCCTCCAACCCGCTACTGGATCTGCAGCACTGCTCTTTCAGCGAATACCGCTTCCCTAAAGCCCATCTGGTGAATGCCAGTGCATCTTTGTTCTTCTGTCCGCGCGCCGATTTTTATGGTGTATGGCAGAAAATTGTACAGTGCGTCAATCCGGGGGGCATCTTCTGTGGTCACTTTCTGGGCATGAATGGTGATGATTCCGACTTTTCAGACAAGATAATGACGCACAGCAAGCCTGAGCTGGAGCGGCTGTTCAGCCAGTTCTACGTCGTGTCCTGGCAGCAACGCCATGAAGTCTCTTCGCAGCTGACGGGCGAAAAGCGCCAATGGCACATTCATACTTTCATTGCGATGAAAAAGTAGCAGCCATTGACTGTCATGCCTGGTTCGGATCAACGAAAAGCGGGGCTGTTGATTGGGTCGGCACTGTTGCTCATTGTTGTGACCCTGTACTGGGCACCGATTACCCAGCCAGCCAGTTTTTACGATTATGCCGATAACCACCAGCGATTGGGTATCAACAACTTCACCAACGTCATGTCCAACCTGCCGTTTGCCTTGGTCGGGTTGCTGGGTATCAGGCTACTTAGCCAGATCCCGTCGCGACAGGCTGATCAGGTTATCGAACCTGAAATATCCAGCGCGTATTTTCTGTTTTTTCAGGCCCTGTTAGCCACCAGCCTTGGCTCAGCGTTTTACCATCTCTCGCCCGATCCGTTCGGATTAATGTTAGATCGCATTCCGATCAGCCTGGCTTTTGTTAACTTGTATTGCATTGTTTTAAGCGAGTACATTTCGCCGAGGTTAGGACAGCGATTGCTGTTCCCATTTAATGTCTACGGGCTGCTTGCCGTTGTGTACTGGTATTTGATGACGACCACTCAGGGAGATGCAGCGGATTTAAGTGCGTATATTCTGATTCAGTTGCTGCCCATTGTGCATTTGCCACTGATTCTGATGCTGTATAAAGAAAGGCGCCCCGGTAGCAGATATTATCTGGCGGCACTGGTGACATATGGATTCGCCAAGATTGCGGAGCTGCAAGACACAGGTATATTTATGCTGACTGAAGGGTGGATAAGCGGCCACAGCATCAAGCATTTGTTGGCCGCTCTGGCAGGTTGGTGGATTTACCGCTTACTGCAATTGCGTACAGCAAAAAGATAAATTATTTTTCACCAATTCCGCGATGTTGTTTCGGTGCCAGCGTTATTTTGCCGAACCCCAGCTTACGGAAATGGCTGTCACGAAAATCTCTTACTGCCTTCTCGCCGCTGGACACAGCTTCTACCTGCTGTTCCATTTTCAGATATCCTGTTAAATCAATCCCTTCTGCGGCGGCAACCGCCTCATGAATGGAGCGAAACTGGCTGTAGGAAAAACTGATGTGCTTTTCCTGATCCTTATAGGTGTAAATAATTGTTCGTGACATAGCAGGACTCGAGTCGTTCTTGGTTTGTATCGGGTGGCGAAGTGTATCGAAATTTCCCCGCTAAGCCCAGCACTGGTCGGTGTTTTAACCATGGGTTTATCCACCTCTGTATTATTCATGCACTATGTTTTCCCACAGTTATACACAGAAACAGTGGATAACTTTAGCAGTTATCAGTAAAACCCATGAAAATTGAATGGGTTAATATCCGAACTGTTGATAATTATTCATTTCTACCCATACACCTGACGGCCCGGCTTTGCGCAATACCCGCTGGTTGCTGCTGCCCCGCCAGATAAGTGACGCATGATGTAATGCCTGAATAAACGGGCCATCAATCATCACGTCAATATAAGATGTCACCCGCCTTTGCTCTGCGGTCAGGTTTTCCATCAGGTACCCGGTCCACAGCCAGATATCTTTATCCGGGCATTCCTGTCTGACCCGTTTCACTAATTGACTGATGCTGACCAGATTAGCCGGATGAAGCGGATCGCCACCAGACAGCGACAAGCCCCGGCGTAAAATACGCGTGTCCTGCAAATCAGCGATGATGGCATCTTCCATTTGCTGATCGAAATACCTGCCGCTGCTAACCGGCCAGGTCGCTTGGTTATAGCAACCCCGGCACTGGTGCTCACAACCTGAGACAAACAAGGTACAGCGTGTGCCCGGGCCGTTGACCACATCGCAGTTATAGTATTGATGAAAGTTCACTCTCACTCCCGGCGTTACATATGTTTGACACGACGACGGACTTCTTCCTGCTTTCCGGTATTGAAAGGCCGGGCATCCGGGCTGCCAAGATAACCGCAGACCCGTCGAATAACAGACACTCTGGCAGGCTCTCCATTGCCGCATGCAGGGCAGGTAAACCCCTTGCTGGTGCAGCAAAACTCCCCCGAAAAGCCACACTCGTAGCATTCATCGATAGGGGTATTTGTCCCGTAATAAGGTACCCGGGCATAGCTGTAATCCCACACATTCTCAAGCGCTTCCAGGTTATGCTGCAGATTCGGATACTCGCCGTAGCAGATGAATCCCCCGCTGGACACTGCGGGGTAAGCCATTTCAAAGTCAATTTTGTCGTAAGGATTCACTTTCTTTTCGACATCCAGATGAAAACTGTTGGTGTAGTAACCTTTATCCGTTACCCCTTTAATTTCACCGAACTGTTTTCTGTCCAGCGCACAAAAACGGCTGCACAGGTTTTCACTGGGTGTGGCATACAAACTGAATCCGTAACCGGTTTCCTGCTTCCAGCTGTCCACGGCTTGTCGCAGAAAACGAACGATGGCCAGCGCTTTTTCCTGCCTGTTCTGGCTATCAAAAATATGCACATCACTGCCATACAGTGCATTGACTGTTTCATGTAAGCCAATATAGCCCAGCGAAATTGATGCCCGGCCGTGGCGGAATAAATCGCTGACATCATCTTCAGGGCCAAGCCGTACGCCGCAGGCGCCTTCCATGTACAAAATGGGCGCCACTTTGGCTTTCACACCGTTTAACGATGATATTCGGTACGCCAGTGCTTCTTTGGCGAGCTGTAACCGCACTGACAGTAACCGGTAGAAGACCTCTTCCTGGCCACAGGCTTCCAGCGCAATACGCGGTAAATTCAGGCTGACGACGCCCAGATTACACCGCCCTTCATGCACGATCTTGCCATCGGCTTCAAAACGATCCAGAAAACTGCGGCACCCCATGGGCGTTTTGAACGAGCCCGTCACCGATTCTACCTGTTCGACATTCAGAATATCGGGGTACATGCGTTTTGACGCACACGCCAGCGCAAGCTGCTTGATATCATAATTGCCGTCCTCCGGTTTATGGTTGATGCCGTCTTTAATGGCAAACACCAGTTTGGGGAACACGGCGGTTTTTCTGTTTTTTCCCAGGCCGGCAATACGGTTTTTCAGCATGGATTCCTGGATAAGACGTGATTCCCAGGACGTGCCAAGACCAAAACCAAAAGTGACAAAAGGCGTCTGCCCATTAGCGGTATGCAAGGTATTCACTTCATATTCCAGCGACTGAAAGGCATCAAAGCATTCTTTTTCCGTCCTCTGCCGGGCGTATGCTCTGGCATCGGGGATCTCCCATTCCCGGGCAATGTCCAGGTGCTTTTGATAACTTCTGGTGACATAGGGTGCCAATACTTCATCAATACGGTTCACCGTTGTGCCGCCATAAATATGGCTGGCGACCTGGGCGATGATCTGAGCAGTCACCGCTGTTGCCGTTAAGATAGAGCGAGGCGTTGCGATATCGGCATTCCCCATCTTGAAACCCTGGGTCAGCATGGTTTCAAGATCGATCAGCATGCAGTTAAACATGGGGAAGAAAGGGGCATAATCCAGATCATGAAAGTGCAGATCGCCACTGTCGTGCGCATCGGCAATATCCTGAGGCAACAAAAATTGACGAGCATAGTGCTTTGCCACTATCCCCGCCAATAAATCCCGCTGAGTAGGAATGACTCTGCTGTCTTTGTTCGCGTTTTCATTCAGCAGTTCAGCATGGGTTTGTCCCATCAGTCCGCGAATATCTTGCAACATCGCTTCCAGCCTGTTGTCGCTGTCCTTGTTCACTGTCACCACACACCCCACAAACACAAAATAAGCACACTGTTTTTAGCACAAGACACAATATGTTGTGCATTAAGCGACAGATGCCGCAGCTTTGCTTTGATCTGAATCAGGAATGCTTAAATGTCGGTTACACTTTGATATGTGTTTCATTTCAGTGCAGGAGAACGTCTGATGGCGGCAAGGTTAACAAGGGTAAACAGAATTCGGCCAGACGTTGGAATGACGTTCATCCTGATCCTCTGTGTCAGTTTTTTCAGTATGTTCAGCTATGCATCAGACAGCCTGTCCTCTTTTGGCCGCGAACAGCCACAACGGCAATCACTGACTGTTATGAGCTGGAATCTGGAATGGTTTGGCACGCCCCGGGTACCCCGCACCGATGCCGATTATGCCTATTTTACTGATGTGATCCGCCGGGTCTCACCGGACATTATTGCGTTTCAGGAAGCAGACAGTAAGGAAGCCGTTGAGCGAATCCTGCCCAAAGATCAGTACTCGCTGTATCTTTCCGACCGGCACGGCAAAGCCAGCGAAAGCTTCAGAGACGGCAATCAGTACACTGGCTTTGCTATCCGGCAATCCCTGCCCGTCAGTGACCCGCAAGATATCGCCAGTCTGAATATCCGCACCGCGCCCAAATCAGGCGAACGAGCCAGAAAAGGCCGCCTTCGCTACGGAACGTATGTGATTGTTCATCCTCAGTCAGGCACGCCCATACATCTGCTGAGCGTACATTTAAAATCGGGCTGCTACACCAGCAAGATCAACAGACAGTCTGCGTCCTGCCGTGTCCTGAGCTATCAGGCTGGCGTACTGAAAAACTGGATTGATCAACGTCTGGCAGCTAAAGAATCGTTTTTGATCAGTGGCGACTTTAATCACCGGATGGCAGACAGCGGTGACTGGTTGTATCGTTCCCTGAGCGCCCCTTCTTCAGATCGTCATTCTGTCCATCTGCTGACAAAAGACGTGAACGCCTCGTGCTATGTTCGTCTGAACCGCTCCAAACGCAAGGCAGAATACCGGCGATACACCGCTTTGATCGATCACTTTGTGGCGTCTGCCGACATTGCTGATGTCCTCAGGCAGGGAAAGGTCTATCAGTATCCGTTTTCCCAAAAAGATGTCAGCCGCTTAACGCTGTCGGATCACTGCCCGCTGGTACTGGACATCCCTTTGCTGCCGGGCTCCGGCCTTTAAACAAAGCGGATACTAAGGTCTCGGGCTGATTTGTGGGCGATTGATTTATAGGCGACGAATTTGTGAACAAGAGTCAATGATAGCCAAGCGACTCTGCACATCGCCGCATTGTCATGTTAATGTCATCTCAAACACATAGTGTTTCTGGCAGACAATGACAGAAACCATGATTAGTAGTAAACGATAAGCAGTAAGGAACACAAATGGACAGTATCAACCTGGCAACACTCGTTGTGCCAACCATGGATGAGCTTATGGTTGACCAGCCAGAGTGTGTCTACACCAATACAGATTCAGATGAGCACAACGAAATCATTTTGTTGTCTCACTAAGAACTCATCTCGTTCAAACCGTATATAAACAAACACCCCGCACTTTGGTGCGGGGTGTTTCACTTCCTGCTTACGGATTATTCACGCATAAACGACGAGTTATAGTGACGTACATCAGGCACAATATTGTGCTTGTTCAGTAACCGGTACATGGTTGCACGTGACACACCTAAATCTTTGGCTGCCGAAGCAACCTGACCCCTGTGTGTTTCCAGTACCGCCACCAACACGTCTTTCTCTGCTTCATCCTTAATATTACGCAAGCTTTGCTTGAAATTAGCCTTGCTGGGCAAATCAAAATGCTCAGCCCTTACTTCGTTCCCCTCCGCCAGCAACGCTGCCCGTTTGACCTGATTAATCAGCTCACGGACATTGCCCGGCCAACTGTAGCGCAGCAAGAGTTGCTTGGAGTCTTCCGAGAAGCTCGATGCCATGGTGCTGTATTCCTTGGCAAACTTCTGCAAAAAGGTTTCTGCTAACAAGAAAATGTCAGAACCACGCTCTCGCAAGGTCGGTACTTTTATGTGGAAGACATTCAGACGATAAAACAATTCTTTGCTGAATTCCCCTTTAGCTACCAAGGCGTCCAGATCTGCGCTGGTTGCCGCAATAATGCGAACATCGCAAGCTGAATCGCCGTCCAGAGAATCATTGCCAGGAGCCTGAATGAAGGACAAGAGTAATTCCTGAAATTCTTTGGTTAACTCTTCCACATTATCCAGCATGATGGTGCCGTTAAAGCCTGTGCCTTCCTCATCAGGCTTTGACACATGCCTGAGGAAGTTCAGCTTTTCATCATCTTTGCTGAGTGCCCCGCAATTAATCGTCACAAAGGGGGCATGTTTGCGTTTGGACAGGTTATGAACAGACTTGGCTATCAGCTCTTTGCCCGTGCCATTCTCCCCGGTAAGAAACACGTTAACTTCTGTTAACGCCACACGACGAACCATGTCACGTAATTGTTTGATCGTTTTTGACTCACCAAACAAGCCCATCTCGTGCTGGGTGGTAATCTCATGCCAGGAACTGGATTCAATATCCAGCATGCCTAGCTGATGACCAACAGTATCCAGCAGATGGCTGCCTGGTACGGGTACAGTGAAATAGTCGACACAAAAGTTATTGATAAACTGACATATTGCATCTGTTTTCAATTGCTCTTTTTTAATCAGAGCAATCCATCTCACTTGTTTGGTTTTATTTGCCCTCAAAGATATGCTGTTTAAGCTAAAATCATTATTGCTTAAATCAACGATACAAATACATGGGCTGAACTCTTCCAGGATTGAATCAACCGTTCTTAAATCATAACAGCACTGGGTTTTCCAACCTGACTGTTCGAGAAGCGCTATCCAAGGCTCGTAGTTACATCCTATTGCCACTAGTCTGCCATTTAGTGCTTTATTTTGACATTGACCTACCATCAGAAGTCACCTTCATTTCAATGCACATTTATTATTAATGTTCATTGAAAATATAGGCAAGAAACCACTGATACGCGTGGTATCAATAGTAAGAATTGTCTTAATAAGCGTCTTCTCACAACATAATAGGCCAATATTCAACAATTTAAGATTCTAGGCATTTCTGGAACTTTTTACGATCGTATACCTGGCTGGATAAAACTGCATACAAAAAAGGTACAGCAGCCTGCTGTACCTTGGCACTAACAACACAAATTGGAAGGAAATAACTATCAATATCCTGTATGCAAAATCGCATTCTCAAGTCGGCTTTTCATTACACTATGCTGGATGTATCCGTTAATATCAGCATCAATGTCTATGTTTCTCTCAATACGAATATTGCTGCCATCCAGGCTGTTTTGCACCACCTGCATGATGCTGTTGGGCAATAAACTGGGCCGTTCAAAAGAGTTGTTATCCCCCACCTGCTTCAAAGTGAGCATTTCGCCACTTGAATAGGCTGACCCTGCGGTAGTGGTGAGCATCCCGTTGCTGATGGTGAAATTGGCAATATGCGAGCGTAATATCTCTTCGCCGTTAAGGGCCGTGATAATACTCAGCCCGATGCTTATCAGCGAACCTTCCGCCGAGAACCCCCCTCGTATTGCAGACATTTCCGATTGTGTCATGGCAATCATGCCCGAATCATTCAATACCAACAAACTCGATGGCTTGGTGAATGCGTTCGCGGAAGTATTTGCCATGACAGCAGCACCTCCCAGGGTGGCTGCTACAACATAGTAAGATAGCTTGTTCATACTAGCCTCTGCCTTTTAGTAATCGTTTGTACCCGGCAATGTAATACTGAACGTTGACAGCGAGTCCCTTGCGACAGCATCAGATACTGGTGAAGGGTTGTACACACTGTAGTTTTCTTGGGTAATGAAACTTTCGCGCCCCTCTTTCACTTTATTTTTCACCAGCAATACCGAGCCGCGATAATAAGGTTTAAATTCACTGAGCTTCATCACCATAGTGCCACGCGACGGATCGCCCAGAATAATCTGTTCACTGTTGATACCTTTAATCACCACAAAGTGCATATAGCCATCGAAATTGACAATGGTTATGGCGGGCACCCCGAGTGTTTTAAATTTCTCAAGCGGAAGACGATAACCATTGGCATCCAGGCCAACAGACTGCATGTAAGCCTTCATATCGAACATGGAAAATCCCTGTTTCTCTATTTTTTCAGGATCACCATTTGCAAACATCGACTTGAATACCGTATTTTCATTGGTCTCAATGCCGTAGTGATAGGTCATCAGTGAAGCCACCGCCGCAGAGCCGCAACTAAAGTCGTACTGCTGGCGCATGACATCACCAAAGAGCTTCTCCTGATAACTTTGCACTTTTACATTGTATGCGCCTCGGCTTGGGAAATAGTCCAGAGCACTCACGGTTGTGCTGACCATTAATCCTGCCAATGCCAGGGTTGCCAGTTTTATTTTCATCACCACACCCTTCGCTGTTATTAACCTGACGCCGCTCTTATTGTCGTCAGGCAGGAAATCATTCTTATCTATCGGAGATTCTCAAGGCTATTGAAAGGCTCCATAGGTAAAAACAATGAAAGGGCCGCCTTGCGACGGCCCGGTTTGGTTAGTAACTAGCAGAGCCAGACAGTGTAGCGTTGGTGCTGGTAGATTGCTGAACCATAGAGTTATTACCTGCGTTCTGACCAGCAATGCTGATACCAGACGCATCACTAAACGAGTTGACCATAGTGTTATAGTGTTCAACATCAACAGTACCGGCTTTACCATCACAGCAAGCACCGCCATAGGTCACTTCGTTTCTAATCACTTCACCATCAATTTCCGAATCAGCGAGTACTTTATCCATGCTGTATGATTTTTTGAAAGTTTTGTCGATTTCTACATCAGACACTTTCTTCACAACCCAGGAATTATCGCTGTTATCTTTAATGGTTTTGGATTTATCATTACCGATATCACGCATATAAAGATCATCGTTATCTTCATTGAAAGAATAATCGATTTCTTTTGATTTGCTGATATCGACAGTCAATGTTTTCTCAACAGTATCATTGAAGCTGCCTTCGATGTTATCTGCATCTGGATAACCATTTGCAAACGCCATAGGCGATGCAATAATCGCTGCTAATAACAACACGTTTGATTTACGCATGATGTTACTCCAATTATGTTCCCCATAACGCATGAGATTTAAATAAATCTCATGCTGGGTAAATGTTATAGATGTTGAAGCAATGATGTTAGCCCTGCGAAACCAAATATCAATTACTAGTAATTTAACATTTAGTTTTATTCCCGGATTAAATAATCCAGCTTAGATACACTAACAGTGTTACTTCAATGTCAGGTTAACCACGGTCGCATTTTGAATTAACACATTATTACCGGTGTTTTGGACTACGTTGAATACCCCTGATGATCCGCTGAAGGCTCCGCCATCAATTACGTTATTACCAGTTGTATTGCCATACGCGCCATTACCCACGACATCACCGTACATATCCGAATCGGCTTGCATGTAGTCAATGTTGAGCTCGTACTGCCCACCTCGAGTCTCATACATTGAACTATCACTCAACGTATCGGAACTTGTTAGAATATCCAACTCATCAGCAACTGCACCCC
This sequence comes from Photobacterium sp. WH77, assembly GCF_022014395.1. Taxonomy (NCBI): domain Bacteria; kingdom Pseudomonadati; phylum Pseudomonadota; class Gammaproteobacteria; order Vibrionales; family Vibrionaceae; genus Photobacterium; species Photobacterium sp. WH77. The sequence continues at coordinate 89,682 of NZ_JAKLTE010000010.1, read as the reverse complement.
AAGATAACAGTACAGCTACGGTCAGCGTTAAATATCTCATGACGTCCTCCTGAGAGCTGTCTCTGACACCCCTCAGCTAATGTGTTATTGGCCCAGAAGTACAGCGTTAGTGCTAGCACTTTGTTGAACCAGCGAGTTGTTACCGGCGTTTTGACCTGCCAGGCTGATACCTGAAGCACCGGCAAAGGCACCAGACATATCATTCACATGGGTCACTGTCAGCGAACCGGCATTACCACCGCCGTGATTGCCACCATTACCGTAACCACTGTTACCATAACCACCATGGCCCCAGTCTTTATCATCACAGCAAGCACCGCCGTATGTGACGTCATTACCAATGACTTCACCTTTCAGGTCGGATTTCGCCATGTAGAAGTTTTTATCAATATCGATTTTCCAGGTTTCAGTGTGCTTAAAGTTACTTTCGAAGTGGAACTTTTTGCTGTTATCACTGTTATCTGTGTACTTAAAGCTTTTATCGTTATTGATGTCCTTCATTTTCAGCGTATCGTTGTCCTCATTGAAGCTATCTGTAATGGTTTTATCACTGTCATAAGTCAGCGTGGCTGTCTTAGTGATATCATCATTAAATGAATCAACGATGGATGAATCATTATCACCATAACCACCATTATGACCACCGTAACCACCACCGCCGTAGCTAGGTGCTTGAGGATAGCCACTAGCCAGAGCCAGTGGAGATGCAACTACGACTGCCACTAACAGCGCGAGATTAGATTTACGCATGATTAAGACTCCAAATATGTTGAGTTTTTATTTTATTGCTCTCCCGTGTTGCCACGAGAGATAACTTAATACTAGTTTTCGCCACTTTTTAGTTTGTATTATTTTTAATAAAAACGATGGCAATAAAAAACACGCGCATTCCTTTATTCACCTTGTCTGAGCGTGCTTATTTCTAAGAATGGATTCACCATTCTCATTACTAATAATTGTATTGAGATTAATACTGTTTTTATCAGGATTCAGAAGTAAGACAAAAATAACCTTTTATTGATCACTTTTTATCGGATGCTTGACTATTCTTATGACAAGTCAGTGCAACTGACTGCCATTTTTGGGGTGACCTTTGCAAACAAAGTGAGGATATCGTGAGAAAGTTTAACACACACAGCCTTTTAGCGCTGATAGCGATCTTTTCAACCACGGTTGCTGCAGAGGAATCTACAACAACCCAACAAAAGTCGCGTCAGGTTCAGACAGTTACAGACATTCTGGAAAGGCCAGGGGTACTGACACCGAAAGGGTCTTTCGTTCTTGATTCTTCCTTAACCTATACCCAGAACTCCTCCAATACCGTCTCGGTGGTAGGTTATACCGTACTGCCATCACTCATTGTTGGCCTGATACGGGCCAGTGATATTGACAGAACCACCATGACCTTTGGCCTCACCGGGCGTTACGGGATCACCAACCGGTTAGAAGTCGAAGCCAGAATTCCCTGGGTTTACCGTAACGATTCCATTTCTGAGCGGGATATCAATGGACCTTCCAACAGTCCCACCACTAAAACAGTTGAAGGTAACGATCTGGGTGATATAGAAGCAGCATTTAAGTACCAGTTCAATATGCTCGAAGCTCCCTATTGGATAGGTAGTCTTCGCTTCAAAAGTACCACAGGGAGCTCACCCTATGATGTACCTATTGATAGCACCAATGATTTCAAAGAGTTACCTACAGGCTCAGGCTTTCCAAGCATAGAACCGGGCGTCACTATGATCATGCCACTTGACCCTGCAGTGCTGTTTCTTAATGCCAGCTATATCTGGAACATTAAAGATGACGTCAGCATTCAAATTCCTGCTACGGATGAAGCCCCAAGTACGCAAATCAATACCATTGACTTGGGGGACACCATCTCACTGGGTGCAGGTATGGGTTTTGCCGTCAACCCCAAATTCTCATTCAGCATTGGCCTGAACCACAAAACCATACTGAAATCGAAAGTGAACGGAGGGTATCCTGACGATGCGAAATTACTGCAACTGGATACTATTTCGTTCGGTGCCAACTATGCCGTAAACAGAGAAACCACCATCAACGTAGGCGCAGCAGCGGGGTTAACGGCTGATGCCCCTGATTTCCAATTGACAGTCCGGATACCTTATACGCTGAAATAACTTCAGACTTCTCATCAGAAATGCCAGTCTCTGCTGGCATTTTTTTCGCCTGGCCTTCCCCCCTTTCTTCCCATCCCGCTTTCCACTATGCTTAGAGCAGTTGATTCTGGGCGATCTATAGGGCCGTTTTTCTGAATGTTGCCAATAGCTCCGCCAAGTCAACTGATCATAATAATCAACATCCGAAAACAGGGTCCAACTATGTCCACCACCCCTTTATCCACCGAACAAATTGACACTATTTTGCAGTACGATGCGGAAAAAAGATGTCAATACCTGCTGAAAGAAGTGACCAGTCAGGGGCAGATCTGGATTCTGACCGACGAACACGGCTGTGTCATGTTAAACAGCGAGGATGAAGACTGTGTGCCAATTTGGCCAAATCAGGAGTTCGCACAAGCCTGGGCGACAGGAGACTGGGCCGAATGTAAGCCTGAATCGATTTCAATTAATAAATGGCACAGCCGCTGGACGCCAGGCTTGGAAGACGACGAACTGGCGATTGTCGTGTTTCCAAACCTGGAGCAGGAAGGCATTATCCTGTACCCGGAAGAGCTGGACGACGCGCTAAGACAACAGTCCAAAAAATCAGGTAAACGTTAAGCAATACAACAATAAGCCTGAATTCACTAATAGCTTTTGCATATCCGACGCATGATGCCGGTTATGCAGGGCTGATACGGGGGGATTCCCCCCGTTTTCCCCCCATATAACTGAAGCAGGAGAACAGCATGGATACGCTGCTCGCAACCATCAAGGAATCACCCACGAGCGTTATCTTCGACAACGTTCTGAGTGTCATTGACCAGCACTACGATTACAGGCCGACAGCATTCAGCAACGGTCTGGGCAATGAAACGCTTGCCAACGAAGCGGGCAGCAATGAAGGCTCGTGCCGTATTTTCGCCTTTGCCCAGCAACACAAACTCTCTGAACAGGAAACACTTGCCTGTTTTGGACACCACTATTTTGATGCTGTACTGAATAACCCTGATGGCACAGATCATATGAATATACGGACATTCATGAAATATGGTTGGCGCGGTATTCGCTTTGCCGGCCAGCCGTTAATGCCTAAGCATTCCATTGCGGATTGTTAGTCACCAGAACCAAAACAGGGAGCGCATAGCTCCCTGTTTTATGACCAGATGCCTTATCAGCACCATCGCCTGACATGCTGGCAATACTCCTGATATTGCTGGCCAAAAGCGTGTTTCAGTACCCTTTCCTCTGCCGCAATCTGCACATAATTCATGTAAATGGCAAACACAGGAATCATTATCAGGCTGGAAAAGGCTGACAAATTAAGAAAAACCGCTATCAGTAACAATAGCAACCCCAGGTAAATCGGATTTCTTGATATCCGATAGACGCCAGACGTCACCAGCCGTGTTGTTTTTCTTGGGCTTAGTGCCGTCTTCGCGCGGGCAAAAGCCATGATACCTGCCAGCCCGAAACCAACAGCCAATAAACTGAACACCCATTCTAATAAAATCTTGCCGGGAAAACTGAAACGCCATACCGGAAAATACTGAGCCAGCAAATACATTGCAGCCAGGGTAATTAAAAACACTAAAGGGGGCGTAAGTCTGAATCTCATCTTATATCCCTTAATCACAGTCAACAGCTTGATATGAAAAGTATAAGCACATTTATACGCAAGCAGAAAAGATTGTTTAAAAAATGTTAAACCCCTTAACCTTTCTCTCGATTCACCCAAATGCTACACAGCGAAACCCGGTAAAAATTCAGCCTCTCGCAGTGATTATCACTGACAGCCTGTCTTATCTTGGCTTACAATAGCCGCCATAGTCATTATTCGAGATATACCATGAAAATTTTTGCCGTTGAGCTGAAAGGTAAAGAAGCTAACCTTTGTCTGCTGTCACTGAAACAAGGGATGTTTTCAATTCCTGACTGCCGATCGCAGAAACTGGTGCTAAGCGATGCCTTTGACAACCAACAGATGCGTCAATTTCAGAAAAGCTTCAAAAAACTGGTCGAAGACTACCAGGTGGAGCACATCGTCATTAAAACCCGTGAAACACGTGGCAAGCACGCGGGAAGCGCTGAAAGCTTCAAAATGGAAACCGCTATTCAGCTGATTGACGATCTGGATGTCACTTTCATCAGCAATGCCGATATCAAAGAAAAGCTGAAAAGAAGCCCGTTGTCAGTAGATTTCCGCGGCACAGGATTGCGCCAGTTTCAGGAAAATGCTTTTGTGGCAGGCTACGCCTTTCTGAGCCAGTAAACACAACAGGGAGCCAGACGGCTCCCTGTTAATTTCTGATAGCTGATGTTGATCAGGCCTGAGCATCCAGGCGAAAACCTTTCAATGGCCTGATAACCTCTTCTAACCCTTCAATTTTCATTTCAAGCGTTATCGCCAGCAATCGACCAAGCTCGCCATCCGGGAAACCCTGCTTGGCAAACCAAAGCAGATAAGGTTCAGGTAAATCGATAAGTACCCGACCACTGTACTTACCAAATGGCATTTTCATATTGGCCAGTTTGACTAAATCACGTTTTTCGAACATGGATGCGTACCGCTTTGTGTTAACTTGTCTTCAGCTGAAATAGGTGTCAGTCCTTTGCTGTCCAGCCAAAACTGACCAGCTCTTCCTCATTACAGGTTAATGCACCAAGAAAGTCTTGCCCGGCTATCACCTGACCAACTCCTTCGGGTGTCCCGGTCATTACCACGTCGCCATCCTCAAGCGGAATGACCTTCTGCACTTCAGCCAGGATAACTTCCGGTGAGTAAAGCATGAATGTTGTGTCGCTCTTCTGAACCAGGGTGTCATCTATGTGCAGCGATAATCCAAGCGGGGAATCCGAATCAGGCAAAGCGACAAACTCACTGAACAATGCGGCTCCTTCAAACACCTTGCTGCGCTCCCACGGCAAGCCTTTAGCTTTCAGCTTAGACTGCAAATCACGCTTGGTAAGATCCAACCCAAGAGCGGCTGCGCTGAACTGGCCGCCATGATAGAGATACGCAATCTCGGCTTCATAATGCAGCACTTCACCACCATGAGTCGCGTGTAATTCATCTCCAATCGCCGTGTTAGGCTTCATGAAAATGACCATCTCTTCGGGCATTTCATTACCTAGCTCTTCTATATGGGCGGCATAATTTCGCCCTATGCAGATCACTTTTCCCGGCTGAATTTGCTTACCACTGACCGTCACGCTCTTCATAACCACTCCCTGTATTCAATGTGAATATGGCAGAGCATAATGAGCGTGACCGCCAAGGTCACAATAATTCAGAGGGTTATGATTCAGGCACAAATGCCAGATTCACAAAGACTGGGACACTTGGCAATATTCCATTCAAATTCGCGACTTCTTGTAACGCGGTAATTCCCTTTTCTAAGCCGAATGCTTTAGCATCAATGATAATCGGGCTCTGGCTGCTGACCATCAGCGTGCCGTCAACCAGACGTGTAATTCGTAAATCCGCATTCACCGGATTGATAGCACCATGAAGATTGAGCTTAAGAGACACTTGCTGAGTCAGGGTTTCTCCCGGCTTAAGATCCGCCAGCCCGGTAATGTCAACCTCGCCTTCCAGCATTGCTTTGGGGAAGTCCGACACCTTGAACAGCATCGCTTTCATACGTTCATCACGGATAGGGATTTGCGTGTCCACGCTGGATAAGTCCAGCATCACCTGCACTTCCCCCTGATCAGTGATAGAGCCGTCCAGCTCTTTGAAAGCATGTTGCTCAATGACGCTGTTATTTTTCACCGACAGGAAACGCAACTGCGATTGGCTGTTATCCAGCTTCCAGGCAGCTGATGCACAGAGAGGAAATACCGCCAGAGCGACAAAAATAATGTTGCGAACTGATAAAGCCATAACTATCTCCAAAAATACGATTACTTGGATATAATCATAGGCAGTTTCCGTCCATTCCGCGTGTAAAATAACGATGAAGTTACCATTTATCGAGCGAATTCACTTTTTGTCTTGGTTAATGCAATCAATTACTTGCTTGCTTTAGAATGACACCAAAGTCAGGCATTCTCAGTCACAGTTAGCAGCTCATCGCGGATACATTTAAGCAAAAACAGCTCGCGCTCCACAGACAGCCCTTTTTTATCGTTTTTAGCAACCGTTTCTTCGTTGTGAGCAATCGCGTCATGGATATTCATCCAGACAGGTTTCATGCCATTCTGGATTTCATACGATTCCAATTGCGTTTCACCTAACTGACTGTCAATACGGCAAGTGAAGCAGAATGATTTCATATGCATGATATCAAACTCAGGTTTATACCATGGCCGGTACTCTTCGTAGAGACCAAAAGGGACAATGTCACGGATATTGCGGGCGCCGGTTTCTTCTTGCAGCTCGCGAACCAACCCGGCCTCAATATCTTCCCCTTCATCAATACCACCACCGGGTAAGGTGTAGTCGTGATACCTTGCGGTGTACAGCATCAGAATATTGTCACCGTCCAGGATTATTGCTCTGGCTGCTTCACGGTAAAACATCGAACCACTTAAATCAGAGACATCAGGATGAACCGTACGCTTGAGAAGTCGCATAAAAGAGTACTCTTCAGATATAAAAACGGGTCGGCATTGTAACCGACCCGCTGATGATTTCCAGTCACTGCTACCAATTAAAGATCGAGCGAATAATGGTAGAGACTTTATTTTCACAGCCTTGCGACTGACGGCCGTCTTTGTCCCAGACAGGCAACTCAACCTGACCGATGCAGGCCTGTGTCAAACCGCCTTGCTGGTTAACCTGATAGGCAACATCGGTAATATTCTTCGGTTCCTGCAGCTTGACCGGTTCAGGATCACGACGCTGGATGTAATCCGCATACAGACGCAGCGGGCCAGAAGAGCCTGTGAGTTTGACATTTTTATTGTCATCCCTGCCCATCCACACTGTCACAACTTCACGGCCATCAACGCCTACATACCAGGAGTCCCGGCCTTCATCAGAGGTACCGGTTTTACCGGCCAGCTTCAGTGACGGAAGAATCGAGTCCAGATAACGGGCTGTGCCTTCAGAGACCACTTTCTGCATTGCATACATGGTCAGCCAGGCAGATTGCTTAGAGACCACCTGTTTCGCGGTCGGCAATGCCTGATAAATCATCTCACCATCGCTGTCAGTCACAGCGCTCAAGGCTGTCAGTTCGCTGCGACGGCCTTCATTAGCAATGGTCTGGTACATTTGCGTTACTTCATACGGCGACAAAGTAAAGGCGCCCAGTAAGATTGCCGGTACCTGGGGGATCTGACCACGATCAACGCCAAGATCAACCAGAGTATCCACCACCTTGTCTAACCCAACCGACATCCCCAGATTCACTGTAGGTATGTTATAGGAGCGTGCCAGTGCCTGAACCAAAGGCACTTCACCACGAAACTGGCGATCATAATTACGGGGAGACCAGGTTTTCCCTTTTTCATCGGTAAGCGTAAGCGGTTTGTCATCCAGATTACTGGCCAGAGTGAATCGCTCTGGTCGTGCCAACGCCGACAAGTAAACCGCTGGTTTCACAACCGAACCGATCTGACGGCGGGCATCAAGTGCGCGGTTGAACCCTTCAAATTCAGGACGGCTGCCGCCGACCATGGCGCGGATTTCACCGGTCTGGCGATCTGCAACTACCATAGCGGTTTCAAGCTGTTTGCCGTGCTGCTTCTTGAGAGCCGACATTTTTGCCCGCACAACGCCCTCAGCACTGGCCTGGGAAATAGGATCCAGTGTGGTATAAACGCGTAAACCCAGACCCGGTTTGTAACCCTGGCTGACACGTTTGTTCAGCTCTTGCTTCAATAAGCTAAAGAATGCTGGCTGCCTGCCGGCGACATGTCCTTTTGGCTGTAAGTCTAAATCTTGCTTGATGGCTTTTTTATACGTCTCATCATCAATCTTCTGAGTATCGTGCAGCAGGCTGAGCACCAGATCCCGGCGCTCTTTCGCACGCTCCGGATAACGCCAGGGATTATAATAAGACGGGCCTTTCACCATGCCGACCAACAGTGCCTGCTGATCAATTCGCAGTTCTGACAGCGGCAAACCAAAGTAGAAACGGGCACCCAGAGCAAAACCGTGCACCGCATCCGAGCCACTTTGTGCCAGATAAACCTGATTCAGATAGGCATCGAGGATTTCATCTTTGTTGTAGCGATAATCAATGATTAACGCCATATAAGCTTCTTTAAACTTCCGCCACAGACTGCGTTCGCTGGATAGAAACAGGTTTTTCGCCAACTGCTGAGTTAGCGTACTGCCGCCCTGCACGGTGCGTCCCGCTTTCATGTTCGCCAGAAACGCGCGCCCGATAGCAACCACAGACACACCGTCATGGGTATAAAAATCACGGTCTTCCGTTGCGAGCAGTGCATCAATCAGCGTAGAAGGCAACTCTGATTTCGGTTTATACAAACGCAGCTCGTTAGAGTCCGTTTCCAGCATACCCAACATTTGCGGTTCAACAGAAAAAATACCGTATTCACGATGCGTGTTCGCATCGGCAACACGTTTAACCGAACTGTAGTTAAACTCAGCAATCACATGACGTGCTTGTTGGGGACCACTGCGTGACTGAAAGGGACGACGAATGAATTCCACTTTCAGGCGGCTGGTGCTGTACTCACCCACCCGGGTCGGCTTGCTGACTTTGCGGTAGTTCAAGGCTTTCAGCTCTTTCACTAAATCTTCATATCGCACCTGTGCTCCAGGTTCCAGCACCAACTCGCGGGCATATACCACAGAGGGTAGCTGCCAAAGCTGACCGGCAAATTTATCCGCTATCTGTTTATTAAGCGTCCAGCCCAGCCCACCTAAGGCAATCAGGCTGCCAACCAGAATAAGGGCAAGCAGAATTTTCCACTTGCTGCGGCGTGGTGGCTCGCCCCCATCAGAATTCTTACCCGGCAAATATCGGGCTGAAGTATGGGCAGATTGTTGTTCAGACTCTGTCATTACCTTCATCTTCGCTAACTGCTGAATATGCACACTCAGCATAATTTGATTACTTTGTGGCATGCAAGATAGCTAAATTTTGCTCATTTTTTGTCAATCCTGTGTCAACTAAATGACGCCAGACCGCATGTATAAAGGGCTTCACGGCTGTAACTGAATGACAGCGGTAGTAATTCTTCACATCATCACGCAAAATACAGGCCATTAGACATTGCAGCCTTACCGGAGAAAGAGAGCGATGCAACGGGATTACACATTAAACTGTCTGCTCACTATGCCCCGCCACGAATTGGAAGAGTTCAGCCAACGCATCCTCAGCCGTATGGTCCCTGAGGATGTCATGGAAGAGTTGTTCACCTTTGAGCCGGAGGAAACCCAGACTGCTGACCGCCAGCGTGCTGCCCAGTTTGACGCCATGCTCCGAATGTCAGCGATAGCTTTAGGGGAAGTGTCTTCCGCCTTTTCCGGCTCTGAACAGGCAAAACAGAATACCGAGAGAATGACACGGCTGCTGCTCTGGCATTTTTATGCCATGGCTTTCCAGATGGAAGAAGTCGTCACTCTGGAGCAACATTGCCAGGAAGTAGAGAAACTGCTGAAGAACGCACCGTCAGACACCTTCGGCTGGATTACAGCACTGACAGAGCTGCTGCACCGTTATGCCAGCCTGAGCGGACACACGTCAGACTCATAGCCTGCCAGGCCAATCATTGGCGTAAGGAGCAACCTGTATCGCACCTTGCTTTGTGCCACAGCTATCAATAAAAACGCCAGCGGCAAAGCTGGCGTTCTTCCCCAGACAACAGCAAATAATTACCTGTCGGTCAGACCCGTCAAGCTGTTCTGATGACGATGCACCAGTTCGTCCATACTGCTTTGAGCACGCAGATAAGCATGCTCCAGAGTGTCGATCTGATCAATGACCTCAAGCACCTCGTAGTAGCATTTCAGCTTAGGCTCTGTTCCTGAAGGGCGGACGACCACTCTGGAATCATCTTCCAGGAAATAAATCAGCACATCACTGGCGGGCAAATCGATCGTCTCAACTGAACCATCGGCGTTATAACGTGTGGAGGATTTCAGATCATCAATACGCACAACATTGCGCCCGGCAATTTCCTCCGGCGGTTGCTGACGCAGGGTGTCGCCGATTGGCGGGGAATTCGGTGACAGAGCAATGCTGACCTGCGAATTGAGATACAGACCGTGTTCGCGATAAATGGCTTCGAGCTGATCCCACACGGTGCGACCTTGTAAAGCCAATTCAGCCGTCATTTGTGCAAACGCCAGCATCGCGGATAAACCGTCTTTATCCCACACCATATCGCCCACGGTATAACCGAGTGCTTCTTCATACGCAAACAAGAAACAGCTGTCTTCACGCTGCTTCTCCATCGCAATATTGGTCAGCCATTTAAAGCCAGTGAGTGTCTGGTAGTAATCAGCACCGACACGCGACGCCACTTTTTGCAACAGGCTGGAAGAGACAATAGTGGTGCCGACAAGGCTTGTTTCAGGATTCGCTCTGGTCAGCAGATAGTGCCCCAGTAAGACACCAACCTGATCGCCGGTCAGCATTTTATACTGACCTTCAGGGGTGCGAACCGCCACCGCAAAACGATCGGCGTCCGGATCGTTAGCACATGCGAGCGTCGCTTGGTGTTTCTCCGCTTCCGCAATAACCAGATCCATGGCGCCCGGCTCTTCTGGGTTAGGAAAATTTACCGTCGGGAACGTCCCGTCCGGCTCTCGCTGAGCGGCGACACTGTATACGTGAGTAAATCCGGCGTCCGCGAGCAGAGTTTCTGCCATTTGTGCGCCCACGCCATGCATCGCTGTGTAAGCGATGCTGACCGCATCGGGTTTGGCATGATTTTGCAGTAATGCACTTTGTTTAATCGATGCTCTGTAATCATTATAAAATTCATCATCCAGCCAAACCAGTAACCCCTGATTGCCGGCGTCATTGAGATCCATCAGATCAAGTGGCTGCAGCGCTGCTTGGTCGATGGCGGCAGCAATCCCTTTATCGTGAGGGGGAATAATCTGTGCGCCATTGCCCCAGTACACTTTAAACCCGTTGTAAGCCGGCGGGTTATGGCTGGCTGTCACGACAATACCTGCGGCCGCCTTTAAAGCTGTGACACCGTAAGCCACCAGCGGGGTTGGCGCGACCGTGACCGTCAGGTAAACCTTGATGCCCTGCGCCGTTAATACTGATGCAGCATCATGGGCAAAGGTTTTTGAATCTGGCCGGCCATCATAACCAATAACAACGCCTTGCTGGGTCGCCTGAGGCACGGTTTGCTGTAAATACTGCCCCAGCCCGGTCGCCGTTTCCTGAATAACCAACCTGTTCATCCGGTTGGGGCCAGCACCCACTATGCCCCTTAAACCCGCGGTACCAAAGGCGAGACGACCAGAGAAGCGTTCGGTCAGTTCCTGTTCATTACCGGCATCAATCAGGTTCTGTAACTCGTCCCGGGTGGCAGGGTCCGGATCTCTTTTTAACCAGCGTGTTATCAACTCTTTCATTCTCTGTCTTCCTAATTGCAGGGTCTGAAAACAAAATATCACAAATGATAGTTATTCGCATTTTAACTGCTTTTGATGTTAACTGTCTGCGCGATATTCATACCGTCCCGGCATCAAAAAGATAGCATCGCCATGGCGAAGAATAACCAGGAAATAGTCGGAATAGCATCACTCTGTCTGACAAGTATAGAGGGATACACAGCTGATGGTGTCAGATTTAAGCGAATGATAAAAAAGAAAAAAGCGGCAGCCTGAATAGCATACCGCTTTAGCTTGGAGAAAACACTTTAACTGAAGCTTAGCGCTGGAACGGGTAAACCGATCCCAAAGCCAGAATCTGGGTCAGTTCATCCAGTGCAGCACGGGATTCATCCAGTAACTGAGGATCAGCCAGATCAGCTTCAACCATCTGATCACGATAATGCTTGTCAACCCACTGATTCAGTCGGCCGTATAAACCATCATTCATCAGGGTTGAAGGATTCACTGCACGTACTTCCTGATCATTAAGCACAACACGTAAACGCAAGCACGCAGGGCCACCGCCGTTGGCCATACTTTGTTTCAGGTCATACACTTTTACCTGATCAATACCGCGTTGGTCTGCCATCAACTGCTCAACATAACGCCAGACATTATCGTTCTTGCGACATTCTTCCGGCAGAACCAACAGAGTTTCACCGTTAGGTGTTTCGATCAGCTGAGAGTTAAACAGGTAACTGGTTACAGCATCATCAACAGACACAGCGCTGGTAGGGACTTCAATAATGTTGAAGCCTTCGCCCATTTTCTCTTTCAGAGAGCGGTAAGTGCCCTGCTGATCTAAAAATGCCTGCTGGTGGCAGAACAGGATATTCTTGTTACCCACTGCGATCACGTCGTTGTGGAATACACCCTGGTCGATCACATCCGGGTTTTGCTGCGCTATCACCACTTTAGCCGGATCCAGCTGATGCAAACGGGCAACCGCTTCGCACGCTTCAAACGTATGGCGGGCCGGGAACACTTTTGGTGCCGGGTGGCGGGTATCGAAAGCGTGACGGCCAAAGACGAAAAACTCAACGCCGTGCTCACCGTATTCGTTGCAGAAACGGGTATGGTTCGCCGCGCCTTCATCACCAAAATGTTCTACCGCTGGCAGTGCCGAGTGGTGAGAAAAGTATTCAGGATCGGCAAAGGTGCTGCGCAAAATGCGGCCTGTTACTTCATGCTCAATGGAGCGGTGAAACTTATTGGTCAGGTTTGCCGGTGTGAAATGGATCTTGCCGTCGGCGGTATCTGCCGATGGCGACACAGTGGCTGCATTCGCGGTCCACATACTGGACGCCGAACAACACGCAGCCAGCACTTTAGGCGCTTGTTTCGCAGCCTGTTCAATAATTGACTTGTCGCTGCCTGTGAAACCCAGGCGGCGCAGAGTGTGGACGTCTGGACGCTCTTGCGGTGCCAGCACACCCTGCAACATACCCATGTCGGCCAGGGCCTTCATTTTGTCCAGGCCTTGCTTGGCAGCTTGTTTCGGATTAGATGGCGCCGCCTGATTTTTGGCAGACGCAACATTACCATACGACAGACCACTGTAGTTGTGCGTAGGCCCTACCAATCCGTCAAAATTCGCTTCACGTGCTTTCATAGACTTTCCATCTCAGTTTATCTCGGGCTAAAGATAACAAAGCTTTTACATTAGCAACAAGATCCAGATAAATGTCTAACCAAATGTTATAAATTAGATATTATCACCAATTTGCAGCATGGCTATTCATCGCTCTGGCGTCGTTTGGTGTTGTGAAAGCCCCGGTAAACAGACGCAGCGTTTACAGCCGGTGTGTCTGTGCTTTGCAGGTACTTTTCAGATGACAATGAAATGGGATCAGGTAAAACAGGGCGTGCAGTCACTTACCCGGCTCAACTTCCCCCTCTGTGAGCAGCCCCCCTTAAGCGACAACCGTTTTCACGTGATCCATGTACAAAACTGGCGCAAATCCATACGGTCAGCCGTTCATTGCTTTAAAAGCATAGACTGTCTGTGGCTGGACAGCATTCAGCCACAAGCCATCTTGCTGGGGCAGGAAAAAAACAGCTTCAGGCCACTGCATATCGAATACATAATTACGCACTTTCCACTGGTGAAAAGTGCGATATTTTTCTTATTCTTTCTTTTGATTTTGTGTGGCTGATCAGGTTTATCAGCCCGGCCAGCCATGCAGATTGATACCACTAAGCAACAAATGCCATGTGATAGCGGATTATCAGTGTGCTAAAGACTTGGAAAATACATTGATGATGAGTGTGCCGGCCATGATAAATGCAATGCCGAGCAAGGCGTACAGATCCAGTTTTTGTCCGTACCACAACCAGCTGATCAGGGCGACCAGAACAATTCCGGCACCACACCAAATGGCATAGGCCACACCAATGGGAACAACTTTTACCGTCACTGAAAGCAAAAAGAATGCAGCACCATACCCGGTTAATACCACTACGGTGGGCACAAGTTGAGTAAATTGCTGCGTTTTAGGCAGCATAGAGGTTGCGATCACCTCACAGACAATCGCCATAAATAATGCCAGCATAGGTGGCAACGCAGAAATCATATGTAGCATGATCAACTCACTTTAATAAAAATCAGCCCATTCTACACACGAATTACCTGCGTTCCATGACATTACAAAAAAATGTTTTGCCTGGCCATCACTGGTACCAGAGCGATAGCACAAGTGTCGTTAACTTTCCCATTCAACCACATGGCCATCGTCATATACACCATCACTGTAAGCCGGGGTGTAATTGATGAAAATGTTGTTCTGCGCAATCGGCAGGGTACGTGACAGACTGCTGGCTATCAGCTCCAGCATGGCTGCAATTTGCGCTTCGGTATTGAAATTGGGGGCAACCATATCCACAAGAACAGGATGCGAATTTGATGGTTGCTGATTCGCCAGTTGCCCGCCATGTACGAAATGGCCCGCAGGTATGTACTCCCACACAATCATAATGTGCTGCTGGGGAATCTGGGTGGCGTCGGCAATGGCCTGGGATAAAATACCCAAGGCAACGTTTACTTCAACATCGCCCGCAAAGGGTAATGATTTTATACGAATAAGCGGCATACATCCCCCGGTATCTCATTAGCCAGTCTGCTACCAACCAGCCGTGAAGGTTCAAAAAAAGCCAAATATACAGCCGGTTAGATGGCACGCATATTCGGTATTTTCATTTTAAGCCTAGTGAGATCACTGCAGTAAAAGAGAATCACAAATGAGACGGGAAGATAAAAAAGTACCAAAAGGCTCAAGGAGCGGCGCCCTCAGCGATCTGGTTTCTTCTTCTGCTGATGAAGCTGTTCGTCCAGCGAGCACGGGTTCACCAGTCTCTCTTCACAGGTATATGGTTCAATATGAATCACCACATCAATGACATTGTCCATCTTGGTGATAACGCTCTGCTTGAACCGCTCGCTTATCGCATGGGCATTCTCAATCGACATCTCTGGATCCACCAGAATATGGCAATCCAGTAACAAGCTCCCCCCCGTCTGGCGGCTGCGGATCGCGTGGATTTCACGAATATCTTTGTCTTCTTCAGCCATGTGTACCAAGCGTTTTTCCACTTCTTCACTGCCTCGGGCATCGGTCAGTTCATTAAAAGCCGGCCAGATGATCTCGAATGCCGCTTTCAGAATCATCCCCGTCACCAGCAATGCCGCAATTTGGTCCAGATATTTCAGAGAAGGGAAAATGGCATTGGTAATCACAGCGACAGCAACAGGTACAGAGCTGAGCGCATCACTGCGATGATGCCAGGCATTTGCCCTTAAAACCGCACTACGGATGTGCTTTGCTTCACGCATTGTCCAGCGGTACAGGAGTTCTTTCATCACAATCGCAGCAACAGCAGCATAAAATGCCAGCATTCCTGGCGCTGGTGGAGGTGTGTCGCTGAGCGTTTCAATTGAGTCCCAGCCAATACCAATTCCAACCAGTGCCAGCATTAGCCCGATAAAAACATTAGCCAGGGTTTCAAATTTACCATGGCCGTAGGGATGACCGCTGTCTGCTGGTGCCATCCAATATCGGGAGCCCAGCAAAATGACAGCATCTGTCAGTAAATCAGAAAAGCTGTGTACCCCATCCGCTACAAGTGCCTGGCTGCCCGCAAACTTACCTATGCCAATCTTTAATACCGCCAGAAAAACATTCAGAATCGCGCCCACCAGGGTCACGGTCCGAATGGTTTTTCCCTTATCATGATGCTGATCTGAAGGCTCTGGCATACTCATTCCTGCTGCTGACTCCGCACAACCACTTTATTGTCTGTTCTGTCTTTTCATTGACGCTGAGAATAAGAAGACGCATTGGATGCTTGTTTTACTGGGTGTTGCTGTTGGCTGCTGCTCCCTGGCTCATGACGGCGCGCTCGTAACAATAGCAGTCAACCAGATGATCATTCACCATACCTACCGCTTGCATGAAAGCATAACAAATGGTCTCACCGACAAACTTAAAGCCTCGCTTTTTGAGAAACTTGCTCATGGCTTTTGATTGCTCACTACTCGCAGGCACCTGATCAATACTCTCCCAGCGATTATTGATCGGCACGCCATCCACAAACTGCCACAATGCAGCCGACAAACTGCCAAACTCTTTTTGTAACGCCAGCGCGGCGTTAGCATTGGTAAAAACAGAATTGACCTTGCCCCTGTGCTTAATAATGTCAAACCCGGTAAGAATTGCTTCTGCTTCTTCATCGCCCCATTCTGCTAACTGCTTAATGTCAAAATCGGCAAAAGCCTGCCGGTATGCCTCTCGCCGTTTTAGTATGGTATACCAGCTTAAACCAGCCTGAGCACCTTCCAACGTAATGAATTCAAACAAGATTTTGTCATCCGTTACAACCAGCCCCCACTCTGTATCATGGTATTCCCGTTCAAGAGGCTGATGCATAGCCCATGCGCATACTTTCGATTCCTCGATCATTAAATATACCCCTTGGCAATAAAAATGAACATGTGATTAAAACAACAACTGAGAAGATAACCGTTATACATCCAAGCACCGAATTCTTTATTCGTTATTATGATTGTATTAAAAAATCAATAAAAGCGATATTTCTTAGCAAGATACGTTTAAAGATCACTCAATAAGAAACACTGTACATATCACTTTCTATACCGATGACAAAATAGGGCAACAAAATTTCACAAAAATATCGCTTAAGTCACAATATCAAATAAATCCCATCAAAGAATTTGAATTTCATTGTGGGTATTTCATAATAGTCGCGTCAATATTCAGATATTGACTCGACAATAAGGACTGGAAATGAAACACATCGTTGATTTCATCGAGCAACTTGAAAGAGACGAACACTCTTTCACCATTTGGGTGTATGCCCGAAATGGAAAATTTAGTCCATTTGCCGAAAAAGGAAAAACATCCACAACAAGAGCGCTTCAGAAAGCAATTGATCAGAATTTACAAGTCGTTGTAGAGCTGCATACACCAGCTGAACACAGCAGTTACTTAATTCTGACTGAAGTACACATTGTTGTGCCGGTGCTGTTCCACCAAGGACAAGTCCATTCAATGGGTAAATCCTTAGCGGCATAAACGCACCAGAATTGTGGAAAAACAAAAAGAAGAACTTGGGCTAGGTTTATTTCTTATCCACATTATTCCCGATGCGTTCTAAAACAGACCGAAAGGTCTGTTTTTTTGCCCCATATCTAACCAAACGGTAAGATATATATTTCACTCAAACAAAAAACTTAGGTAATAAATTTATTACTAACGGTACGTAACGGCAACAATGTATATAAACCATTACTTTACTCTCCTGTGACAGGAAACAATCCGAGAGATGTCCCTGTTTCCGTCACATAAAGTTAATATGTATTTTCCTTTGCCGCTTTAGGTTCACCTGCCAATATGTGGCTACTTTCCATGAGCCGTCGCTGGCCATCATCACACGCCGTTTTACCGTCATCCCAACCTTCGTTATAGCGGGTATCAGAATTATTCAGAGCAATATCTTTCATATATTCAGTATCAACCACACCTTTCAGACTTAATGCACTTTCACAGCCTTGGTTAAACCCAAAGTGATAAATGCTGTCATAAGGTTCTTCATTAACATAAGCCTTAGGGAAAAGTGTGTACTCACCTGCACCATATTCTGAATCCATGCTGGTACAACCCGCCAGTACCCATGTCCCAAACAATACTAGAGATAATTTTTTCATGGCCTTTCTCCTTTTCGTTCAGCCACAAGTGACCCAATCAGGTCGTCTGAATAAATTTTAGCCTATTTCAGAAACTTACCTACAATGTGTTCAGTATTTCTCAACAGCCAGAGACAGAAAAGGCCACATCAAGTGGCCTGTCATCATGAAGGTGAGGAATCTTACTCAGCCGTCAGAACTGCGTTCAGCCTTTCGAATCCTTTTTCCAGATCCCGAATAAGATCATCGCAATCTTCTAATCCGATATGAAGACGTAAAATCGGACCTGCAAAAGCTTTTTTCTTCGCGGTACGCAGTTTATTAACATCTTCACTGGCCAGGATCAGACTTTCGAAGCCCCCCCAGGAATAGCCCATACTGAAATGTTCCATGCCATCCAGCAATGCTGTCAGTGCTTCGGTATTGCCCCGGTTAAGCACGACAGAAAATAATCCGTTACACCCTTTAAAGTCCCGAAGATAAAATTCATGCCCTTCACAACTCGGCAGTGCCGGATGTCGTACATGATCAACTTCTGGTCGTTCAGCCAGCCAACGGGCCACTTTCAGGCTGCTCTCCTGATGCTGACGCAGACGCACGCCCAAAGTACGCAGTCCCCGCATCGCCAGATACACGTCATCGGGAGAGGTACACTGTCCCATCAGATAGCTGTGTTCACGTAACTGATCCCAGCAACGTTCATTGGCCGTTGCTGTACCTAACATCACATCTGAGTGCCCGACGATATACTTAGTCGCGGCTTGAATGGAGATATCAACACCATGTTCAAACGGCTGAAAATTGATAGGCGAAGCCCAGGTATTATCCAGCATGACAACAATATCATGCTCATGGGCGATACGCGCAAGTGTAGGGACATCCTGCACTTCCATGGTGATGGAACAAGGCGACTCTAAAAACAACACTGTAGTATTCGGGCGGATTAAGTCCCGGATTCCTTCGCCAATTACAGGGTCATAATAGGTGGTTTCGACGCCCATTTTCGCAAGCACTTTGTCGCAAAAATCCCGCGTTGGCTCATAAGCGCCATCGACCATCAGAACATGATCGCCCGTTTTTACAAATGACAGAATGGCATTAGAAATCGCAGCTGTACCACAAGGATATAACGCACAACCCACACCGCCTTCCAGCTCAACCATGGCATCCTGAAAAGCGAAATGCGTATTGGTGCCGCGGCGGCCATAAAAAAGCGCTTTATTCGCCCTGTTGGCGGTGGCGTGCTTCATCTCTGCGACGGAATCAAACACTATGGTGGAAGCGCGGCTAACCGGGGGGTTCACTAATTGCTGAGTCCACTTTTTCGAGCGGCCGGCGGTGATGATTTTAGTATCTAATGCTTTCTTTTCTGCCATGCTGTTCCCAATGCCTGTCATTCGTCCATTTAACTGATAAAGCCATTGCAATCGCAATGGCTTCTTACATCACATGACGTTATCACACTTGCCTTGTGTTTGGGTACAGCGCAGTGACTGTGTCAGTTATCTTATTGCCGCATAAGATATATCATTCGCGATTGGCGCTGGCGCAGTCTGCGGGCGCGTCTGAGGTTTAGGTTGAGGCATCACCACAGCCTCTGGATCCACCATCTCAAGATGTGCACGATAATTCAGGCATTCGCGCATCACTTCTTGTTCATCAGCCACTTTCGCTGTCAGTACTGTCAACAACACGGCTTTATAGGCAAAGTGTCGATGTAACTCTATGGCCAGATTGGCAGAACAGGGTTTGTCGCCTAACGGACGCAGAACCTGCAACGCCTGCCGCTTCGGGTAAAGCTGAAAAACATTGTGATTGATGCCATTTGCTTCCCTGATCTGGTTTCTGATCTCGCATCGCGACACCGGACTGTAATACCCGTAGTCTTCTTCACCTGCCACACGCTTGAGATAGGCGTGATGCAGATGGGTCATGGTGCCATGCAAGGCGGGCAGGCTGAGAAAGATAATGTCTTCATAGTCTTCACCCAGGGTTTGAAAAATCCCCCGCGTTTGCGGTACAAAGCCATGGTTGAGCAAACAGGTGATAGACTTCAGGCCTGCCATATATTGCGTCAGCACCGCCAGCATAGCCGTATAAAGTTCAGGTGGTTCAGTGATATTTTCGCGGATATTTTCGTGAAGTGTCTGAAGTTTGTACTCCAGAAACTGTACAATCTGATGGTTCAGCTTCATCTCTGCGTCATACATAGCGCCGCCCCCATTTCTGTTATTGTCCGGATCATACCGACCCGTGATACGCCACATTGCTTTACCGGTATTCCTCTTCCTGTCAAATCGCAAAACCAGGACAAGAATGTGATCTTTATCATGCAAATAAAGTGCCGGGTAACGGTTACGGGGAAGCGAGCCTGTTTCAGGTGTGAGCTGTAAACTTTTGTGACTTGCGTCGCATTTTGCAAGGCGAAATGCAAAACACGGTCCAGGAAGGAGCATCAGAGGTACAGCAAGACTTTCTATTCGCGCAGTGTGGCCCAAGATGCCTGCTGAATCGGTACACAGACAACTTCGGACAAAAATCCAGCACACCAAAATGTCAATAAACCTGACACAGTAAAACCGTACAACCTGTAACAGCAAACAAAAAAAGCGCCGGCAATCCGGCGCTTAGCGCTTATTCTTTACTCACTGACGTGTTTTGTGAATCAATAAGGTGTTTAATTTTCAAACAGACGATCTGTTTTCGCGGCACAGATAAAGTCGTTTTTATGCAGCCCTTTAATTGAGTGACTCCACCAGTTTACCGTCACTTTACCCCACTCAAGTGTAATGGTTGGGTGATGAAATTCTTCTTCAGCCATCTCTGCCACCTGATTGGCAAACGCCCAGGCCAGCTTAAAATTCTTAAACTTATACGCCCTTTCCAGTTGTTTGATACCCTCAACATTGAGCACCTCCCACTCTGGAATCGCTTTCGTCAGCTCAACCATTTCATGGTCTGTCACCATAGGGGCGTCAATTTGACAGGCTTCACACTTCAATTCAGTTAAATCAGACATATTCCCCAACTTGCTCCTTGTTCTTCGGCGGGTACAAAGGTGCATGCAAACCCAAAGACTGGGCCTGATGAACCATACTCATGATGTCTTGATGTGCCAGCTCAAACAGTTGCTGTATACCATCAATCTCAAAATAAATCGGTTGCATGATGTCAATACGATACGGTGTGCGTAACACATCAACAGGATCAAACACTTTGTAAATCGGTTTATCGCTGGTCATCGCATATTCGGTTTCGCCCGGTGAAGACAGAATACCGCCACCGTAAATCCGGCGCTCACCGTGCTGGCGCATCAGACCAAATTCAACCGTAAACCAGTACAAACGCGCAAGATAGACCCGCTCTTCCTTGGAAGCAGCAAAGCCTAAACGACCATAGGTATGAGTAAATTCTGCAAAGGCCGGATTAGTCAGCATGGCGCAGTGACCGAACACTTCATGGAAAAAGTCAGGTTCCTGCAGGTAATCAAATTCTTCACGACTACGCAGGAATGTGGCCACTGGAAACTGTTTATTTGCCAGTAGCTTGAAGAAGCGGTCAAAATTAATCAGCGCCGGCACTTCAACACACTGCCAGCCTGTGCTTTTCATCAGCACCTTATTCACTTCCGCCAGTTGCGGTACACGATCAGCAGGCAGATTCAGCAGTTCCAGCCCTTGAATATATTCGTCACAGGCCCGGCCTTTTATACAGCTAAGCTGTCTTGTCACCAAATCGTGCCAGATTTGGTGCTCATCGTCAGACCAGTGAATGAAGCCGTTTTCATCCGGCTGTTTCGATACATACTTTGTCGCTTTGCCCATAAAACAACCTTCTATGTCTCTCTGCCTTGCCTTGGCAATCATCAGCTCAACGGTCTGTTTCTCCGGCTCAACCATTGGCGAGCTGCGAATAAACAACAGATAAGTCTGGAGCTGTCCCTTCTCGTTTAAGGGTAGGCGTTTTAGGGATCGCAATGGAACCATCTGAGTGGAATCGCACAACCCATACGGTGTAACAATAATTTTACATACCCCTGATTGCTCAGCTCCTGTCAGGCCAGATTGAAAAAACGAAGCAGAGCACCAACTTAGACCATCAATAAGAACATACAGTTATGTAAAAAAAACCGCACACTTTGCAAAAGTGAATATTGCTTGAGGGGTTGCTTGTTAAGTCGCTCTCAACCAGAGTTAAAGCAGAAGGTTAACACTATGTTAAGCCAGATATGCCGATACTCGGCCATCAGAGTTTTCAGGGCGTCTGGCACACAAGGATAGGGACAGTGGGTTTGTCGCTGCAGACAAACGCAGGCTGTCATCGTCAATGAGGACCCAAAGATGCGTCACTGGTTTCAATTTCCGATTATAGAAGGTAAAGCCTCACGTCAGGCCCACTGCGACTTGCCGGAAGGTACGTATGAACGTGAATGCGGTAAAGAAGGCTTCTTTGGCCCTGCAAGCCACATGTATCACAACAATCCGCCTACAGGCTGGGTAGAGTGGGACGGCCCCTTGCGCCCCCGCGCCATAGACACGACCCGCCTTGAGCAGCCGGGTGAATCGCCCTGGGATGCCTCTTTGGTACTGTTCAACAACCAGTTGAAACTCAGAGTCTGGAATACCACCCAAAGCATGAACCATCTGGTCCGTAATGGTGATGGCGATGAAGTGCTTTTCATTCATCAGGGCAGCGGCCAACTGTATTGTGATTATGGCCACCTGACCTTCACAGAAGGTGACTATATCACCATTCCCCGCGCCACCAGCTGGCGCATAGAGGTCGACGAACCTGTCTCGATGCTGTTGATTGAAGCGACCAACGGCGGATACCAGATGCCGGATCGCGGTCTGGCAGGCCAGCATGCCGTGTATGACCCGGCGGTACTGGAATACGCACGCATTGATGACGCCTTTCTCGCACAGCAAAATAATGATCAACGCTGGCAGGTCAGGCTCAAAGCCCGCGATCAGATGAATACCATCACCTACCCGTACAACCCTCTTGATGCGCAAGGCTGGAAAGGGAATCTGACCGTCTTCAAACTGAACTGGCGTGATATTCGCCCGCTGATGAGCCATCGCTATCACCTGCCGCCGTCAGCACATACCACATTCGTCGCGAATGGTTTCGTCATCTGTACTTTCGTGCCTCGTCCGATCGAATCTGATCCGGGCGCATTGAAAGTGCCTTTCTATCATAACAATGACGACTACGATGAAGTGCTGTTCTACCACAAGGGTAACTTTTTCAGCCGCGACAACATTGAAGCCGGCATGATCACCCACCACCCCTGCGGCTTCTCGCACGGCCCGCACCCGAAGGCTCTGGCGGCCAGCCAGTCGCAGCCGAAAAAAGAAACCGATGAAGTGGCGGTGATGATCGACACCCGATATCCGCTGGAAGTCGCGGATCTGCCGGAAGGCGTTGAAAACAAAGATTATGTCTATTCCTGGATCAACCGTAAGTGATCAACAGGCGAAAAAACAAGCATTAGATTTACATTGTAAAGTAAGGAGTAAAACGTGAAATTAGCTTCTTTAAACCAAGGCCGTGACGGACAACTGATTATCGTTTCACGTGATCTCACTCAAGCCGTACATGCACACGACATCGCGCCGACGCTGCAATTTGCTCTGGATAACTGGGATCAGGTCGAAGCGGATCTGCAACATCTGTATCGCAATTTAAATGACGGTATTGCCAATGATGTCTTCCCGTTTAACCCGGCACATTGCGCCTCTCCGCTGCCACGGGCTTTTCAATGGGCGGACGGCAGTGCCTATGTCAACCATGTGGAATTAGTCCGCAAGGCACGCGGCGCAGAAATGCCGGAAAGCTTCTGGACCGATCCCCTGATGTATCAGGGCATGTCAGATGGTTTTCTTGGCCCGCATCAGGACATTGAAATGGCCGATGAAAGCTGGGGAATCGATTTTGAAGGTGAGATTGCGGTTATCACCAATGATGTACCAATGGGAACACGCACTGAAGAAGTACACGGCCACATCAAATTGCTGATGCTGGTCAATGATGTGTCGCTGCGCAATCTGATCCCCGCAGAGCTGAGCAAAGGCTTTGGTTTCTTTCAGTCCAAACCGGCTTCGGCCTTCTCTCCTGTGGCTGTCACACCGGATGAACTGGGCGAAAGCTGGCATGACTACAAAGTGCATCAGCGTCTGAGCGTACACCTGAATGATGAGCTGTTCGGTGAACCCAATGCCGGTGTGGACATGACCTTCAACTTCGCAGAGCTGGTGCAACACGTGGCGAAATCCCGTCATATCTGCGCGGGCACCATTATCGGTTCCGGGACTGTTTCTAACGTTGATCGCTCCAGCGGCTCCTGCTGTCTGGCCGAACGCCGTATGCTGGAAATTATCGATCAGGGACAAGCCGTTACGCCTTTCATGAAGTTTGGCGACAAAGTCAAAATTGAAATGTTTGACGACAACGGTGACTCCATCTTTGGCGCGATTGAACAGACAGTGGTGAAATACCAGCATCAGTACGATCCTGCCGATCTGAACCACCACCAGCCAGTTTAACCAGGAGGCCGGATGACGCTTTATGACTATTTCCGCTCATCCGCCGCCTACCGGGTGCGTATTGCGCTCAACCTGAAAGGGTTGAGCTATACCAGCCACCCGGTGTCTCTGGTGGATAAAGCGCAACAATCACCGGCTTATCAGGCCATCAATCCGTCTCAGCTGGTGCCGACACTGGATACGGAGACTGGCCAGCTCAGCCAGTCACTGGCCATCATTGAATGGCTGGAAGACACCCATCCTGAGCCTGCTCTTCTGCCCCGCGATCCGTGGCAAAAAGCACAATGCCGCGAACTGGCACTGAGTATCGCGTGTGATATTCACCCGGTTAACAACTTGCGCATCCTCAACTATTTAACGCAGGACTTGGGTGTGAGCCAGGAAGATAAGCTAACCTGGTATCACCATTGGCTGCACCAGGGCTTGTCTGCGCTGGAAGCCAGAGTAGCGGCAAGACAAACTCACCAGCCCAGTACCTTCTGTTGTGGCGACACGCCCTCGCTGGCCGATATTTGTCTGGTGCCTCAGCTTTATAATACGCGCCGGTTCGAGCTTGACTTGTCCCCCTACCCGACGCTGGTCAGAATCGATGCTGCCTGCCAAAAACTGGCTCCTTTTGAGCAGGCTCACCCGGATAATACGCCACAATAAAAGCATCAAGGCGGCATGCAGGACGCCAGGTCTGCGATTAAAGACGTAAGCCATCACGATAAGGACGATAACGATGAGCATGCAAGACCATCATCTGGAAGAAGATCAAGCGCCAATTCTCTGGCAGCCGACCAAAGACAGTATTCATGACAGCTTGCTGTACCAGTTCATGGTGAATCTGAGCGAGCAGGAAGACACCCTTTTTCACGACTATCAGCAGCTTCACCATTGGTCTGTCACGCACAGTGAACAGTTCTGGGATCGTCTGTGGGACTTCTGCGGCGTCATTGGTGACAAAGGCAGCAGAGTGACAGACTGCCCCCCAGGCAGCACAGAGCCGGCTAAAGACACTCTCTGGTTCCCGGATGCCCGCCTGAATTTTGCTGAAAACCTGCTGGCCTACGCCAAACAGGCACCGGAAACAGCGGCTATTGTGTTTCATTGTGAAGGACAGGCAGAACAACGCCAGCAGCTAAGCTGGCAGAACTTGTACGATCAGGTCTCCCAACTCAGCCAGTATCTGCGCCAGCAAGGCATCTCACAAGGTGATGTCGTGGCCGGTTATCTGCCTAACCTGCCACAAACGCTGATAGCCATGCTCGCCACCAGCGCAATTGGGGCGATCTGGACTTCTACCTCGCCGGACTTTGGGGTAGATAGCGTGGTTGAGCGCTTCGGCCAGACATGCCCGAAACTCTTGTTCGCGGCCGATGGCTATTTTTACAATGGTAAAAGTCACAGCTGCATCGACAAAGTCAATGCCATGCTGACAGAACTGCACAGCGTAGAGAAAGTGGTGCTGATTCCATTTACTGACATGCCGCCGCCTGCTGCAGAGCCGTTAACTGAACGCTATCAATACTGGGATGACGTGCTAGCCACGTGTCAGCCAGCGGCAATCCTGTATGAACAGGTTGAGTTTAATCATCCGCTTTACATACTCTATTCTTCCGGCACCACGGGAAAGCCCAAGTGTATTGTTCACAGTGTCGGTGGCATTTTGCTGAATCATCTGAAAGAACACATGCTGCACAGCAATGTCAATAAAGGGGATCGCCTGTTCTATTTCACCACCTGTGGCTGGATGATGTGGAACTGGATGGCCAGCGGGCTGGCGGCTGGTGCGACCCTCGTGCTCTACGAAGGTTCTCCTTTCTATCCGGACGGTAATGTGCTGTGGGATATGGCCGATCAGGAAGGCGTTACCCTGTTTGGCACTTCAGCCAAATATCTCGAAGCACTTGAGAAAAAAGGCTACCAGCCTAACCAGACCCATCGGCTGTCTGGCCTGCGAACCCTGTGCTCTACCGGCTCTGTGTTAGCGCCGGAACAGTTCGACTATGTGTATCGTGCTGTCAAATCTGACTTGCAGTTAGCCTCTATTGCCGGTGGTACTGACATTTGTGGCTGCTTTGCGATTGGTAACCCTCTCAGCCCTGTGTACCGCGGAGAATGCCAGGGTCGTGCATTAGGCATGGATGTACAGGTTTATGATGACAACGGAAAGCCGGTGATTGACGCTCAGGGCGAACTGGTGTGCTGTAACAGCTTTCCGCATCAGCCTGTCGGATTCTGGAACGACGAAGCGGGTAAGCGCTATCACAGTGCGTACTGGGAG
Organism: Photobacterium sp. WH77; assembly: GCF_022014395.1. Classification (NCBI taxonomy): domain Bacteria; kingdom Pseudomonadati; phylum Pseudomonadota; class Gammaproteobacteria; order Vibrionales; family Vibrionaceae; genus Photobacterium; species Photobacterium sp. WH77. Next base: position 63,002 of record NZ_JAKLTE010000010.1, on the reverse strand, counting down.
GTTTATGCCAACACCTGGCACCACGGTGATTTTGTTCAGCTGACCCGTCACGGCGGCTTAGTCTTCTTTGGCCGGTCCGATGCGGTGCTCAATCCGGGCGGTGTGCGCATCGGGACAGCGGAAATCTACCGTCAGGTCAATCCTATGGACGAGATTACCGACTCCATTGTGATCGGACAAAACTGGCAGAATGACGTCCGTGTAGTGCTCTTTGTTCAGCTTGCCGAAGGACAACAGCTCGACGACACGCTGCAGGCCCGGATTCGTCAGCGCATCAAAGAGCATTGCTCGCCACGTCATGTCCCGGCGGTGATTCTGGCTGTCACCGACATTCCGCGCACTAAATCAGGCAAGCTGGTTGAACTGGCGGTGCGTAATGTGGTGCATCAGCAGCTGGTGAAAAACGTCGGCGCGCTGGCCAACCCGGAGGCGCTGGAACAGTACAAAAATCGTCCAGAGCTGATGCTGTGATCACCCCTGAACATCACTCTGGAAACAAAAAACACGCCTGTAAACCGGGCGTGTTTTTTTTATCATCAACCAGTGAACCTGGTTTACTAAAGTAGCAACGCATCATCAATGGGAACGAATGTACTGGCTTCGTTAATCAAAGAGGCTGCCGTCAAGTCAGGCACACCAAACAGCTCAACCTGCTTACCTTTATCAACTCGCAGTTTATTCAGCAACAGATCAAAATCGCCATCACCGGATACCAGCACCACCACATCGGCCATGCCCGTGTGCTCCAGTGCATCAATGGTGATGCCAACGTCCCAATCACCTTTTGCCGAGCCGTCAGAGCGCTGAATAAAAGGCTTCAGTTTAACCTCAAAACCAATGGCCCGCAGGATGTTCTGAAACTCTTGCTGCTTACGATCACCACGGTCAATGGCATACGCGAACGCGGCAACCACTTCCCGGTCTTTAGTCACTTTGGCCCAGAAGGCGTTGTAGTCAAAGTTTCGCTGATAACTCTGCCGGGATGTGTAATATACGTTTTGCACATCCACAAATATGGCCACTTTTTCCATTCAGTTACGTCCTGATTAATGAAAGTTCGCTGCCTGAATCAGCAGCGTTTGGGCAATACTACCTTGTAAGGAAGTCAAGGCATAGCAAACCGCCTGATCAGGGTACGCTGAAAACGTACCCTGCAGTGGCTCGCGCTGTCATCAGGCCTTAGTTGCGGCCGGTCAGCAGATAACGGGCATGAAAGCGCAGATGATCTTCAATGAAGCTGGCAATGAAGTAGTAACTGTGGTCATAACCGGGCTGCATGCGCAGTTCCAGCGCAGAATCATGCAATGCGGCGGCGGCTTGTAATGCCTCAGGATGCAGCTGCTCTGCCAGGAAGTTGTCTGCATCGCCCTGATCAACCAGCATAGGCAGCGAAGCCTGTCCCTGACGTAACAGCTCACAGGCATCATACTGACGCCAGTCTTCTTTATTGTTGCCCAGATACGCCTGAAAGGCTTTTTGCCCCCAGGGGCAAACCATAGGATGGCTGATTGGACTGAACGCCGATATCGAACAGTACTTGTCAGCATTTTTCAGCCCTATGGTCAGGGCGCCATGCCCCCCCATACTGTGACCCGATATCGACTTCAGGCTAGATACGGGAAAATGGGCCTCAATGAGCTCAGGCAACTCCTCCACTATGTAATCGTACATCCGGTAATGCTTGTCCCATGGCGCCTGAGTCGCATTCAGATAAAAACCCGCGCCTTTACCCAAATCATAGTTATCATCATCCGCCACATCGTCACCGCGCGGGCTGGTGTCCGGTGCAATCAGGGCAATGCCTAATGCTTCCGCTACACGGAACGCTCCTGCTTTGTGCATAAAGTTTTCATCGCTGCAGGTCAGGCCGGATAACCAGTACAGTGCCGGCACCTTATTGGATGCACTGGCCGACGATGGCAGGTACACAGCAAAACGCATCTGGCAATTCAGCGACGATGATCTGTGAGTATATTGCTTATGCCAACCGCCAAACACTTTGTTCTGACTGAGATTGTCGAGGCTCATAGGTGAATCTCTCCGTATTGGTATCACCGCACCTTGCCGTGCGGTGTGATCGTTAACTTAGAGTAGCAACAGCAATTATTTATCCATATGGACGACACTGCGAATACTCTTGCCTTCATGCATCAGGTCAAACGCCTCATTGATTTCATCCAGTCCCATGGTATGGGTGATGAACTCCTGCAGGCCAAATTCACCCGCCAGATACTGTTCAACAATGCCCGGCAATTGCGAGCGACCTTTCACACCACCAAAGGCAGAACCGCGCCAGACCCGGCCAGTCACCAGCTGGAACGGACGGGTAGAGATTTCCTGTCCGGCACCGGCCACACCAATGATCACCGATTCGCCCCAGCCCTTGTGGCAGCATTCCAGCGCCTGACGCATCACATTCACATTGCCGATACACTCGAACGAGAAATCCACACCGCCGTCGGTCATTTCGACAATCACTTCCTGAATCGGTTTGTCAAAATGCTGCGGGTTGATCACATCCGTCGCACCCAGTTGCTGTGCCAGCCCGAACTTACTTTCATTGATATCAATGCCGATAATACGGCTGGCACCGGCCATGCGCGCACCGATAATGGCCGATAAGCCAATGCCACCCAGACCGAAAATTGCAACCGTATCGCCTGCTTTGACTTTCGCCGTATTGAGCACAGCGCCCATACCTGTGGTCACACCACAGCCCAGCAGGCACACTTCTTCCAGCGGTGCCGCTTTGTTCACTTTCGCCAGAGAAATCTCGGGCAGCACAGTGTATTCCGAGAACGTGGAGCAACCCATATAGTGATAAACCGGCTCCCCATTGATAGAGAAACGCGTGGTGCCGTCCGGCATCAAACCTTTGCCCTGGGTTTCACGCACGGCCTGACACAGGTTGGTTTTGCCCGAGGTACAAAATTTACACTCACCGCACTCAGCAGTGTACAGCGGGATCACATGATCACCCACGGCGACGCTGGTCACGCCTGCACCCACCATTTCAACAATGCCACCGCCTTCGTGGCCCAGAATCGCCGGGAAAATCCCTTCCGGATCATCACCTGATAACGTAAAGGCATCCGTGTGGCAAACACCTGTCGCCACAATGCGAACCAGCACTTCACCGGCTTTCGGTAACTGGACGTCGACTTCTTCCATTTTCAGCGGTTCGCCTGCCGCCCAGGCAACGGCAGCTTTTGATTTGATTGAGGTTTGACCGGGTTTCAGTTCCAGCGTCATGAAATCTTCCTTATTTTGTTGAATGAGATACACAGCTTTCATTCAGTATATCTCTGAACATCCCAGAAATAATTACCGATTCTGGCAAATCATTTTTACGGTTGTGTAATAATCAACACTTTGGAATCAAGCACGGAATACACCATGGCAAACTGGGAAGGCGTCAGTGAATTCGTCGCCGTGGCAGAATCGAGCAGTTTCACACTGGCCGCCAGAAAACTGTCCACCTCGGTGGCTCAGGTCAGCCGCCGCGTCGCGGCGTTGGAAGATCGGCTCGCCGTCAAACTGCTCAACCGCACCACACGTAAAGTGACGCTGACGGAAGCCGGAATGCTGTATTTTCAGCAATGCAAACATTTGGTGGACGGACTGGAACAGGCAGAGCTGGCTGTCACGCAGATGCAAACCACTCCAAAAGGCTTGGTGCGCGTAACCGCCCCCGTCACCTACGGCGAGCTACACCTCGCGCCCCTGATCAATCAGTTTTTAGAACAATACCCGCAGGTCGACGTCGAGTTGGTGCTTACCAACCAGAAACTCGATCTCATTGAATCCGGCGTTGATCTGGCCATACGCTTAGGGCGGCTGGAAGATTCTACGCTGCTGGCCCGCAGGCTGTCGACCCGGCAATCTTACGTCTGTGCCAGCCGCGATTACCTCGACAGGCACGGCGAACCCCATACTCTGTCGGAGCTGAGTAAACACCAGTGTTTAGTTGGCTCAGTGGATGTCTGGCGCTTCAAAGACAAACAACAATCCAGAGCACTGCGTATTTCAGGCCGGCTCAAGTGCAACAGCGGCTTTGCCCTGCGTGATGCCGCGAAACGGGGGCTGGGCTTAATCCAGTTGCCCGATTATTACATCCAGCAGGATCTGGAATCCGGCGAGCTGATTGAAGTGCTGGCCCAGTACCGCGATGACAAAGAAGGCATCTGGGCATTGTTTCCGTCCAGCGTCCGGCTGTCGCCGAAAGTAAGGCTGTTGGTGGATTTTCTGGTGAAGGGCTTGAGTAAAGGCTCATCACCCGATAGCCTTTCACAACACTGAAGTCGGATTGCACTGCGCCTGACAACAGTATCATTGAACTGCATCGGTCAGGTTGGGAATGTCTGGCAGCTTGTCATGAAAAGCTCCCTTAGCCGCCATAAAGCCAAAGGTATAAGGGGCAACTTTCAGACCTTCCCGGGCCCTGACATCCTGACTTTCGCGCAGCTTATTGAACATCCAATCATCTATCTTATGCATGACTTCCAAAAACTCCTCGTGCGTCAGCTCTGCTTTTAACGTCATCAGAAAGGCCTGATTGTCTTCAGCAGGGAGATCAATCACCCGCGCCTGAAGGCGGTTCAGCACCGTTCGGGTGAAATAGATAGGAAACCGGGCTCCTTTTTCAAAAGACGTGTGGCTCGGGACTAATAACTGACAGGTTCGGTTCGCTTTGATCTCAATCAGCTGAATGGATTCCAGTTTTCTCAGATACAGATGAATTGAGGGCTCATTCAGGCCATAGCGTTCAGCAATCTCACTCGCTGTCCGGTGTTCAGTTAACTCAGACCAGAAAGTAAATAACGCCGGACATTCAAAAAAGGCCTGATCCTGCGCAGGCGTGAAAACGGGAATGGTGTAGATATTTTTTTCTGCTTCTTCAAGCAACTTCGACAATGGGAAGTTCAGCAAACGACTGATACGAATCAGCCGCTGCATCGACAGGGGCTGCGCGTGATTCAGCAGTCGCTTCACACTCACTTCAGAAATTTCCAATGCATCTGCTAAGTGCTGATAGGATATTTTCCTTTTCCTGAGCTCCTTTTTCAGCAAAGCGCACACTTCTTGCGACAACCTGTCATCCATTTGGTGTTCTCCGAATCACATCCCGACACTCAAAGCATCATAATACGACCCTTCATGAGATTACATTGAAACAATGAATCAATATGAGATTCTTTGCGAACATTCAGCATCACAGAGAACATCAGCATGAGCAAAAAAGGACTGACACGCCGATTCGGGATTCAACAATGCCTCCACTGGACGATTGTGGGCATCATGATTCCGGTACTGATACTGATTTTCCAGTCGAGAGGACTCAGCCTGATGGATATCGGGATCGTCATGGCGGTCTGGATCGGTAGCACCGCCCTGCTTGAAATCCCTCTGGGCGGCGTCGCAGATACCTACGGGCGCAGGAAGACTTACCTTATCTCGCTGCTGGTCAACATTCTGGGCTGCATCGTGCTGTACTTTGCAGACGGCCTGCCCTTCATTCTGATTGCAGCCATGCTGCTGGGAACAGCAAAAGCCGTATATTCCGGTACGCTTGACGCTTGGTTTTACGACAGCTTCCGGCGCCAACCCGGCCAGCAATCTTTTCATTCCGCGATTGCAACCATTCATGTGTTCGTCACGCTCGGACTGGCGGCTGGCTCCCTGATCGGTGGCTGGCTGCCCGACTTTGCATCTCGCTCATTCCCGCCGCCATCAAGGTTCTCAGGGTTAAATATGTATGATCTGAATATCGTATTGGTTGCCATCGCCAGTCTGGTTCTGATAGTGATCACGCTGGCACTGATTCTTGAAGAAGATCAACCTGTGCCTTCACCCGCAGATCAGCATCAAACCGATGCTTTCCAGACAAGTTTGCAAGCCATCAAAACCGCTTTCCGCCATGCGGTGCTTCGCCGGCTGATGCAGACCACGCTGGTGTTTGGCATGGTCTTGAGCGGGATTGAAAACTACTGGCAACCTTATCTGTCAGAACTCATCCATGGCACAGATTATGGGGTCACCTTTTTCGGATGCCTCTCTGCCCTTTACTTTCTGATGTCTGCCGGTTCGTCAATTTTGTCTGTCCGATTACTCAAAATTCTGAAAGGATCACACAAAACCCTGATGTTCTCGACCCGTGTCGCCGCGGGCATCGCGTTCATTGCCCTGGCCAATACCTCGCAGCCCATTAGCTTTGCTTTGTGTTACCTGGTGTTCTTCTTCCTCTTCACTGCTGGTAATAATTCTGAGCGCGTCTTGCTACATGAACAGACAGAAACGCGTGTCCGATCAACCATGTTGTCCATCAGCTCTTTTATGATCACTTGTGGCGGCGTGCTCGCATCGCTGTTTTTCGGAATGATTTCAGAGCATTACGGAATTTCTGCCAGTTGGACCCTTGGTGGTCTGCTGCTTGTCGCGTCTTCTGCGCTGTTTCTCTTCATGCCAGAGAAACTGGCGACTGAAGTGGCGTAGGGACAGCGAGTACATGTCTAAACATTGTGCGGGTATGTCGCGCTTGAGTTCAGTGGCAAATTCAGCATTTTTCGAATGCTCGCCGGATACGTTTTGCTGGCACAATGTATGGTCCGCCCCGTTTTTGTTCTTTGGCGTGATCCGGGTCGGTTGTCGGCACTTCCGGCGCCGACAACCTGAAAATTCGTTCTGAATTTTCCCCTCGAATTTTAAACATTTGGGGTTCTGGTTCATTATTGGACAGACACGATTTGAAACTCTTGTGTCAAATCTTTCAGATAAAATTAAAAAATTGAAACTTTGAACGTTTGTTAGCAGTTTTCTATCATAGTGGCATAGGGTGCAGTTCAGCGTGATCTGTAGTAATTTTTATCCCTTTATCGACTTTGATGATCACACCATCACCTACTACTAATGTCGTCTCATCTAGTTCTACCTTCACACTACCCGTTACAACCGAAGCTGTGTCTGTCCCCCAAAGTTCATCAGATTCAACTTCAAAAGTGATCCCTTCCGGCACAAATATTTCTACATTACCGCTATATAGTTGATAGTTATTTTCATCAGAGCTTTCTATATGATCAGCACTAATTTCTATATCAAAAGCCATTGTAGGCTGCACAATAAACAATATACCACTGACAAAAATGACAATAATTAAAGACCACATTGCAGCCAGTTTCGTTTTGATATTTATCTCGAATGAATTTCTCTTGGTCTCTTCGTGTACAAGTAGTTCATTGGCGTCTAATTCAAAACAAGCCGCTAATGCCTTCACTGTTTCAGGTGAACCTGTACCTTCTTTCTCAACTCGTTGAATTGTTCTTAAACTTAAAGCACTTACATCAGCTAAATGTTGTTGACTCCATGCCCTTGATTTACGTTCATTTAATATTTTTTTAGTATTAACCTTCATCACACATCCATCCAACATCTCATTTTGAGGCCACAGCGTATAATAACTCAAAATTTCATATACGACAGTTTAATGCCAATAATACGTCAAGGGTGTGACAAGCTGCTAACGCCGCACTCAGCCGCAGCTTGCTTTACGCACTGGACAATGCCTGCTTGATACACCGAACCCTGGATTGTGTGAGGATTGGGCCTCAAATTCATGCTTCAAATGCCTCTCTAAATAACCAAGGAGATTCGAATTGCAATCTTTGCACGCAGGTAATGTGATTTTATTATAAGTCTGAGAAATACCGTCATTTGTTGTTCGAAGGTTTGTTTTGTGCAACGATTATAGACCCATTGAGGAATTACGATAAATAACATCGCATCCCTCGAATGTGGAAATCAAAATAAATCACCGCCCCTTTCTCAAAGAAACCATAACCTGAGCCAGCCCGACCAAAATAGCCGAAATCAGAAACGTAACCCCAAAAGCAGTGGCAGGTTGATTCTGAGTTGCCGGAAAAAAAGTTGATGTAAAAAGGTAGAGCCATCCCATGACCGAAGCCCCAGCCATCAGGCCGAGATTCCGGGAAAAATGAAGCAGCGCCGACGTCACTCCTTTTTGCCCTTCCTTAACTTCTGTCATTTCAGCCGTATTATTGGCGGCCTGAAACATGGCATAGCCAGCGGTAACCAGAATTAAAGCAAATAGATAGACAGGGACAGAAGTCCAGAATGCGCTGGCGGAAATCAGGAGGCAGCCCAAAAGCATAATCCAGAGGCTGACACGAACCACAGTTCCTGACCCCAGATGATCCGTGAGCTTTCCAGCGGGAGCACCAGTAAGAGCAGAAACAATCGGTCCGACCGACAAAATAGCGCCAATTTGCGCTGGTGAAAGCTGCAGGCCATCAGTGAAGTAAAACGGGCTCACAACCATGGTTGACATAATGATGGCCGAAACGCAGACATTCGCAGTCAGGCTGCCTGCCAATGCCGGATTTTCAGAGAACTGAGCCAGAAAACGTCCTGACTTCACCGATTTGAAGGGCACAGGCGCATTGTCTGGTAACTGCCAGGCCAGTAATAACAAAGCAAAAATACAAAATGGCACGCTGACATAGAACAGCGCATGCCAGTCAAAATGTGAGATCAAATAGCCGCCCAAGACCGGCCCGAGTGCCGTCCCGATTGCAGAGGTTGTGCCTAAAATCCCCATCGCGGTCCCGGTTTTGGTTGCAGGAATAAAGTCACTAACAAAGGTCATCGCCAGGCTGATGAATATCGCGGCCCCAATCCCCTGGACCAAACGCGCCGCGATCAACTGTGTCAGGCTTTCCGACACAATGCAGGCAATGAGACCGCAGAAAAAGAGGCCGATACCAAAAAGAAACAGTCGCTTCCGGCCAAAGCGATCACCTCATACGCCGGCAATTGGCATAAAGCATGTCATCGCCAGCAGATAAACCACAACCAGCCATTGCACCTCAGACATTGGCACTGAAAAACTGCTGGCCAGCCTGGGCAAAGCCACATTGACGATACTGATATTTAACGAAGAAAGTAGCACAGCAACGGCTAACCCCAGCAGTGAGAACCAGTTTGTCATCGACAGATTCTCTGCCTTTGCTGCCTGTGAAATTTCCGCTTTCATGAAGAACACTCCAATTTGAGACCCGAGATAAAAGCCATCTTAAAATCTGACCTTGTTTTGCAGAAGACGCATCATTTACACTCATTGAATGCATGGAACGCCATAGGTAGACAAATGAAAGCGATCGACTTGAATCTGATTCCGGCCCTGAATGTCCTGTTAGAGGAACGCAACGTTGCCCGCGCAGCAAAACGGATGAATTTAAGTCAGTCTGCAATGAGCAGAACGCTGGCACGATTGCGCGTCACCATGGACGATCCGGTGTTAGTCCGAGCCGGACGTCATCTGGTCCCTTCTCCCAGAGCGCTGGAAATTCAGGCGCAGGTCAGCCAGCTGACCATGGATGTCAGAGCCATTCTGACCCCTGCTGTGCCCGTCAACATTGCCAGCCTGGCGCGAACGTTTACGCTGTTCGCCAGCGATGGATTTGTGGAAAGTCTGGGTGGGGCGCTGGTGAAACGCATGACAGAAGAAGCACCACGGAGCCGTGTTCGTTTCATCAGCCAGTCTTCACCACAAGGCGCGGGGCTGCGGGATGGCAGCATAGATATTGAAATCGGAAAACTAAGGGAAACCACGTATCCGGAACTCAGAGTACGACGATTATTTGAAGATCACTTCATCGGTGTGGTGTCCGCACAACACCCCTTCAGCCAGCGTCAGGTAACCGCAGAGCAATACTTCAGCGCCGACCATATTGGCGTGACAAGAATGGACGCAGACAAAAGCCACCTCGAAACCCTGTTGAACGAATCCGGACAACGGCTCAACATCCGTGCCTCCGTCAGCAGTTACACCAGTGCCGTCACGTTAGCCAGCGCCACCGCCTTAGTTGCCACTGTCCCCGCCAAGCACACACAAAGCTTCCGGCAGGGGATGCATTGCTTTCAACTGCCATTCACCGTGTCGCCGATTCCAATATCCATGCTCTGGCACCCCAGAATGAATGCCGATCAGGCCCACGGCTGGCTGAGAAAAACAATCGTCGACATCAGTCATGAGCTCTGAATCTGAGCACCATCACCACGCCGCCCAAACCTCATTCAGATCAAAGCGGTATTTATACGCCATCACCACATTGTGGCCCTGAAAATCGTAATCTTTTTTCGCTGAGTATCGGGCTGAAGTGGCGTAGGGAGATTTTTATTTACACTTGTTCAGCTGAGAGATCCTAAGAGCAATTTGATACCTGAGCCGCGGCTCTATGGGTATTTTCGCCTATGCAACACTCACAGCTTGGCGTTATTTACAAGATCAGGAACGATTAAAAATAATTTACTCTTTGTTAGCATAAAGTATCACCTATCTAAATATTCATATTATCAACTAAGGAGATCGCTTTAGGGACAGCGCATTCACTGGTAAGCGGATCGTGCGTGCCATCTATTCGAACGAATTTCAAATCTGTAATACCAATATATTGAAACGCATATTTTATATAAGGTGTAAACTGATCATGGCTGACAAGCGGTCCATATGAAAAGATGCTTCCGCTTGCCACTACGATATATACCGTTTTATTTGGAACCAACCCCACCTTACTGCCCGCTGCGTCTGTAAACTTGAAGGTCCGCCCTGCCCGAGTGATATGATCAAACCAAGCTTTCAATACTGATGGCAATCCCAAATTCCAGATCGGTGACGATATGACTATCAAATCACTTTCGAACAAGTTATCAATCATTCGATCCGAAAGTTCTACGGCTTTTGTTTGTCTCTCTTTACGTTCATCTGGTTTTGTTAAGAATGCTTCAACTGTACAAGCATCCAAATGCGGCAAAGGTTCTTGAGACAGGTCAATAATTTTTTCATCTATACCTGGGTATTTCTTTTTCAGCCTGTCGACGAGATAGTCGGAAACTTTTCTCGACGCCGAACCGTCAATATTTGGGCTTACTTTAATGTGTAGTAAATTCATGTACTTATCCTTTGCAATTCAGAACTCAACTGTAGTTGTTGTTCACACATACTTTTGTGCTGACTGCACTTTATTCGGATAACAAGATAAGCTATTCATGAAGGTAATTATTGAATATTTCCGACATCCACCGATTCGGATGTTTAGGGTATGGGGCACATCAATCGACGCTGTAGACTAAATCAGCGTATACTTTTCTTACGGCCAGCTCACTGCTCCTAGAACATGACTCAAGACTACATCAGTGAAAAAAGAGAGCGACACAAGCGGTTCTCTTTTCACTACATAACCGGAACGAAAAGCCGTCTCCGTATCTGGCCTTGGTAAATTTTTACAACGCCAAATGCAACAGCGGATAAGGCTTGCCCTGCCCGTCCACTGATGAACGCCCCGTTATTGAAAAACCCATATGCAGGTAAAAACCCAGTGCCTGCTTATTTTGTTCATTCACGTCAACCTTCGAAGCTCCCTGCACTTTGATTGCATGGGCCACTAACAAAGCACCAATGCCTTTTCCGCGTACATCAGGTGAGATGAACAACATTTCAATATTGCCATCATGCACACCGCAGAACCCCAGTATTTCACCCTTGCCATTTCTAGCGCACTTTAAATCAACAGCATCAAAGTAATGATCCAGAATTAACGGTTTTAACTCCTGCAGATCTTTCTCCAACAAAAAATCATGGGTTGCTCTCACTGACGCCTCCCAGATGTCTATCAAACTAAGGTGATCTGCTTTTTCTACGATCTCTATTTTCATCATTAAACCCAGTTACACATTTCACGCTAAAATAAGCGACATCTGATCCCACAGGGCCGAAAAACCAATCAATCAACCAACCAATCATCAATAGCAGGAGCTTTAACTTAGCCCCACCAAAACCGATAAAAAACCGAGAGCTTCAATCGTAAATCCACCAGAGAACGCACTACTGGATGTCTGGATTTTTCATTCTCGGAATGTCGCACTCTGTTGGATTAATTCTGCTTCTTACCTGTCAGGCACTCCGCTACGTTGAGCTCATAGGTTGTGAACCTATCGCCTATCATTTCTGTTGGGAACACGCTTTGGGATATTTTACGTAAGAACTCATATTCAGGGCGTGTGTGTAGTAAGTGGATATAAACGACTTCATGGCCAAAATCATGAGCCCATGAGATTAGCGATCTAAAAACCACTTTCCCTATGCCCCAACTGCGGGCATCAACGACTATAGCTATGTCATGCCCAAGCTCTGATAATTGAATTCCACACCAACCGACTAGCTCGTCATCGACGATGATGGCTCTTACTATACAACCTTCAAGATCATCAATTTCGATCTTGTCGCGAATCCACTTTTCTGCAAGATCAGAATCAAACTCATCATGGGTAATGAGGTGCTTTCTGGTACTCGCTTTATTGAGTATGGGAATGAACTTGTCTGATTCTATTTCATCAAGAGACACGTACTGAAGATTACTCATTAGTCACCATTTCGCCTAAAGAATGACACCACCGTCTCATCTGCTTTGCCATACACTCGTAAAGCCAGATAAAAGCAGTCGGCTGCGCGACACTTATCATTATCTGTTAACCGCTTATGTCAACGATAACCCACCATCTACGACCAGCGTATGCCCCACAATGTAGCTGGCTTTCTCAGATAATAAAAATTCGATAGCATTGACGATTTCGTCAGTATTGGCAAAACGCTGAATCGGCACAACGTTGGACACATCTGCCCGGATATTGGGAGCATCAATCTGCCGCTCCTCCCAACGAGGCGTCCATGTTACACCGGGAGCAACGGCATTAATACGAATGCCTGAGCTTATATTTTCCAAAGCCAATGAACGAGTTAGCCCTTCTAGTGCGTGTTTGGCTGCACTGTACATTGAAGCATTCGGCGTTGGTCTCAATCCATTTACTGAGCTGATATTGACAATAGAAGCGCCCGCATTCATCAGGCTGATTTCGTGCTTTAAACACAAAGCCTGCGACCAGAAATCTACCGACAGCGTTTCTCTTAACAATGAGGTATCAACTTCATGGAAATTTCCTCTTGAGGAAAGAGCGGGTGATGCATTATTCACCGCAACATCCAATACGCCGTACTCAGCACTGATATGACGGAACAAATTTTCAAGATCGGACTCAACGGATATATCTGATTGTTGATGATCAACAACGCTCAACTCAGGAAATATTTCGAGTACAGTTGCCCAGGTTTCTTGTGAACGAGAACATGTGATCACCTTATACTCTGACTCGACCAGTCGCCTGACGGTCTGAAGCCCAATTCCCTTTGTACCTCCTGTTACTAAAGCAATTTTCATTTTTGAATTCCTTTTCATATATTTCGATTAACGGCTAACACCTTATCAGGCGTTGCTACACACTCGTAAAGCCAGCTGAATATAAAGCAAAAATCTGGTAAATGCACCAACGTCGCCGCTACCTTAATTGCCACTGATACCGTAACAGCACCACTATTAATCAAATTATTCACCGTATTTTGATGAACACCCATCGCATCTCTGGCGCTTAAGATGTAATACACTAAATTCGATATTATGTGGGTCTAAGCAAGTATTAATGCCATTTGAATGGAGTCGAAATACTGTTCATCGAATTTCATTGCATTTTTCTTGATTGTTTCTTGAACAAAACCAAGTTTTTTATACAAGCCAAGTGAAGCTAAATTGTCGGCTCTGGTTTCTAGTTCTATGCGAGTTATTCCTTTCAACTTCGCTTTTTCAATACAAGCAATTAATAACTTCTCTCCCACCCCTTGCCCCCGAAAATCAGGATGAACGCCCATACCTAAACTACCGCGATGCATTAATGCCGGCGCCCAATGCGAAAAAATATCAGACCAACCAATGACTTTATCACCATCGAGTGCCACAAATTGAATTGCATCTGACTATACACTTTGTTTCACGAACCCTTGAATGGTTTCCAATGGTAAAGCTTCAGTCTGAGCAAGATATCGTTTTTCTTTGGCAACAATATCTAAGCAGCGATGAAAACCTTCTGCATGCTCCTGCTTTATATGAGAAATCTCCATATCTCTTCCCTCTTACTATTTAACGAATGCCACTTCGGACTTGTGCAGCACCTGGATAAAATGTCAACTGCGCGACTCTAATCTTTAACTGTTACGAGATAACTGTCGACTGCGCTGAAATGAGTTGCCACTTGTTGTTTTGCTTTAGCCAAACGCGAGAGAAAGCAAAAACACCATTGGCCTTAGCACCATCATATTTCCCTTTAATGTCTGCGTTTACATGAACCAAAGCGATATTTCCTTGTGGTACTACCTGAAAATCACGTAATTCGATTGATTCAATGCTTAACAAACCAGAACGGTGCAAGGCGATATCATCTTGCTTTGATACCCGTTGGCCAAAGTGATTAATGAATACCAGGGCATCTGATAGCAAATCGGTTAATGCAACAGTATCTGAGCTGAGCATTGAAGCCTTTAGTTTTTCCTCAACAGCAAAAATTTCCTGAACTATGTCACTTTCCATACGAACAACGTCCTATTCTTTTCTTTGTATCACACAGCCAGCACGCGTGGCTTTGTAGTGAAGACGATGATGCGCCGAGCCTGTTAATTCGAACTTATTCGGCATATCTACCCGTCCCTTAATCAAGTTCCAGAATGCATAAGCTTTAGCTGTAAGTGTGTATTGAGCAACATGCCGGTTCACGCCGCTGCCAGACTGATCATGTCCGCACACCATGTGCACATAATAGAATATTTTCAGTGAGTAATTCACTGAAACAGACAATCTCTGTCTCGTTAATACCAGACTATTGAATATTAATTAAAGTAATCCCCCAAATCAGGGAAAAATTCAGGACGAATTTTAGGTTGTCGGCGCCGGGAGCGCCTACAACCGACCCGGACAACACCAGAGAACCCAAAGGCATTTCTGGATACATTTGTGCCGGCAAAGAGTATCTGGCGCGCATCCGAAAATGGTGAGACTCTCTCCAAAACAAAGCGCGACATACCAACGCGATTCAATATTTGCACTCTTTCAACTGGCTGGCTGCCGACAGAAAAGGCAGTGAATAGAATAAGAAAGAAAACACGAAACATCGGCGTATTGGATCAGCCAGAATATGACAACACAATCACCTTACCAGACATTAATTACCGCTCTTGTTACCTCCCATACCGTTCTGAAGATCAACCATCGACTGCTGACTCACCTTAATCAGGCCATTTTGAGGCCGGTTGAGATCAACCACCAGCGTGACGAGGACCGCGAAAGCAAGCAGTAACGGGATCACCGCAATCAACCGTCGCTTACCGGAGTAACCCACTTGCGTGCCCAGCGCAATCATCGCAAGCGCTGTAATGGCCGCCAGCGCTACCCAGATACTGGCAGGAATCCGGCTTCGCAATGCCCCTGTTACTCTTTTTTCATGCATATCGATCAGATCATTGGTCGCCTGAACCATCAGCGAACTCAATGGGCTTGGATTTGCAATGGCAGCAGTTGAAACTGCATCCCAAAGCTGGCGATGGATTGCGAGTGATTCTCTCAATGCTTCATTGATATCACTGCCGCTGGCCGCTGCGAGTCGAATCTCGACATAAGATTTGAGCAAATCTTTCACAATACTTTCAGATGACTCATCCAACAGATCAGCCCGAAGATAGGCAGTGCCGATCACATTGGCTTCCTCAAGCACATTGTTGCGTCGAATTTCGTGCTGAGAGGAGGCAATGGAAAACGTAAACGCGAGCACGAACGCCAGCATCCCAAGCAGTCCTCCAACCATAGACCCAAGCGGACCGGGAACTTCCTTATCTTTCCGGGCAAAAGCATGACGGCCAAACTGAAAGCCAATTTCGCAGAACAGCAACATCAGCAAAGCAATGCCGACAAAGATCAGAGTAATCGGCAGGGATTCAAACAGCTCGCCATTCATGGGCCACTCCTGACGCGGGTGCGACTGAATACCGCAGCCGGGGCAACTGAATTTGCCACCGGCTGTTCTATCATCATTATTGATTAAGCATATGTCGCAAATTCCAAAGGTAGCAAAAGGATTTCACCCGGGGTGACAGGCACACAAACACACTGACCGACCGGCCATTTTTGCTTCATTCAGCAGACAGGATTGACCCAAAGCCTAAGAAACCCGTACAGTTTCCTTCAATTCACGGCCTGCCATACAGTATGATGACCAGTAACTTAGTTATGCGGTAAGACGGATTCTCAATGACTATCAGCAAACCTATTCCGACCAATATCATCACTGGCTTTCTGGGAGCCGGTAAAACCACAGCCATTTTATCGCTGCTGGCGCGTAAACCTGCCGATGAGAAATGGGCCATTTTGATCAATGAGTTTGGTAACGTAGGTGTCGATGGAGCCATGCTCGACCAGCAGGGTGCCATCGTCAAAGAAGTACCGGGCGGCTGTATGTGCTGTGTCGCCGGACTGCCGATGTCGGTGGGCATCAATGCCCTGCTGGCCCAAAAGCCGGATCGCCTGCTGCTGGAACCCACTGGTCTGGGCCATCCGAAAGAGATCATCAATAAACTGACCTCCGAGAGCTATGCCAAATACATCGATCTGAAAGCGACGATCACTCTGGTTGATCCGCGTCAGTTTTCAGACAGCTTATATACCGATAACCAGAATTTTCAGGATCAGATTGCGCTGGCCGATGTGCTGGTTGCTAACAAAATCGATGCCTGTAGCGATTACGATCTGCTGATGTTTGAGCAGTACGCCAGCGAGTGCGAACCAGCCAAACAGATGATCACTCAGGTTGAGCAAGGGCAACTTGATCTGTCTCTGCTGGAACAGCCTCGCATTGCACGTCAGGCTGCACACAGTCATCACCATCATCATGACGATGCGGCCGCGCCCCTGCCGGGCTTAGAGCTGGCCCCCGGTGAAACCTTCATCCGTAAAGAAAACCATGGTCAGGGCTATCACAGTTGCGGCTGGTTCTTTGCGACTGACCTGCACTTTGATTTTTCCCAGCTGTTTACCCTGTTTACTAACCTGAATGCCCAGCGCGTGAAAGCCGTGGTTAACACCGAACGCGGATGTTTTGCTTTTAATGTGGTCAATCGGGTAGTCTCGGTGAATGAACTCACTCTGGAAGGGTTTGAGTCCCGCATTGAAGTCATTGATAAGGACATACTGCCTTGGGATGAATTAGAAGAGATTCTTGTCTCTTTGACAAAAAAAGCCTGATACCGACTATTATTCATCAATGCTTTGGGATCAACTTGCCACCTGAATTTACGCAAGGAGCAATTATGCTAAACCCATCAACGGCGAAAGCCGTCATCGACCATGCGCTGTTTCTCGGCGCAGACTTTGCCGAACTTTTCGTCGAGCACCACCAGTCGGGCTCTGTCGAGTTCAATGCCGGTGATGTCGATAAAATCAACGGCGGTATCGATTTTGGCATCGGTATCCGACTCTTCTTTGGTCACAAAGTGCTGTACGGTTACACCAACAGCACTGAAGAAGAAGAACTGAAACGCGTCACCAGCCTGCTGGCTGCCAAAGATAACCGCGATCAAATCATGCAAGCATCCGCACTGAATTTCAGCCGGCTGACAGACAGACATCCAGTGCGCCAGCCTTTGTCGCAGGACGCCAATCTGGCAGCCAAAATCGCCTTCCTGCGTGCCACCGACAAAGCGGCTCGTGCAGAAAACGACAAAATTGCCCAGTTCATCGGCCGTATTCTGCAGCGTCAGCAGCAGGTAGAAATTTTTAACTCCAATGGCCTGCACACCGGTGATACCCGCCATTACACCCGCATTGCTGCTACCGCTGTCGCGCAAGATGGTAGCGAGCAGTCTACGGGTTTTGAAGCACCGGGGGCACTGACCGGCTGGGAATTTAACTCCCGCATCGATCCCACATCTCTGGGCCAGCAAGTAGCAAAACAGGCGATGATCAAGTTGACGGCAGATAACTGCCCGTCTGGTGAAATGCCGGTGATCATAGGTAATGGCTTTGGTGGCGTGATTTTCCATGAAGCCTGCGGACACCTGCTTGAAACCACCTCGGTAGCCAAAAAAGCCTCGGTTTTCCATGACCAGATGGGCGAAATGATTGCTAACCCTGTGGTCAGCGCCGTGGATGACGGCACCATGGAAAATGAATGGGGTTCCATCAACATTGATGACGAAGGCATGGCAACCCAGCGTACTCAGTTGATCAAAGACGGTAAGCTCACCAGCTTTATGGTCGACCAGATGGGCGCCAAGAAAACCGGTTTTGCGCCAACGGGTTCCGGCCGCCGAGAATCGTATAAATTCGCGCCTACCTCCCGCATGCGTAACACCTTCATCGAGCCGGGCGACAGCAGTCTGGAGGCGATGATAGCCAGCGTCGAAAAAGGCATTTTCGCCAAAAAAATGGGCGGCGGTTCCGTTCAGCCTGGCACTGGGGAATTCAACTTCGCGGTGCAGGAAGCCTATCTGATTGAAGACGGCAAAATCACCCGCCCGCTGAAATCAGCGACGCTGATCAGCACAGGGCCGAAAGTTCTGAAGGAAATCAGCATGGTCGGCCAGGATTTCGAACTGGCAGCCGGTATGTGTGGCTCGGTCAGCGGCTCAGTACCAACGACAGTTGGTCAGCCAGCACTTAAAGTAGACAATATTCTGGTGGGAGGTAACTAATGGCGGATCAACAAACCCTGCAACACGCCATGGAACAGGTACTGGATCTGGCCACCTCTGCGGGTGCCGAAGCGGATGTCCTTGCCAGCAGCAGCCATAACCTGTCACTGAAAGCCAATAACGGCGAACTGGATGAATACAAAGTCACCTCCGGCCAGGTGATTGGCGTACGCATTGTCAAAGACGACAAAGTCGCCACCAGCTACTCGGAATCCCTGCATCCGGACAGCCTGAAACTCATGGTTGAGCAAGCACTGCAAAGCGCGCAATTCACCAAAGCAGACTCCCACCAGCGGATCCAGGCAAAGAACAGCCGCTTAACCACAGACTCGCCTGAAATTTATCAGCAAGACGATGTGGATATCGAACAGAAAATCGCTCTATCGCTGGCGCTGGAAAAAGGCGTGATCGAAAAAGGAGCCAAAAGTGCGCCTTACAATGGTTTTGGTGAATCAGACAGCCTGAGTATGCTGGCCAATACCCATGGCGCATTCTGTCAGCATCAGGAGCGTTCCACTTTCTGTTACACCTATGCCCTGATTGATCAGGATGGCAAACAAGCCATGCATGGTGGCATGTCATCCGGACGTCGCTTTGCCGAGCTTGCCCCTGACTATTGCATCAATCACGGTGTCGACACGGCGCTGGCACTGCTGGACGGCGGCCCTATAGCGACCGGCAAGTATGCGGTGATCTTTAATCTGAGTGAACTGAGCAGCCTGTTTGGCGCCTTTGGCATGTGTCTGTCCGGCCAGTCGGCCATGAAAGGCATTAACCCGTGGCGCGACGCCCTGCATAAGCAGGTCGCCAGCTCACTGCTGACGGTCAGTGACATGGCCTATGTAAAGGGCGGCTCTGCCATCAAAGCCTTCGACAGCGAGGGATTTGCCACCCAGGACACGATTCTGATCGGTGAAGGCCAACTACAAAGCCTGCTGCATAACAGCCACACCGCCAGCTATTTCGACATTACCAACACAGCAAACGCTGCCCGTTCGGCCAAAGGTGGCCTGGGTGTTGCTTCGCGCCATCTGGTGATTGCCGAAGGCCAGAGCAATGACGCCGAAGTGACCGCAGGTGAATACCTGGAACTGGTTGAGCTGCAAGGCGTACACTCAGGCGCCGATGCCATCAGCGGCGACTTTTCTTTCGGGGCCAGTGGCTTTCTGTGCCGCGACGGCAAGCGCATCCAGCCTGTGCGCGGCATCACAGTTGCCGGTAACTTTTACCAGATGATCAAAGCCATCGACGCCGTCGGTAATCAGCTTGAAAATGACTACGAGCGCGATTTCTTCGCACCCAAAATTCGTTTCAGCGGATTAAGTATTGCGGGCAAATAATCAGACTGGTTAAACCGTAGGCTTATTAAAATGACCTCATCAAATTGATGAGGTCATTTTTTATGCTCAACCAGCTTTCCTGCTTCCTCGAAGCCAGTGCTTACCTGGCTCAGTTTTACCTGACATATAGCGGGGCTGCGCTTCAGACCATACGCGCCGCCATACTGACAGCTGCCAAAAACATAATGACCCCCGCCCCTTTAAACAGCCAGCTCTGTGCCTGAGAGCTGGCGAGAAAACGCCGGATTTTCAGCGCACCAAAGATAAATACCGCGCCGACAAAGACAAGAACCAGTATGGTCAGCGGCACTAAAAGCAAACCCCAGGTTTGGAACGACACAGTATCCAGCGTGATAACCAGCGGCAGAATGGCCAGATAGAATGCGATAGTTTTCGGGTTACCCAGAGTAATCGTTAAGCCGGATAGCCAGGCTGCCGTCAATTCCCGCTTGTTTGTCTGTTTATCTATGTTGATGGCTTCCGGGTTGTGATTCCAGAATTGCCAGGATAACCACGCCAGATAGAGGGATGCACACCAACTGACTGCTGTGAACAAGCCGCCGTAACTATGGGCAACAACAGCAAGGCCAAACACGGCAAAGGACAGGTAAATTAAATCCCCCAGAATTAACCCGCTCAGCATGGTAAACCCGGTGACCGCACCGCCACGTACACTGTGCGCAACCAAGGCTGTCATGCCGGGGCCTGGAATCGCTGCCGCCAGCATAAGCGCTGACATGTATGCCAGGATTTGTGTTGTCTCTAACATGAAAATATCCTTTAAATCAATTGTCTTTGTGTTTATACAGCTTCTGGGATCTGCTGAACTCTGCTTAATAATCCTGCGTGACTCGCGACGCAATAAGCCGCCTCTCTGTCCGGTCATTCACACAGAGTGAAATAGTATGCATTTTATAATAAGAAATGTGTTACCTATATCGCTTAACATTCGGGCTTAAAAAGGTAGAGTCTTGCTTAATACACACATTTAGAGAAAGAAAATGGCAGACTGGATGCTGAATCGGACAGATATTAAAATTCTGACACTTTTGCAAGACGATGCGCGCATCACCAATCAGGCGCTGGCAGATAAAATCGGGCTGTCGCCTTCTCCCTGCTGGCGCAAAGTCCGTAAGCTGGAAGACGATGACATTATTCAGGGATACAGGGCTGTTCTGGACCGGAGGAAGATTGGCCTGGGTGTGATGGTATTCGTTCGGGTGGCAATTGACAGTCACAGCGAATCGGAAGCCAGAAAGTTTGAGGAAGAAGTAACCGCACTGGACGATGTCGTTGCCTGTTACAGCATAGGCGGCGATGCCGACTTTCTGATTCAGGTTGTTTCCCCCGATCTCGATTCCTACGCCGACTTCGCGATGTCAACCATACGGCGTTTACCTGGAATTAAAGAAATGCAGAGTATGTTTGTACTGAAAGAGATTAAGCCGTTCAGCGCATTTCCAATTAAAAATGTTCAAAACGCAACAGGTTAGACGCTGTTACCAGTCGGTTTCCGCTTCTGTCCGCTGTTTTTCATTCAATAGACGGGAACAACAGAGGAGTTTTTGAAGTAAGCCGCAAAAATACCGGAACAAAATAGAAACCAAGTTTCATATGATTCATTGTTCTCAGTGTTTCACGTTAATTGTTCTTTCTTTTTAAGAAAGTTACCAATAACGCTCTGATTATTTGAAATGAAATCAAAATAATCCACTACATTGAGGTGATTTATGGAAAGCTTACTCTCTCTTTTCTTTCGGGGCTATCTGATACTTGGCGCTGCTGCAACACTGTATGTCATCGTTTACTTTTTTCTGTCCGGTTTAACCCTCTTCGATCAGGGTAAAAAATGACCGATGCCATTACGCTATCAGTGCAGCTACATCTTTATTATGTGCCTGATGATGCCGGTGTTTTATCTGATCTTTATTGAAGAGATTTTGTCACTGCCGAGACACTATCAGGCACAGAAACAAAAAACAGCTAAATCGTATCTTTAATCAGGCTGATGATGCCATCCTGCCTGATTCCTCTGAGCGCAATACAATGGTCAGTTTACGACTCGAAGTACACTTTTTCGTACCACCAGCGTCGGTTCCAGCCGCACTACTTGCGGCTCGGTAATTTCTTTATTGATCCGCTTGAGCAAGGTCTCAACAGCCGCCTGACCTAAGCGGTATTTCGGTTGGTGAATAGTGGTCAGTGATGGCGTCATAAATTTTGCGATATGTATGTCATCGTACCCGATGAGGGAGAGATCCTCCGGGATACGAATTCCTTTTTCATGGGCGGCATTAATGACCCCCATCGCCATCATATCGTTAGACGCAAAAATAGCGCTGGGCAATGAACCGCTGGCAACAATCTTGTTGAAAGCAGAGTAACCGCCTTCACATTCAAAATCTGACTCCACAATCCAATCGCGCTGAACCGCCAGCCCGGCTTCATTCAGTGCATGCTTAAAACCTTCATAGCGGAACTGTGCCTGATGTTTCATCAATGGCCCGGTAATACAGCCGATCTCACGGTGTCCGCAATCAATCAGATAGCGGGCAGCCAGATAACCGCCCTGGTAAGAGTTGTCCTGAATTTTATCACTGGTAAAGGACATTGGCCCCCAGTCCATCACCACCACAGGAATATCAGGATAGCGTTCAAAAACGTCTATCTGCTCACCTTCCAGTGTCGAACACATTAACAGGAGTCCATCGACCCGCTTTTGCAGCAGCGTATCTATAGAAGCCTTCATGCGCTCACTGTCCCCTTCGGTGTTACACAAAATCAGGTTATAGCCTTTCTGATAACAGCTGCGTTCCACCCCTTTGACCACTTCGCCGAAGAATGGATTGGTGGAGGTCGTCACCAGCATGCCGATAGTTTGGGTGCGGTTAACTTTGAGACTGCGGGCCAGCGCAGAAGGTGCATAGTTGAGTTCTTTAGCAGCCCGGTTCACGCGTTCTGCGATTTCGTCGCTGACAAAACGGGATTTGTTGATCACATGGCTCACAGTTGAAGTCGACACGCCTGCCAGTCTTGCAATATCTTTCATTGTGGCCATGTATTTTTCCTGTGTGATTAATCAATGACGGCGAAGCGCTCTGCCAGAAAAGCATCTACCTCTGCACGCGTCGGAATTGACGTCTGGGCACCAAAGCGGGTGACTGAAATGGCAGCAGCAGCGTGTGCAAAGCGAATAGCTGATTCTAAAGACATGTTTTCCAATAAACCAGTCACCAAGGCACCGTTAAAGGTATCTCCGGCCGCCGTTGTATCCACAGCATCCACCCTGTACCCCGGAATGAGCTGACCACGGCCATTCTGGCTCAGCCAGACTCCCTTAGCACCCAGAGTTATCAGCACAATGTCGATGCCTTTAAGATGCAGCTCGTCCGCCGCAAGCTGAGCAGTCTGATCATCCGTGACTGGGATACCAGTCAATACTTCTGCTTCTGTCTCATTCGGGGTGATCACATCGATACAGGACAACAAACTGTCTGGCAATATTCGTGCAGGTGCGGGATTTAAAATGACATTGGTTTGATGGGCCTTAGCTTCACGCGCTGCCCGTTCAATGCCCTCAAGCGGTGTTTCCAGTTGCATCAGCACAAACCGCGCTTCACGAATCCGCACCATATCTGGTTCAATCAGATCAGCCGTCAGGCATTCATTGGCTTCAGGTGACAGACAGATCGTATTTTCACCACTGGCGGATACCTGAATCATGGCAATGCCGGTCGGACAATTCGGTTGTATTTTTACCCCGGCGACATTGATGCCGTCATGCTCAAAGCTTTGCCGGATAGCAATGCCAAAGGCATCATCGCCAACGCAAGCAATGAAGCCAGTATCCGCATTCAGCCGCGCCGCCGCGACCGCCTGGTTTGCACCTTTCCCGCCGGGGATCACCTGATAATCACGGCCATGTAACGTCTCACCCGGACGCGGAAAATCGGGCACCCGCAATACATGGTCAGCATTGACACTGCCTAAAACCACTAGTTTATTCATAGAATTATCCTTGGCCGCTCATAAACCCACTAGAACTCTTACTTTGTTCCTCCCCTTTTCAAGAGGAACATCAAAACTGCTTTTTAGTCCCCCCCCCTTTTCAAGGGGGAGGCTAGGAGGGGGTTACTCGGGCACAAAATTCAAACCTGTGCACATTTCACGAACCCCACCCTAACCCTCCCCTTGCCAAGGGGAGGGAATATTCACTGCTGCAACACGCTCATGACCATCCCTCCGCGCTTCATAAAGGGAGGAAAACACGTTATTGCTTGACGACCACTTTCAGCGGCACCGGAATGTATTGCGCAACCGACTCGCCTTTCAGCACTTTCACCGCCGTTTCCACCCCCAGTGCGCCAATTTGATCCGGCTGCTGTGCAATAGTCGCCGCAAGCTTACCGCGGTTCACCGCCGCAATACCGTCGTCTGTGCCGTCAAAACCGACAATCATGACTTGCTTGCCGGACGCCTGCACGGCGCGCAGCGCACCCAGCGCCATTTCATCGTTCTGCGCAAACACAGCCTGCACATCCGGGTTCGCTGCCAGCAGATTTTCCATTACGTTCAGACCTTTGGTCCGGTCGAAATCCGCAGGCTGGCTGGCCAGCAAATCCATCTGGCTGCCTTTCACCGCTTTCATGAAACCTTCACCCCGCTCGCGGGCTGCAGACGTACCGGCAATCCCTTCCAGCTGAATGACTTTGGCCTGCTCACCGACTTTTTCCATGATGTATTTGCCCGCCATTTCACCACCGGCTACGTTGTCCGAAGCAATATGACTGACCACCTCACCCCGGCTGGCACCGCGATCCAGCGTCAGGACAGGGATCTTGGAACGGTTTGCCATACGAATCGCATTCGATACGGCATCAGAATCTGTCGGGTTGATCAGAATGGCTTTCACACCGCGAATAGTCAGATCTTCCACATTCGACAGCTCTTTACTCGGATCATTTTGCGAGTCCAGCACAATCAGGTCGTAACCCAGAGCTTTTGCCTTGGCTTCCGCGCCGTCTTTCATGGTCACAAAGAAGGGGTTATTCAAGGTCGAGACCACAATCGCCAGTGTGTCCTGTGCCTGTGCAGACACAGAAACGGTGGATGTCAGAAGTGCTGCAGAGATTAACGTTGCCAGTTTTTTCATCATGATTATCCTTCGTGTAGGGGGAGCCGGTACACGTCATCCGGCTCTCTTGTTGTCCGTAAATCCTCTGGATTTACTTGTTTTTATTGTCCACCAGCACAGCCAGCAAAATCACAACTGCTTTGGCAATCATCTGGTAGTAAGAAGACACATCGAGCAGGTTCAAGGCGTTGTTCAAAAAGCCGATGATCAGCGCACCAATCAGGGTGCCCATAATCCGGCCCTTACCGCCCATCAGGCTGGTGCCGCCCAGCACTACAGCCGCAATGGCGTCGAGTTCGTATCCCATGCCTGCCGTCGGCTGTGCTGACGACAAGCGGGAAGTCACGATAATGCCCGCCAGTGCCGCCAGCAGACCACAAATCGCGTATACGCCGATTTTCACCCGGTCCACATTAATACCGGACAGACGCGTAGCCGATTCATTACCCCCCAGCGCATAAACATAACGGCCGAAACGGGTGTGATTGAGCAGGTACCAGACGGCGGCAAACACCACCACCATCAGCCACACCGGCACTGGGATGCCCAGCACATAGCCAGTGCCGAACCAAGCAAATGCATCAGCCGTATCGGTAAAGCCGGTCGAAACCGGACGGCCATCGGTATACACCATGGTGACACCGCGCAGCAGCGTCATGGTCACCAGCGTGGCAATAAACGCCTGCACTTTGCCTTTAGCAATAATGATACCGCTGATAGCCCCGAGCGCCGCACCGGCCAATAAAGCAGTAGGTACCGCAATCAATACCGGCACTTCAATAGCGATCAAGCTGGCTGCAAAGGCACCACAAAGCGCGAGGACTGAACCGACGCTCAAGTCGATCCCCGCCGTCAGAATCACCAGGGTCATACCCACAGCGATAATGGCGTTCACCGAGGTCTGGCGCAGAATGTTGAGAATATTATCTGCGGTGAAAAAGTTCGGATTCAGAAAGGACACCACAGCAATCAGTAACAGCAGGGCAATCAGCGATTTCTGCTCAATCAGCCAGGCTTTACTGGACCACTTTTTCTCGCGGGCTTCGGTGGGTTGACTCAAGGTTTTGGTACTCATGCTGCTTCCCCGTTGATAGATTTGCCGACAGCACAGGCCAGCAGTTTTTCCTGATCGGCATCTTTAGCATCAAATTCGCCGCTGATCCGGCCTTCGTGCATCACCAGAATCCGGTCACTCATTCCCAGCACTTCCGGCATTTCGGAAGACACCAGAATGATGCTCATGCCTTCAGCTTTGAACTGATTGATCAGCTGATAGATTTCTTTTTTAGCGCCAACATCGACACCGCGTGTCGGCTCATCCAGGATCAAAACTTTTGGCCGGGTCATCAGGCCTTTGGCTATTGCCACTTTCTGCTGATTCCCGCCCGACAGATTGCCGATGATCTGATCCCGGCCCGGCGTTTTAATGTTGAACAAGCGGATAAAATCCTCCACAGCGATAGCTTCATCGCCATGCTGAATCTGAACGCCTCGGCTCAGTTGTGCCAGCGCGCACAGGGACATGTTCTCTTTCACCGACAGGCCCAGAACCAGACCATCGCCTTTGCGATCTTCCGAGATATAAGCGATGCCATTGGCCAGTCCGTCCTGTGGGCTGACAGGATTAATGGTTTTGCCGTTCAGGTTGATCACGCCCCGCTCGCTGGGCAAGGCACCGTAAATCACCTTCATCAGTTCGGTTCGGCCAGCCCCCATCAAACCAGAAATGCCCAGAATCTCACCGCGTTTGAGGGTAAAACTCACCTCATGTACGCCCGAGCCAGTCAGGCCGATCACTTCAAGACAGGTTTCGCCATGCTTCACATCAATGCGCGGATACTGCTCTTCCAGTTTTCGGCCGACCATCATTTCAATCAGGCCGTTTTCGTTGGTGTCGGCTACCTGACATTCCCCGATGAATTTGCCGTCCCGCAGTACGGTGATGTCGTCGCAGATTTCGAAGATTTCTTTCAGGCGGTGCGAGATATACACAATGCCGCAGCCTTGCGCGCGCAGCTCACGGATCACCGCGAACAGAGAGGCGGTTTCGGTATCCGTCAGCGCGTCGGTCGGCTCATCCATAATGATGACTTTCGACTCGAATGACAGCGCCTTGGCAATCTCAACCATCTGCTGCTCACCCAGACTCAGATCACCCAGTAAGGTTTTCGAACTGTGTTTCACATTCAGCCGGGCCAGCAGCCGGTTTGCTTCAGCGTACATCCGGCCCCACTGAATCCGGCCCAGCGGACCCGTGAATTCACGGCCGAGAAAGATATTCTCGGCAATCGTCAGTTCAGGGATCAGGTTGAGTTCCTGATGGATAATACTGATGCCCGCCTGCTGGGAATCCCGTGGCCCTTTGAACGCTGCAGTCTGGCCCTGATAGTGAACGCTGCCCGCATCTTTGCTGTAGATACCGGTCAGCACTTTCATCAGGGTCGATTTCCCGGCACCGTTTTCTCCCATCAGCGCCATCACCCGTCCCGGATAGACATTCAGGCTGGCTTTATCCAGCGCCTTCACACCCGGAAAGGCTTTTTCAATCTCACTGAGTTGTAAAATGGCTTGCGTCATACGACGTCCTCAATGGTTACTGTGGTCAGAACACCACACCGGCCTGAAAAATCACGTTTGCATACGGGGTGCATTCACCCGTCCGGACCACAGCCCGGCTGTTATGCGTTCGCTGCTTGAACACTTCGTGAGGCAGATAAGTCACCGTAATGTCTCGGCCAATGCGCGCCTGTTCTTCCTGAAGCAATCCCAGCAGCGACGCATGAAGTGCCGGACTCACTTGCCTGAACTCTTCGGCCATCACCACACCTTCAATTTGCGACTCAGACAAGAAGGTTCGAACGGTTTCAATGAAACCGGGCACACCATGAGTGAGTGCCAGATCGATCCGCTGAACGGATGCCGGAACAGGTAGTCCTGCATCACAAATCGTCACTTCATCGGTATGTCCCAACGTCGCAACCAGATAGGACAGTTCCGCGTGCAGTAGAGTACTTTTTTTCATTCTTCATCACCCTGGCTTGGCAAGCACTGGCTTAAAATCATCAAATAGCGATAAAAATCGCCTAACGTCGTCAAAAATTCGGTTTATCTATCTCAACACAGGCAATAATGCATTTTCGATATTCCGGCATTTTTATGGTTGGTAAAAAGCTATCGAAACGTTTCGATGAATTCTAATCAAGTTTGACTTCTTTGCAGCAGGCGAAAAGATGAACTGTGATTAGGATCGTCAGAATTATCAGTAAGAGACACTGAAAAGGTGATCTACATCGCGGTAGGATGGGGAATAAAGGATAAACAAAACAGCCAAAAGCAGAGACATCCGGTGCCTCTGTGCTTATAGACAACTGATATTATATGGTATCAACGAAGTATTCAGAGGACGGTACTGGCACTCTCTGGCTCGACGATTTTTTTATTGCTGCGGCTGAAACGCTTTTCAACCGATTGCAGTCTCGGGATCGAGCAGGTAATACACGGTAGCGGATGCGGAGCCCAGTTCAGGCTCAAGATAGTTCTGCACACTTTCAATCGAATCCGCCTCCCAGATACAGCGACAGCAGTGATCGTCTCTATCCAGTAATGCCGTTTGTAAACGCATGCCCGCAGGGGGCTGCCCCAGTGCCGGGCCGGCTTTTTGCGAAAACGTGTCCAGATCCGTGATCCTGTGCTCTGTCGCAATAAACATAAAAGACTCCTTATTCGCCCTACTTCTGATTATAGAGGCTGAATAAGGCGTCTTTCGTTTCATTCAAAGTCATTGGTCAGATCAGGCGCTTGCCGGTAATTCCTTACGCGCTTCGATGGCTTCGATGGTGTCTCGGAGTTTCGGAGAGATTTTGGCTTTGCTGTTGTTTTTGAAATCAAACATCACAACCTGGGCTGTACCACGGGTCGTAATCGCCCCCATTTTCTTACTGAAAATTTCGTACTCCATAGTAAAACGGTCATCTTCAATTTTGCTGACGCGGGAGCCGACCAGCAAAGTATCAGGATAAGTAACAGGCAGGCGATAACGGGCGCTGGTGTCACTCAGTACCGGGCCGATACCGGTGTCTTTGATGTCGTCCATCAGCGCGGCTTCTTTGAAGTAATCCAGACGGGCGGTTTCAAAGTAACGAAAATAAACCACATTATTGACGTGATTCAGGGCGTCCATCTCCCCCCAGGCAACCGGAATTTCAGTAACCACAGGGTACTGTTGAAGAATTGCGTCCATGATGGCTCCTCAAAGGCAAAATACGTTGTGTTAGAGCATTTAATCTAACTGTTTTGCAACATTACCACAACATCGAACCACAGAAATGAGAAGTAGACAATAGTGCTTCACTGGCCTTATCGGTTGCCGCGATCGGCATGACCCCTCCCCCTTGGCAAGGGAAGGGATCGTACTGAGTTTGCTGAAGCACTGCATATTCCCTCCTCTATACGAAGGAGAGCAAGAGGATCAGGCTGGAGCTGTTCAGAACGCCGTATTCACAATCAGAGAAAATCCATGCCGTAGAGAATGTCGCCACAATGCCGGCATCTGAACTTATACACCGCCGGGTTACCGCCTTTTTCATAGGTATCCAGGATGTCCTGCCATAAATTCGCTTTAAGCATGTGACGGCTCAAAAATGCCTTTAGTGCCTGTCCGCTTAATGCTTTGAGTTCATCATGCTCGGCAAAACCGTGGAATTCGCAGGCATCACCACAATGATCAAGCCAGACTTCCTGACGCCAGGACTGATAACCAGGCGTGCGTTGGCAAACCTCAGCAATCACTTCCCGCTTCAGACCAGCGCCGTCCAGCGGAAAATCATCAGAATACGAGGCTTTAAATTCTCTGGCTGCCGAGCCATCAGCGATGCACCATGGGCACAGCCATTCAACATCCCGCTGGGAATAAATACTGCCGCTGTACAGATAGCCTCGCGCCTCGCCACAGCAATCGCACACTTTCATGCTTTTCACTACAGCACCAGTCGCCAGCGGATCGGGGTGATAGGTGAATTTCGGAAGAGTCACTATTTGTATTCCTTTGTCTTAACCGATGGTTTTGTAGCCATTCTTGTCATACACACCAAAGTGAAGAGCCACTCTGGCATCAATCTTATGCGGCAAGATCAGGTTCAGATTTAGCGACAAAGTAAGGTTCAGGCCCTGCGAAGCACCATTTCCGAAGCACGATCACTTTTTGAGCAACGCAGCAATAAAGCCCTGAACGCTGAGATGAACAAGCTTTCACCAGTTATGACAGCGCTGTGCAAATTTCCGGCTCAAGGCACGCGCAGCCCCCTTTTTCATGCCGCGTGCCCCGGATTTTCCGGTATCCTACCCCGCTAATTAATCACTCTCTTTTTGGGCTGTAAGCCCTGCCGGCATTAAAACACTATTATGGTTTCAGACAACGCTCTACCCGGGACAGGCACTGTTCGCTTTCCGAAAGGCCGGTTCGCCATGTGGACGGTATACAGCTTTACCAGCGCTTCCATTCTGGCTTCCATCATTTTTTCACTGTTGCTATTTTTGTCTATCGACGACAACCCTGTGATGCAGATCCTCTTTGGCGGTCTGGCGGTTATTTTCGAACTGGGTAAATTCTTCGCCTGGTATGAATTTGGCGAACGCCGCGCCAGACGCAGCTACTCAGGGGCCGCCTGCGCGTTGGCTTTTTATTCTGTACTGGCGGCGATTTCCATCGGCGGTTCAGTCGGCGGCATTCAAAGTGCCACTAATCAGGCTCAGAGCCATGTCACAGTACAGCAGAGCAAAATCAACGCTTACAACATGCAGATTGACGCCATTGAAAAGCAGATCGATCTGAACAATGAGGCGGCGCAGAAGTACATCAGAATGGAGCGTATCGCCACGGGTGTCACCCGTATTCAGCGAGAAAACAGCAAGCTGCGTGAGCAGCAGCAAGCGCTGGCAATGGAGCGGGACAACCTGCCTGTGGTCAGCCAGGGCTCAGTGCTGGGTTTAATTGACGGTCTGGCAAAAACCCTCAAAGTCAGCAACGAAGCAGCGCAGCTCGGGCTGGTGATCTTTCTCTCTGTTCTGCTGGATTTCTTTGCCGCTTTCTTTGTCGGATTGATCGGTGAAGAGCTGCGTTTTCGTCAGCAATTTAACCAGCGCCATGCCATTTATGTCTCAGACACTACTGTCAGGCAATCTGCCGCAGGGTCCAACCCGCCAGGACCTGAAAATAGCCCAGCAAGTGATCATACAGGCACAGCCAGTATGGCAACCTTGGCCATTGAGGCGGCCCGCGAATCTCAGTCTGCAAGCGCCGAAGAAGCGCCCCCCCTGTCGCCCTACGAACGCGTGGTAGATGCACTCACGTCTGATTCCGTCAGCTGCTCAAAACGGGCCATTATACGGGCGCTGAAGCTCTCGGCTGATGAAGTCGATGAGGTGTTCCACCGCATGATGGGGGAAGGCCTGGTCAGTAAGAAGCCAAACCACCATTTCCAGTGGCACGGGCTACAGGCTCAGGCGGAAGCATAAACCCTGGTATCTGCCCACCAAGCACATATGAGCGCTTGGGTGCCAGCGAGACAATATAAAGAAAGCGGGAGTCTGATTCCCGCTTTTTGATTGGGTCGAAAGAGAGCACACTCAGGGAATGAGCAGCGTTGGTTTCGCCTCAAAGGAAAGCGCAAAGTCGATTTCCCAGCTCATCCCGTTCATATTCAGACGTCCATCCGGCACCCCATCCAGCCCCGGCCGCCCGGTATCTGCGACTTCCCATTGCTGCGTTCGCGGATCGGATACATTGCTGAAGTTATCACCCTGCTCGCCATCATCCAGCGTCATGATGTAATGTTTATTATTAATGAGAGCTGCGCCGTACACCCTGACACTATGACCGCCTTTCCATTCCCCGTTGATGTCATACCAACTGAACAAAATGGTCACTGCACGACCTTGCGACAGCTCATTGAACATCCATTCCCAGGTTGGAAAGTTACCTTCCTGCTGGGAAGTTATGTCGCTCATGAGTACCGTCCCGTTGTCACAATCTGCATTGTCGCCCAATACGACCGAGCTACTGCCCTGATGGCGAAAATGAACCACATCAAGCGAACCGGAAGCCGAGTCGGCCAGATACCCAAACAAGCCACGAATCAGTCCGCAGAATGTCGTGTAAGAGCCAGTGTTTAAGTCATGGACGTTATCCCGACGACCATAGCTGTCGATATTGGCGACCAAGCTGTTTTCCGGTACAGGGGTCCAGGTTAACACGTCACCAGCCGCGCCAATCTGACCAATACCGCGAATATGTAACTGCGGTACCCGCCAGGCGAGCGGTACATTGTCATAGCGGTCCTCCAGATACTGCAACGCGTTGGCATTGGCAATCGGAACACACTGGTTCCGTGCAGAGTCCAGATTCGGCTGATCAGACTGCACCACCTGAATCGGAAAGCTGAGATCGTCTGGCAGTGACGGTGCAGGTAAAGCCGGTTGCGGTGGTCTACCAAGAGATAAAGTATTGGGAATAGTTGATGAAACCGGGCTCACCCGGCCATCAACATGTCCGGCGCCTTCAGCTTTGACCACAGTAGTGCGAACCGGATACATCTGCGGTGAAAATTGGTTAGCAAACTGAACGATATCGGTAATATTGGGCAATGGTTGCGATGAGAAGAGAACCGTCGCCCTGACTTGCTGCACCGATCCTTCCCCATCCGTACCCGGACGTAAGTCGAAATAAACCGTTGCATCAGCCCGCCGGCTCACAGCAGGAACAGAACGGGATCCACCATGTTTTCTCCCGTCCTCTTTTCCCCATTCATGGCTCCCCCATTGATTGCCTCCCCGACCATCAGCAGCCCAAACATGGTAATAATTGTCTGCAGTATGTGTTTTTTTGCCGTGCGTTTTACCCATTTTGACTGCAGAACCGGGCACAAACAGATTATCCACGGCCCAGACGGGTGTCCCTGCCTCGGAGCCTGAATCCGGATAGAAGAATACATTCACATACCCGGGGCCAACCGGTTTGCCACGGCGATCGATCAAGTGATCCAGCCTCACTCTGAACTGCCCCCAGTCACTCTCAGCGATGGTGCCAATTTCAAGATCAAACGTCACTTGCTCAAAAGCAACAGTTCCCCTTTCCAGAGTCATAATTGCTAATGGCGTAGCCGGATCGGACGACCCATACCGATCACCACGAGCATCAGCCACAGATGACAAGACAAAGCCAATCGTAAGCGTGAAGAAGAGAACCTGAATGTTTTTTATTATCATACGTTCACCAGTGGCAAATGCCCTTTGAGCGCGACCCGGGTATCGAACAAAGCATTTACCTTGTCATAGCACAGTGCAATGTCCTGGCATAAACCAGAACGGGCAGCAGCCTGACACCCTATTAAGATGATGCAATGTCATGAGTGTAGAAATCTGGATACGGCTCAGTTCCGGTAATTGAGACTGCCGTCTGTTTATTTTCCCTAATAGATTGAATGGCAAACCATTAAGGTTTTTGAAAGAGCACCTCAAGCAGGAAAGGTTCATCAAAATGACGCTTGCCAATAAACGCGGTCGCATGATGGCCCAGCTGACGCTGAGTCCCCGGCGATTTAACCCCGAGCGGCCAGAGATAAAACCGCTCTGCGCGCACACTGGCCGGTAACATCGCCTGCGAATTGAACAGGCTCTTATTGTGGCTTGTTGCTACAGGTAAACTGCGCAACTTATCGTAAGGCAATACAGTCAATACGCGTGCCCGGACATCATGCCGCAGCCATTGCACATCTTTCACCATATGCTCGCCAAACGATAAGGTCACCCCCAGCTTGTCTGTCTGATGCCCGGTATAGACTTGCAGGGTAACAGGCCATTCCGCTTTGTTGCCCGGCGGAGCAAAAGTGAGAGCCGGTGACAGGGCAAACACCATATGATAACAGCCGCAATGGTGAATACTGTCCAGAATGTAAGGTTGTCCGTCAGCATCCAGCGTTAGCCTCAGCAACACCCCATCAAACTGACCTGCATACGGATCAAACCCTGAGCGTGCGGTGCGGTTGGCGAACCACAACGTGTAGTTCAGCTGCATCAGGGTCTGTCCATAAAAGCGGGTATAGCTGACATGGGTATACAGGGTCGGCTTCTGGGGAACGACCCCAGGCTGACTGGGGGTGAAATAACGGACCTGACCGGGAAAGTCATCCCGCGAGCGGGTTTCGACCTGAAAAACCGGCGCGTAAAAGCTAAGCAGACTTTGCTGCTGCTCTGCGCTTAGCAGCGGCCATGACAGTGCCGACCTCTCCTTTGCCTGACGAAACCACGCCTGTATCTGCAAGCGGTTAAGGGATGGCCGGTCTTCTGGCGCGTAACGGATCGCATAACCCTCAACAGGTTGGATAAAATGGCTGATCAGACGCCGCTTTTCTTTGTCCATCGAAGGTCTGGCAAAATGTTGTGTGACCGGGTACAGCCCCAGTACCCGTTGCCAGGTCGCGTAGCCGGATGGCAACTGAGGCGGCTCTGTGATGAGCGCTGACCACAGAGCGGGCTGATACAAGCTGCGGCCGACCAGCTGCTCTGCACACAGATCGAGCGGCTTTAACCCATAAGCGGTGTTATCCGGCAGGTTCTGATATTCCGCCTGCCGCTGTACGGCAGCCTGATGTGACACATAGTCCAGCCATTGGCGTTTGCTTTCGCGATCAGTCAGCTCAAATAGCCAGGACAGACTGAAACGGTCGAAAGCCAGGTGCGGAAATCTCGGGTCCCATGTCAGCTGCGCATCTTGTACGCCCTGTTGCTGAACAGTACGCTTAAAGTCCGTGAGCAGATCAACACAGTCGGCTTGTGAGCGTGTGTAGATTTGCTGCTGGGCAGGAATAGAATCCGGGATCGGCTCGGGCAGGGATGTACAGGCTGTCACCAACAGGAAAGACAACAGAGTCAGCACACGCATCATATCCCCTCTCCTGATAATCCCAGCGTCGATAAATAACTGAACCCGACTCCTGTAAGTGAAGCAGATAATCGCCTGGTTTGGTGTCTGCCGGCTATGAGAACAACGCAAGAAAACCAAAAGAAAAAAGCCCGCACCTGGCCGTGCGGGCTTGCTCATATCTTTGTTTGTGTCAGTGAGCGGATAAAGTTAAGCGTTATCCGGCACCTGAATTACACCACGGCGGATTTGATCCAGTTCAATCGATTCAAACAGCGCCTGGAAGTTACCTTCACCGAAGCCTTCGTTGCCTTTACGCTGAATAATTTCAAAGAACACAGGACCAATAACGGTATCGGTAAAGATCTGCAGCAAAATGCCGGTTTCATCACCATCAATCAGGATTTTCAGATCTTGAAGTTTCGCCAGATCTTCCTGATGACCAGGAATACGCTTATTCACCCCTTCATAGTAGGTATCAGGGGTATCCATGAAGGCCAGACCGTTCTTTTTCAGCCGTGTCACCGTCTCGAAAATATTGTCTGTGCTCAAAGCGATATGCTGGATGCCTTCGCCATTGTATTGATCCAGATACTCTGCAATCTGTGATTTATCGTCACTGGATTCATTGATTGGAATACGGATTTTTCCGCATGGCGCCGTCATAGCGCGAGACAGCAGGCCAGTGACTTTACCTTTGATGTCAAAGTGGCGGATCTCACGGAAGTTGGCAATACGCTCATAAAAACCCGCCCACAGATCCATGTTCCCTTGCTTCACGTTGTGAGTCAGGTGATCCAGGGTATGTAAACCGGCATCCTGATTAGCCAGGCGTTCCTGATAATCCGGGTAATAGTCGAAGTCGATCTCATAGATATCGTGCTCACCATAACGATCGACCAGATAGATCAGAGATTCGCCGATACCGTACACGGCCGGAATATTCAGTTCCATCGGACCGGCCTGAGCTGGACAAGCTGTCGCCCCGTTGTCCACCGCGTGTTCCAGAGCCAGCGTCGAGTCTTTCACACGAAATGCCATCGCGTTAACGCTCGCACCGTGAACACCGGCAAAACCGGCAGCCTGAGAGTGCTGTTCACCGTTAATGATAAAGTTAATGTCACCCTGGCGGTATAGCCAGACTGATTTATGTTTATGCTTGGCAACTTCAGCGAAGCCCATCAGCCGGAACAGGTTTTTGAGATTGGCAATACCCTCTGGCGTCGGTGCGGTATACTCAACAAACTCGAAGCCGTCCGTGCCCATAGGATTTTTCATCATTTCACTCATCCGTATATCCTCACATATTGGTTACTTTGCTGACGCCTGTTCAGCGATTCCTTACCTATAGAATTAGCACCACAGAGAGGGGTTGAGAAGCCAGTTGTAAAACTAAGGTTAACGCAATGTAAAAATAGTTTGTAAAGCCAGCTTGCCAGCCATTTGAGCTCAATGAGCACCCCATCCATTACAGGTAATGAGAACAGCGTAAGAACCTGAGACATCATGAAATCAAGCCATTTCATAAAATTGAAAAATAGTGTAGAAAGCTTTACATAGGCGTATGCGCTGGAGTACTGCTCTGAAGTGATTGCGTAGCAACCTGCATAAGAGAAGCAACCAACTCTTCGCGGCAATCACAACCGCGAGACTGTGTTGCCGGCTCTGTCGAGATTCGAAAGATAAACAGCCCCTGACTATGGTTATGGAGGAGGTCATTGTAATGAGCGTAAATAAAAGGGATAAACTGCGTTTACCGCAGCGGAAAAAAACGTCAGTTGCCCTGAAAAAAGACAGCGCAATTTACTTGCCGACTTATCATTTTCTGAAAAGCGAATTTCAGCATGCCCGACGCCACGAGGCAGGGCTGATCCGCGATGACGATACAGAATTCCTGCACCAGTACCGTGTGTCACTCCGGCGCTGTCGTGCCTTGCTCAGCCTGCTCAGTGCCATTTTCCTGCCGCAGCAAAAACAGATGATTCAGAACGCCCTGAAAACCTTGATGCAGAAAACCAATGAACTGCGGGATCTGGATGTGTATTTAGGCAACATGGAACCTTATTTCGATGCGCTGGATCATGAGTATCATCAGGGGTTGATCCTGTTCTTTAACGACCTGCAGGACAGGCGGATAGTGTTGCAAAAGCAAATTAAAGAGTGGCTGAAATCTGCCGACTATCAGCAACAATGCACCCAGATAGTCGGGTTACTGGATGAGCTGACCGTGAAACCGACAGATGCAGGAAAAAAGCCCAGCCTGCCGTTTGCAAAAAAATGTATCTGGAAACACTTCAATAAAACACAGAATGTCTGTCAGTCCATCGGTTACGCCAACCCGGACGAACACATTCACGAGCTCAGAATTTCCTGCAAAAAGCTCCGTTATCTTCTGGAGTATTTTGCCCCGATTTTTCCGCGCAAAGTCATGAAAGATCACATCAAGCAGCTGAAAGCGCTGCAGGATTCCCTTGGTTACTTTAACGACAGTGCGGTACAGATGGATTTTCTCAATCAGTATCTTGAGCAGCAAAAGCCAGGATCAAAACGCCATAACGCAATCTCGCGTTTACTGACATTCAGCCAAAAGCAGCATGCCGATCATAAAATCAGTGTTATCGATCATGTCAATCAGTATGCCTTTGCTGCTCCTCAAAAATCCTTCGAAAAGATATATAAACCCTGAACAGGACATCGGACGGGAGATTTTTTGCGGCATCATGCACATTTCATAAAAGCTTCATTAAACAGCAATACAAGCTGAGAGACCAATCACGCTTTATTTTCAGCGCTTTGCTATTAATGAATGAAACACAAATGAAAGGAAGTGCGTATGAAATCAATCAGAACAATAACACTGACTCTCTCCACCCTGTTTGCACTGTCTGTAACACCCCAGGCTGCAGCGGCCGATGCGCAACAAGCCTTTATGAACGACTGCCTTCGCACTTATCAGAATGAGTCCTTATGTCTGGGTTACGCCCTGGGTGTTTTTAACACCATTTCAGCCATTCAATGCAGCCAACCAGAGCAGCACCCTATTCATTCCTTAACTCAGCCCGGCACCATGCAGACGGAAGGTGCAAAGCGTGTTCGCCTGTCGATTGAAGCCATGCAACCGGCACTGAGCAAAATCAGCGACTGCCGGGCCAATGCGCCCGCTTCAAGCTGACCAGACAGTCTATAGTTGGTCAAAGAGCCTTTAGCGAATCAGAAAGCCTTTGCTAATCAGAAAGCCTTTATTAATCAGAAAGCATTAAGCGATGCCGGCCAGTTTGCTACTGGCCGGAATCAGTTTTCACAACAGACTGACGCGATCTTAGTCTCAGCCTCTGTCTCAGATATCCGCTTTGATGGCAGCTTTAATATCCGCTTCCAGCGCCTCTGGCTTGGTCAGTGGCGCGTAACGTTTAATCGGCTGGCCATCCCGGCCAATCAGGAACTTGGTGAAGTTCCATTTGATATTTTTTCCCAGCAGGCCAGGTAAAGCGCCGGTCAGATAGGCAAACAGCGGATGACTGGTCGCTCCTTTGACATCCACCTTTTCAAACATGGGAAAATCAACGCCATAGTTAATTTCGCAAAACTCACTGATGGCTTCGCTATTACCCGGTTCCTGCTGACCAAACTGATTGCAGGGAAAACCGAGGATCACCAAACCCTGCTCACGGTATGTCTTATAAAGCGACTGCAGGCCCTGATATTGCGGCGTAAAGCCACATTGACTGGCGGTATTCACCACCAACACAACTTTCCCTTTGTAAGTGCTTAATGGCAGTAGCTCGCCTTGCAGGCTGGTGACTGAAAAATCGTAAAATGCCGCCATAACTCTGTTCCTTACCTGTCATACTTCAAGCATAGTGTCTTTGTGTGGCCAGTTTATCAGGCACAGCTGTTCAACTGGGAATTGTTCTTTAAAACCGTATACTGGCCCCCCACCACATCTGAAACGTAACTGCCGGGGAACCTCAGTGTCTTCATTTAGCCAGCAACTGACCGCTATGGGCCTCAGAAGCTTAGACTTTAACCAGGCTGAAAACGCAAGCTTAGACGTACTGCTCAGCCAGCTTGAAACAGAATTTTCCTCACTGCAGCAGCAACGGCCAAACAGCAAAGGCGACGATCTTTTACTGGGGCTGATGACCAAAACGCATTTATCTGCACTTGAGCAATATCAGAGTACGGAGAGCCAAAGTCATGCAATGAATGATCTGTTCGTGCAGCAACTTGGCAAGGAACATGCGGCACGTTTCGACAACCAGCATCATGGCCATTTTCTGCTGGTCACACGCCTGTGGATGCTGGTACTCGGTTATCAGCAGATCGATCTCAGCTATGCGGCCGATCATGCGCAGTCCAGCGCTAGCCTGCTGTTTCCGGATGATGCCACAGGGCCAAGCCACAGCCGCGCTGAGCAAACCCGGCGCCGCTTTATGCAGGCCTATTATCAAGGTAAAGCATCAGCCCGCGACAATGCGAGGGGCACAGAGCAGAATACGTCCTCTGTCAGTTTCATAAACTCACTCAGAGGCTGGTTTCAGCGTATATTTCATCGGTGAAACTGAAAACATACGGCAGATCCCGAAAACCCGGTGTTTACGCTGAGATAAAAAAGTGAAAAAACAGCAAATAAATCATGTTAAATCATACAGCTAGCAGGCTGGCTGCTTTTTTTATGTCTTTGCTAATAAAAAAGTTATCCGCCTAATGTTTTGACAAGGTTGATGTTTAACATTTGACTATACATTTTTTACAAAAGTGATCGTTGCGCGTTTTTTAATCACCCCTATAATACCGCCTACGCTTTAACCAAGTATGTTGTTCCTTTAAAACTCCTGCAGCAAAGATGCCCGGAACGGAAAACCGCCAGGGTCTTTAACGCAGTTTGAGTTGATTTATTTCCCCCGCCTGTCATGCCTTTGACAGGCGTTTTTTTTATCTGTTTTACAGTATCGGATGGAGCTGAACAGACAGATAATGCTCCAGGCGCTCCTGCAACTGCGCTTTTTCTTCATCCGGCAAAAAGCTGGCCCTGATAGCGTTGGCGGTAAATAAAGCCATTTCTTCTTTTGTTACCTCAAACGCCGCGGCTACAGCCAGAAAATTGTCCGTCATGTAACCCCCAAAATAAGCCGGATCATCGGAATTGATCGTCACGCACACCCCTTTTCGCAGCAGCTCAATGATGTTGTGATCCGCCATGTGATCAAACACTTTAAGTTTAACGTTCGATAAGGGACAGACAGTTAAAGGCATCTGATTGCGAACCAACGCCTCCACCAGCGCCGGATCCTGGCTGCACTGCACGCCATGATCAATCCGGGACACCCGAAGCAGCGACATCGCATCACGAATGTGACTGGCAGGCCCTTCTTCGCCCGCGTGGGCGACGGTCAGAAATCCGGCTTCATGCGCTTTTTCAAACACACGACGGAATTTTTCAGGCGGATGACCCTGCTCAGAAGAATCCAGCCCAACGCCGATAATGTATTCCTGATACGACATCGCCTGGGCCAGAGTTTCAAACGCCGCATCCTCGCTGAGATGACGCAGAAAACACATGATGAGCCGGCTTGAAATCGATAACTGCTGCTCCCCGTCTGCCAGTGCCCGTGTAATACCAGCCATCACGGTCTGGAATGTCACGCCACGCTCAGTATGGGTTTGCGGATCAAAAAAGATTTCCGTGTGCATGACATGATCCTGCTGACAATGCAGCAAATAGGCCCAGGTGAGATCGTAAAAGTCCTGCTCAGTCTGCAGGACAGCTGCACCGAGATAATACATATCCAGAAAAGACTGAAGATCATCAAACTGATAAGCGGCCCGGGCTTCTTCAACACTGGCATAGGGCAAAGGGATCTGGTTGCGTTGCGCCAGTTCAAACATCAGTTCTGGCTCTAATGTCCCTTCAATATGGACATGCAGTTCAACTTTCGGCAGGGTTCGGATGAAGCTTTCCATAGCACTGACCTCTTAACGCTCTACACAGGTAACTTGGGGATAGTGTTTAAAGTGTAGATTGCAAAATCAGTAAGATGGAGAAGAGGGGAGATTTTCCCTGCCGGTGTGACGCGGTGACCAACAGGGAAAGCAGCACTTTATTTCTGTTTTGGACGGAACACCTTAATCACGCTTTCATCGCTTTCCAGATAAGGCCCTTCCATCAGATCAATACAATACGGGATGGCCGGGAATACCGCGTCCAGACATTCACGGATAGACTTAGGCTTACCGGGCAGATTTACGATCAGTGTATCATCGCGCAGTCCTGCGGTCTGACGCGACAAAATAGCGGTTGGCACAAACTTGAGTGACTCGGCACGCATCAGCTCACCAAAACCAGGCATCATGCGATCACACACAGCTTCTGTCGCTTCCGGGGTGACATCCCGTTTTGCCGGGCCTGTTCCGCCGGTTGTGACTATCAGGCAGCACTCTTCTTCATCAGCCATGCGAATTAAGGTGGACTCAATGACATCACGCTCATCAGGAATCACTTCGTAGACAGGTTCCCACGGCGAGGTCAGATACGCTTTCAGCGTATCAATGATCGCCTGTCCGGAAAGGTCTTCATACACACCCGCACTCGCCCTGTCACTGACGGTGACAATCCCAATCTTCGCTGTTGTCATTTTTTCTCCTCAGGCCATTGCCTTGTCATTGCGAACTGCCACACCACGTGGCAAACAAGGGCCGCTTATCTGTTTGCAATCACAACCTGTCTGTCATCACAGCTGTCTGACATCACGGCTGTATTTAATCACATATAGATAAGCGGCCCCTGTGCTAGTGTAAGCAATCTTGGCCGTTCGGAAAACCTTTAGGGTAAGTCAAACACCAGAGCTGTGACCGAAACATCGCCCTGATTGGATACAATCAGCTCAGGCCGATGATCCACCTTCAGTCCGTCCCCCGGTGATAAGATCTCCCCTTCTACCGTCAGTTGGCCTTTGATCTGATGCAGATAAAACCTGCGTCCGGCCTGCTGTGTCAGGGTCAGGGATTCACCAACCGCTAATATCAGCTGGCTGAGCCGGGCATCCTGCTTAATTGACAAAGTGCCGTTCTCACCGTCCGGTGTGATCACTGGGGTCAAGCCTTCACGCTGACCAAAGTCTTTCTGCTGATAGCCCGGCTCACCACCCAGCTGATCCGGCTGAATCCAGATTTGCAGAAATTTCAGTGTGTCTTGCTGCGAGGCATTGAATTCGCTGTGATATATCCCTTTACCGGCCGACATCAGCTGAAATTCACCCGCAGGCAAACGCTTGATGTTACCTGCGCTGTCTTTATGGGCAATTTCGCCTTCCAGCACATAGCTGATAATTTCCATGTCTTGATGACCATGGGTATCAAACCCGGCACCGGCGCGGACGGTATCATCATTGATCACCCGCAGCGCCGAATAACCCATATGCTCGGGATCGTAATAATGACCGAACGAGAAGGTGTGACGACTGTCAAGCCATCCGAACGAAGCTCTGCCACGATCTGCAGCACGTCTGATTTCCAGCATAATGTCACCTCTTAAATGATGTCGATAAAGGAATATGTCAGGGTAAACGCGTCCTTAGCGAACCCGTTTTGCCAGCAGTGAGTCAGCCGACAATTTGCCAGCCCCGGAGAAAACCAGTGATACCGCGATTGCCAGCAGCGACAGACCAAACTCGTAGCCGCCGTTAGACATAAACAGACCATTCGGTAAGTGAACGCTCACAATAGCCACAATCATAGTGATTGCCAGCACCAAGGCTGCCGGACGTGTCAGTAAACCGATCAGGATAAACAGGCCGCCGAAGAACTCACCGCTACCGGCCAGAAACGCCATCAGCATGCCAGGCTCCAGACCAATCGATGCCATCCATTGCCCAGTGCCTTCCAGGCCATTACCACCAAAAGCACCAAAGAGTTTTTGTGCACCATGGGCCATGAAAATGATACCGGCAGGCACACGCAGCGCCAGAGGGGCAAAACTGTCTGAAGACGTTAACAGGCGTTTAATAAAAGAAGTATTCATAAGGGTTTCCTCAAAAAAATTGAACAAAAATAGGCATTCAAAGTTGTTATCGTTAAAAGTGACAGAAGCTGTACTGACTTGCTCACGCACGGGTCTCAGCCCTGTCTTCCTCGATTGAGAGCAAGTGTAGTGGCAGTCACAGCCAAACAACACTGGTTGAAATTGAGTAACTAATTCGAATAAATCGAACAATAGAATAATTTGCTGCCTGAATAGAAAAATTACAGACAAAAATCAGGGGCTATGACACTATGAACCACTTGATAGTTCAAAGGAAAATCAAAGACATGGAGTTGTCTCACGTACGCCGTTTTTCGGCACCTATCTGGGCCGTGTTAATCGGTACTCTGCTGACCCGCGCCTCTTTTTTTATGGTCTGGCCCTATATGGCCGTGATGCTGCACCGGAAATTTGGTCTGTCTGAAATTGAAATCGGCACCATAATGAGTCTGGCGGCACTCGGCGGCGCTGTTGTCGCCCTGTATGTGGGCTACCTGTCTGATAAGCTCGGCCGGAAAAATTTACTGATCATCAGCTGTCTGGCCCATGTTGCGACGTTTGTCATTCTGGCCGAGGCAGATCAAAGCTGGCTATATGCTGCCGGGGCGCTGATGGCGGGCATCAGCCGAGCTATGCTGGAACCGCCGGCACGGGCAATGATTTCGGACTTATTGCCTGAGATCCCTGTCAGGGAAATGGCACACCAGGTGCGTTATTACTGCATCAATCTGGGTGCGGCTTTCGGGCCGTTAGTGGGC
The DNA here is from genome assembly GCF_022014395.1 of Photobacterium sp. WH77. Taxonomy (NCBI): domain Bacteria; kingdom Pseudomonadati; phylum Pseudomonadota; class Gammaproteobacteria; order Vibrionales; family Vibrionaceae; genus Photobacterium; species Photobacterium sp. WH77. Next base: position 19,200 of record NZ_JAKLTE010000010.1, on the reverse strand, counting down.
TTACAGCTTGGCTTTACCGGTGAGCAATCCTCTTTTTATCTGGTGGCGCTGGCTTACCTGATCTACAGCGTGTGTTTTATTCTGGCTTTCTGGCAGATCCGCAACACCCCGCAGCCACCCAAAAACGAACAGAATTTCAGCCAGACCCTGAAAGTATTAGCGCGTGACAAGGCATTCATGGTACTGATTCTGGCCAACACTCTGGTGATGTACGCTTACCTGCATCAGGAAACCTCGCTGGTACAGTATCTCAATGGTCTGGGTGATAAAGTCATCGCACTTTACACCAGCATGATTTTTGTCAATGCCAGTGTGATTGTGCTGCTGCAATTTCCGTTGCTGAAACTGCTCAGTGGCTGGTCACTGTATCGCCGTGTGTATCTGGGCGTTGCTCTGTTTGCCAGCGCCTTTGTGCTGTATGCCAGTTTCCCGCTTGATGCCCCTGAGTGGTACTGGCTGCTGGCCACCTTTGTGCTGAGCCTGGGCGAGGTGATTCTGTTCCCGACTTTCAATCTGCTGATTGACAGAGCGGCACCGGATCATCTGCGCGGCGCGTATTTCGGGGCAGGAAATCTGGCATCTATCGGCGTGAGTTTATCGCCATTGGCTGGCGGTATTATCTTGTCGCTATACGGCGGCCCGGCGCTGTTCCTGTCCACTGCCTGTGTGCTGGTTGTGGCGGGCTATTTATACCGCTGCTCTGCCCGCTTGCAACAGCAAAACAGCGAACCGGTACCAGCCACTCAACCCTAGTGACTGGTACCTGCAGCGCGCTTTCGATACCCGTTACTTCACCCAAACCTGCTTGGCATTCACAAACTCGTGAATGCCTTGCGGTCCCAGCTCCCGCCCGTAACCCGAGCGTTTAATGCCGCCGCTCGGCAGGCGGGGATCTGTTTTCACAATACCGTTCACGGCAATCTGACCTGCCTGCAATTCGCGAATAAAACGCTGAGCCTGTGCCGGGTTAGCCGTCCAGACCCCGGCCCCCAGTCCGTACGCCGTGTCGTTAGCCAGCCGCAGCGCATGTTCCGCATCATCCGCTTTGACCAGCACCATCACAGGGCCAAAGGTTTCTTCACGAAACGCGCACATTTCAGGTGTCACGTCCGCCAGCAAAGTCACCGGGTAAAAATACCCTAACCCAGCCTCTGGTTGCCCGCCCATCAGGCACCGTGCGCCAGCGTCTATCGTTGCCTGCACCTGACGATGCAGGTTCTGGCGCAGATCATCACGGGCCAGCGGCCCGACATCTGTGTCCGGCGAAGCGGGATCGCCGACTCTCAGCAGCGTCAGCCGTCTTTCCACCAGCTGGGTAAAGATGTCATACACAGGCGCTTCAACAATAATCCGCTTGGCGGCAATGCAGGACTGACCGGCGTTGATAATGCGTGACAGTGTCGCGACATCAGCGGCCGTTTCCAGATCAGCATCAGCCAGCACCACCAGGGGATCGGAACCGCCCAGCTCCAGCACTGCCGGTTTGATCTCACTGGCTGCGGTCGCGGCAACTTTCGCGCCAGCCCGATCAGAACCGGTAAACGAAACCGCCGCAATGTCGGGATGGCGGATCGCCTGCTCGGCGAGTTCATTGCCAACCGGCAGGTTGACCATAATATTGGCGGGCGCCCCTGCCAGTGAAAACATTTCTGCGATCGCGCGGGCACAACCCGGCACGTGCGGATCGTGCTTCATCACGCAGGTGTTCCCGGCCATCAGCGCCGGCGCCAGAAACCGGAACGCCAGCCACAACGGCGCATTCCAGGGCAAAATGCCCAGCACTGTGCCTAAGGGCTGATAGCAGACATAACTGTGGCTGGCATCAGAGGGCAGACTTTGATCCGCCAGATAAGCTTCAGCATGCTCGGCATAATGCTCGGCACACCAGGCCGCTTTTTCCACTTCGGGACCGGCTTCCTTCACCGGCTTACCCATTTCCAGTGTCATCAGTTCGCCTAAACGGGTTTTATGCTCCCGCAACTGTTCTGCGACGCGACGCAATACCTCGCCGCGCGCGGCAAAGGTTAAGCGCTGCCAGTCAGCTTGCGCGGCTCTCGCCGCTTTAATCTGGTTGGCCAGCGCATCGGCATTCAGCCTCGGGTATTCTTCAATCAGGGTGCCATTGGCCGGATTGATCGCTTTTAAAGACATATCTCCCCCTTAATAGGCTATCCGTTAGCCTGTTGCTGTTTGCCTTTGCGGGCTTTATCTATGGATGTCGCTTTGTCAGACGACACGTTGGATGTGGCAGCGTCAGGCTTGGCCGGTTTGCCCTGTTCGGGTAAGACTGTGAAGTCTTTCGGCAGAGTGAAAAAAGAGTCGCAGCCATCTGGCGTGATAACAATGGTATCGGAAATCCCGCAGGTTTTGTCGCCATCCACTCCCCACATCCAGGGAATGATGTGAAACGTCATACCCTCTTGCAGCACGGTCGACTCGCCTTGTTTCAGGCTGACAATATACCCTTCGTCCCAGCTGGGCGGGAAAGCGATACCGATGGAATAGCCGGAGCGGGTGATCAGCCTGGCCCCGACATCATTGTGAGAAATGATATTGCGGATCAGGTTATCCGCATCCGACACCGTCATCCCGGGCTGGATATAGGCATGCAGCGATTGCAGCGCCAGCTTCATGGTTTCCTGCGCTTTATGCATGGAATCGGTCAGTTCACCCAGAATCACAGTGCGCATCATGGCGGTGTGATAGCGACGATAGCAGCCGGCCACTTCGAGAAACACGTGCTCGCCCGGTTGCACTACCCGTCCTTCCCAGGTTGCATGACCTATCATGGTTCTGGGCCCGGATGTCACGTACGGCATCACAGCAGGGGGCTCCCCGCCCGCCTTGAACATCGCCGAGCTGATGGCCGCGCCGATTTCGTTTTCTGTCACTCCGGCCTGACAGGCCGCAATGCCGGCTTTCATACCGGCTTCGGTGGCAACCGCCGCCCTGCGCATCAGTTCGATTTCGACCGGCGATTTGCAGATCCGTCCCTGTTCGACAATGCCGAAGCAGTCCAGCAATTTCGCTTCGGTCAGCGTGGTGTGTATGGTGTCCTGCTGATAGGCCGGAAAGAAGTAACTGTTCCTTTCATAACCGATGCGTTTGCGCGACAGTCCGAATTCCCGCAACGCATCCACCAGCATCTGAATCGCATCTCCGGTATCGGGATAGGGCCGGGTCCGTTCAATCCAGGTCCGGGCAAAAATGTTCGACTCTTCCATCGCCCGGGTGATCATGAAGGGCTCGTCTTCCAGCGGCACCACCAGCGCCTGAAAGAAGGAATAGCCGGTTGTCTGGTAATCGGTCAGGTACATGATGTTTTCCGGATCGGTGATCACCACCGCATCCAGCTGGCGCTGGGCAATACGCTGTCGCAACTCGCCCAGACGTCGCTCATATTCCTCAAAAGGAAAGGTCATATCGTCGCGTTTTTTCATACCGCCTCCCGAAGCACGTTTTGCGTCACTTCCACCAGAATGGCCAGCCCTGACTGCAAGTCCGCCTCCGGCGTTGTCAGAGGCGGGATCAGCTTGATCACCCGGCCGCCGCTGCCGCAGGCCGAGACCAGCAGCCCTGCTTCGAAACAGCGCCCGACAATGGTTTTCGCCAGCTCGCCAAGGCCCACATCGACGCCGTACAACATGCCTTTGCCGCGCACGTCCACCCCGGCCAGATCCGCCAGCGGCGCCAGTGCTGCATGCATCATCTCGCCTTTTTGCTGCACCTCTTCCATCAGGTGACTGTCTTCGAAATAACTCAGTGCTTCGCAGCCCGCCACAAAAGACAGACACTGCCCGCGGAAGGTGCCTGTGTGCTCACCCGGCGACCAGTGTTTATCCAGCTCGGGTTTCACCAGATTCATCGCAATCGGGGTGCCCATACCGCCCAGCCCTTTTGCCAGACAAACGATATCAGGGTCGATGCCGTAATCATCGAAACTAAAAAACGAGCCGGTTCGCCCCATTCCAGCCTGAATATCGTCAACAATCAGCAATGCACCGACCGATTTCGCCAGCGATGCCAGCCGCTGCAGCCAGGCTTTATCGGCAATATTCACGCCCCCTTCGGCCTGCACCACTTCGACCATAAACGCCGCCGGTGGCGTGACGCCGCTTGAACCGTCCTGATAGCTGGCTTCCAGCAGTTCCAGTGCCTGCAAAGCTTGCTCTGCCGCTTTGCCTTGGGCGCCGAAAGCGGTATGTGACACATGGGTCAGCGGCACTCCTGCCGCGCCCCGGAAGTACTGATTCGCGGTACAGGCCAGTGCGCCTAAGGTCATGCCATGAAAACCGTGCTGGAAGGCGACAACCTCATGCCGTCCTGTGACCCGCCGTGCCAGTTTCAGTGCCGCCTCGACGGCATTGGTACCGGTTGGCCCCATAAACTGCATTTTGTGAGGCATGTTGCGCGGTTCAAGAATGACGTGATGAAACCGCTCCATAAACCGGCGTTTCGCGCTGGTGTGCATGTCCAGGCTGTGTGTCACCCCATTGCGCTGGAGATAGTCGATCACCGCCTGTTTCATGCGTTCGTTGTTATGTCCAAAGTTCAACACCCCTGCACCGGCAAAAAAGTCGATGTACTCTTTACCCTGCTCATCTGTCTGCCTGGCATTGAAAGCCGTATCAAAAACGACTGGGTAGACCCGGCAGTAAGCCCGGATTTCGGATTCGCGCTGGTCAAAAATGCTCATCGTACATCTCCTTGTGCTTTAAAATCTCTGGTGTGAACAGGGCTGTTGCGCTGTGCTGATTCGCTCAGCCAGCCTTCAACAGCCCTTTGATTTTTTTAACCCTCTCTACCCTGTGTAGTTCGGTAATGGCGCCCCCGCAAGCCGGGCATACCAGCGAACGACTTTTTCGAGCAGTCGATCATTAAAATCGTAGTGTGGACTGTGGCAGGGATGCTGATGGACAGGCTCGCCGTCATCGGCTCCGATCAGGGCAAACGCCCCGGGCAACTGCTGCAGGTAATAGCTGAAATCTTCCGAGGCCATCACAGGCAGGGAAATGGTATGGTCGAGTTGCTGGCCTTGATCAGCCAGCCAGGCAGTACGGGCTTTTTCGGCCTGTCTGGCATGATTAATCGTGGCACTGTAACGCGGCTGGATGGTCACCTCGCAGTCCACGCCATAACTCATGGCAGTATGATGGCTGATCTCTTCGATCAGCTGATTGATTCGGGTTTTGGTCTGGTCGTCAGGCACCCGGATACTGCCACTCAGCACCGCCTGCTGTGGGATCACCGTCAGACCACTGGCGGCTTCTATTGAGGTCACACTGACAACGGCGGCGTGCTGAGGCGGTAAGCGGCGGCTGATGATCTGCTGCAAATTGAGGGTAATTGCCGACGCCGCCAGCACAGGATCGGCGCAGAGTTCCGGCTGGCTGGCATGGCCGCCGCGTCCTTTTACCGTAATGGAAAACGTGGCGTTACCGCACATCACCAGATGATCCGGACAGATCATCTTACCGAACGGGATCGCCGGCCAGTTGTGCCAGCCGTAAATTTCATCCACCCCTTCGAGCGCCCCATCAGCAATCATTTCCCGCGCACCGTGCCCGCCTTCTTCCGCGGGCTGAAACAGAAAAGTGACAGGGCCGGGCAGCGTCTCTTCATGCTGTTTCAGCCAGGCGACCGTTGCCATCAGCGCCGCCGTATGGCCATCATGACCGCAGGCATGCATACAGCCCTGCTGCTGTGATGACCAGGTGCGGCCGCTGTCTTCATTAATCGGTAAAGCATCGATGTCACCCCGCAGGGCAATGTGGCGACCGTCAGGATTATCAGACGCAATATGCGCCAGCGTGCCGGTTTGCGCGCAAGGTCGCCAGTCGATACCCATTGCGGTCAGGCGATCACGAATGGCGGCGGCCGTGTGGTGCTCCTGCCATCCCAGCTCAGGATGGCGGTGTAAATCCTGCCGAAAGGTTTTAGCCGTCGACAGGTTCTTTTGCCAGAAGTCGGACATAGAGGTTCCTGCTAGAATACTGAAAAGACCAAAACAAATTTTATTTATTATTTCGGCACTTACCAGCAAGCCTAGTCAGGAAGAGTCGGTTTCTCAATGTTGATGACTCTGTGTGATGATCCTGGACTGCGCACAGGCTTCACACGGCGACGCCCTGTAAAGACGGCCTGGCTTTCACCGTACAGAGTTGTAAGCCTATTCACAATCTGCTCACGCCATACTGTTCAGAGCACGATTTAGATATCGTGTTGGCCGGCAGTCTGGGACACTATGTGCCATAGCAAAATTTCACTGAACAGCGATCGACAACAGATCGGGAGAACAGGAATGACTCAGGAGTTGTATATCGGTGTCATGTCAGGCACCAGCATGGACGGGGTAGACACGGCGTTAGTCTCTTTTGACGGCGACCGCATTCAATTGCTGGCCCATGATGACTATCCCATGCCAGACTCGCTCAAACAGCGGCTGCTCAATGTCTGTATCGGCCAGCAGACCACGCTGGTTGAAATCGGCGAGCTGGACCACCTGCTGGGCCATTTGTTTGCCGATGCCGTCAATGCCCTGCTGGACAAGTCCGGTTACCGGGCCGATCAGATCCGCGCTATCGGCAATCATGGTCAGACTGTGTATCACCAGCCCTTAGGCGATGCACCGTTCACCCTGCAACTTGGCGATGCCAATATCATCGCCGCGAAAACCGGCATTGATACCGTCGCGGATTTTCGTCGCAAAGACATGGCGCTGGGCGGACAGGGCGCGCCGCTGGTCCCGGCTTTCCACAAGACCATTTTCCAGTCGACCGATTCCAGCGTGATCGTGCTGAACATAGGCGGGATTGCCAATATTTCCGTGATTCGCCCCAATGAAAAGGTGCTCGGTTTTGATACCGGTCCGGGCAATATGCTGATGGATGCCTGGTGCGAACGGCACACCGGTCAGAAATTTGACCGCAACGGCGACCTGGCCAGTCAGGGCAAAGTGGACGAGGCTTTACTGAACCGCTTGCTCAGCGAACCCTATTTAGCGCAACCCTCCCCCAAAAGTACCGGCCGGGAGCTGTTCAATCTGCCCTGGCTTGACGCCAAACTGGTCAATAGCGCTGTCAGTGCGCCAGATGTGCAACGCACCCTGTGTGAGTTCACCGCCGTGACCATTGCCAACGAGGTCAGGCGCTTTACAACCGGCCCGGCTCCCCAGTTACTGGTGTGCGGTGGCGGTACACGAAACCCTGTACTGATGGCGCGCCTGTCTGCCCTGCTGAGCGACTGGCAGGTCGCCCCGACCAGCGACTATGGCGTCGACAGCGATTACATGGAAGCCATGGCCTTTGCCTGGCTGGCGCAGCGCCGCATTCATGGCCTGCCGAGCAATTTACCTGAAGTGACAGGCGCCAGCCGACCCGCATCACTGGGCGTGCTTTATTTCGCTTAATCTGTTCTTGAGGGTTATTTTTCAAAAAGGGGCAGCGCACGTTGGCTGCCCCTTTGATTCAGCCGAAAAGAAAATACAGCAGATTCAGGACCGCCAGTGCGATGATCGGCCACAGTGTCAGTTGCATACCCAATACCCGCCCTTTCAGGCTGTCGGCTAAGATGCCACGGCCATGAATCACCCGGCCTGCCGTGAAAAGCAAGCCGATAATCACAATCAGCCAGCCAGCACCGCCGTTGTCTTCGAGCAGAAACAGCAAGATCAAGGTAATTGGGATGTAATTCACCGCATTTGACTGCGCAGAGCAGGCCAGTTGCAGATCTTTTGCTTCGCTTCCCCCATCGCCGTAACCAATCTGATGCCGCCTGCGTGCCTTAATCACCTGCATGGATAACCAGCACAGCCATAATGCCAGCACGGCTGCAAAAAAACTTGTTGTCATACTCTGAACGCTCCCTGTGATTCTGCAAAAGTTTCATAATCTTACACCATGATTGCTGTTTTGCCTCATTGCTAAACCTGTCCATTCTTATTCTCGCGACACCCATTTTCTCCGGCGTTTATGAAGGTCTAGCTGGACAACACTAAGCTAACAGTTAGAAAGCAATAAAAAGCGGTTCTGTGCTGATGCAGAGCCGCGACACCTTCTTCTTGACCGCGGAGCGCGGTGCGTTTGACTTAGGGGCTGAACATGATGAACAGATCATGGGAGTGCGCATGTGGGCTGATTGGTATCAGCCTGCTGGCTGGCTGTGGTGGTGATGCCAAACAGCCTGTCGCGCCGGTAAAAACCATACCTTCCTATACCATTACTGCCATTGACGGGTATCTGCAAAGCGCACGGGCCTGGGTGGATGTGGGCCAGAATTTCCGTTTTGAATCCGGCGATCGCCAGGGGACAACCAACGCGTCGGGCCAGGCATCAATTGCCCTGAACGGGCTGGAAAACCCGTCGCAATACGCCTCTTTCGTGCTGGCGATTGCCGGACAGACAGTGGATCTGGACGATCCGGGCACGCCGGTCAGTAACAGCTTTTTAATGTCGGCCCCGATCGGCTATACCACTGTCACCCCACTCACCAGTATTGTGCATCTTTATATGTATGAAGGGCTGGGCGAGTCGACGGCGATTTCTGCCACCGCGCAGTCGCTGGGTATCGGTGCCAGTCAGGTGATGGGCGATTACATTGCCAATGGCCTGGACGATATTGCGGTCAAAGCGCGGGCCATTGTTCAGCTGGGCATCTTGCTCAAACAGGAAGTGAGCAGTGAAGACGAGCTCGCCGTCCCCATGGCTGAGTTTCGCCGCTTGCGTGATGTGTTAAAACAGTTAGACACCCATCACCACCTGGTCTTCGATGCCCATGACCGCGTCGTGCTCGGCGACAACAATCTCCCCATAGTCGTGGATGATGCGGCGCTGAAAACCGACAGCGACGGTGACGGTGTGATCGATGCCGCGGATCCTTTCCCGAACGATCCTAATGAAAGCGCCGACTTCGATTACGACGGTCTTGGCGATAATCTCGACCCGGATGACGATAATGACGGCCTGACCGATGTGCAGGAAGAGATGCTGAAAACCGACCCGTTCAATCCCGATACCGACGGTGACGGCGTGAACGACAGCGAAGATGCTTTCCCGACAGATAAAAACGAAACCGTCGACACCGACGGCGATGGTATCGGTGATAATGCCGATCCTGACAATGATAACGATGGCGTCAGCGATGAGTACGATGAAGATCCGCAGGATCCCACCAAACTCAGTTGCCGGTTCGAGGCCATGATTTCCAACTCGTTCGAGCTGGATGCCAACACAATGCATAACATCATTCTGCAATGTGGCGGCTACCTGCCGCTGGGCAGTAACGATGTCAAAGCACTGACCGCGCTGCGCCGCAACCGGGTGATGGAAAGCGGCACCAGCTATGGCAGCCAGTCAGAATCCGGCTCTACCGAAGCTTATGAGTTTGAAGACAATGGCACAGCTGTGCGTTACCTCAATGGCGTCGCGGCCGGCAACTACACCTGGAGTATTACCGGCAGCAACGAGAAAGACGGGTTCGCCTCCGGCATGATCAAGCTGTTCAACAGCAATGGCGATGCTGAAGTCTGGGCGATGCTGAACAAAACCGATGAGCAAAACCTGTTTATCGTCTTCTCGCAATACGCCAGCAACGGCGACAACATCATAGATACGCAGGCCCTGTGGCAGATGCGCAGCCTGGATTACCGTCAGTCCGGCGATCCTGTCCCTGTCAGCAACGCGACCCTGTCGCCCTGCACAACGGGTGATTCCGAGATGAGCGGTGGCGCCCCCACAGTGGCAGCCACCAGAGCCCAGTTTGATACCGCCGTCGAGACGTGCAAACAAAGCACCTCCGGAGGTGAGCTCACCGTGACGGTTGATCGCCTGGCCAGCCAGTCCTTCCTGTGGGGCAAACCGGGTGAAGATCTGAGCAGCCGCTACACCTTCCTGACCAACAGTGGCGACAACCAGGGCTTCGGCTATCGCCTGACGGGCGAAAAAGCAGAGAGCTATCAATGGGAAATCGATAACAATCTGCTGGTGATTCAGGGCCGTGATATCCCCAATGCCACCAGCTGGACGCAGAGCTTCTCTCTGCTGGCGGAAGCTGAGGCCAACGGTGAAACCAGCTGGAAAACCTTTACGCTGGATGAGCAATGGGTCAAGGACAATACGCCTGACGGAATCACCGAGGACCAGGGAGCGATCGGCTCAGGTTCACTGGTGCAAAGTGCCCTGCCCGGCCGTTTACTGACCCAGTGTGATGACTTCGACACCGGCTGGAATGACAGCACGCAAAGCCCGACCGACAGCGGCGCGACACCGGCTGACTATGATCAGGCCATCACAAGCTGCGGCACGCCCTGGACGGCGACGCCTCTGGCCTTTACCAGCAACCTGCTGAGCACCGCCCTGCTGACGCTGGATAACGGCCACAGCATGGCATTCAGCGGTGTACCGGTCAGCAATGCAGACGGCCTGCTCTCCGGTAACGGCACCTATAATGTGCCGAACGCTGACCAGCCAGATCAGCCCCTGACTGAAGCATTCAGCTGGGTGGTGAATGCCAAAGGGCAACTGGTGATCCACTTTACCGACAGCGATAAAGTGATGACCTGGCAGCTGCAGGATAGTGATGGCGTGAGCTTCTCAGCCCTGGGCTTTATGGAAAATCCGGACTGGCAGTTGAATCCGGAGCATGGTGTTATTCAGCAAACCCGCTTTACGGTGTCCCGAATGATGTAAAGCGTGGCCGGCAATAACAAAAACAATCGTAACGAGAAAAAACAGGTGGCGAAATTTGCCACCTGTTAGTTTTTTCAGCTAATACTAATATCAATACGCTGAGGTGCTGTGAAACGAATCAGCGCCAACCCGCATACAGCCTGTACTGCATGCCTTGATGCATATTGGCACGACTATTGATTAGGTAACGTCACTTTCCACAAAACGGATGTGATGATTCGATGAAACCGACCATGAAAAAAGTGATTCTTCCTGCTGCCCTGGCTGGTATTGCGCTGTATACCGGCATCATAAATTTCAGCTTTGCCGATGAGCAGACACGCACAGAATCTGTCCGTGCATTCAATAAGCTGGCTGTCGAAAAAGGCCTTGAGGTTAACGTGCATTGCAGCGACAAAAACTATCTTGAAGCCACAGGTCAGGCTGCCGCCTTGGATAAGCTGACGGTGACTGAACAGCAGGACACCCTGCAGATCAGCAATCGCTCGGGTGACGATGGGGAGAGCGTTGAACCGCTGACTGTGCATATTTACACGTCACAACCCCTTCAGCGCCTTGACGCCAGATTTGGCATTGATGCGACCGTGGACGGCTGCGCTATCGCCAGCGACAGTTTCGCAGCCACCGGTAAAATGGGCAGCAAGCTGGTGCTCAGTGGTCAAACAGAGGTTCTGATGCTGGATCTGGCCATGGGTGCCACACTCGAACACGCTGCCCAGCCTCTGCACGTCAACCAGGCCACGGTTGAACTCGGTATGGGGGCCAGCGCCAGCCTGTGTCATGCCAAATCGGTTTCAGGCAGGCAGTCTGCCGGCACCAAACTGTCGGTTTCACCCGACACCCAAACCCACATCAACAGCAGTTATGGGACAGCGCTGGTGTTTGATGAGTGTTGAGGGTGATCTGAATATTAGGGTAAGGATATAAAGGAATGGTTCTGAAGGTATGTCGCGCTTGAGTTTGGTGGTTCATTTGGTATCTCAGTACGCGCGCCAGGTACTCTTTGTAGGTGCAAAGAGTACCCAGAAAGCCCCTTTTTGTTCTTTGCTGTTGGCCGGGGCGGTTGTAGGCGCTCCCGGCGCCGACAACCTGAAAATTCGTCCTGAATTTTCCCCCTTGGGGAGTTGAATACTTGGGTTTATAGCTCGTTATTAGACAAAAACGATCTTAGGCATATTTACGCTACCGACGTCGTTATCGCGCAGGCAGGAATTCAGAAAACGAGTGCAATTTCTGAGGTGTTGCTGGTTTGTCGCGCTTAAGTTCGGTGTTTCTCTCAACACCTTTGTATGCGCGCCAGTGACTCTTTGCTGGCATTAGAGTTACCAGAAATGCCTTGGGGTTCGTTGCTATTGGCCGGGCAGATTGCAGGCGCTCCCGGCGCCGACAACCTGAAAATTCGTCCTGAATTTTCCCCCTTGGGGAGTTGAATACTTGGGTTTATAGCTCGTTATTAGACAAAAACGATCTTAGGCATATTTACGCTACCGACGTCGTTATCGCGCAGGCAGGAATTCAGAAAACGAGTGCAATTTCTGAGGTGTTGCTGGTTTGTCGCGCTTAAGTTCGGGGCTTGTCTCAGCATCTTTGTATGCGCGCCAGTGACTTTTTGCTGGCATTAGAGTCACCAGAAATGCCTTTGGGTTCATTGCTATTGGACGGGCAGATTGCAGGCGCTTCCGGCGCCGACAACCTGAAATACATCCATGTATTTTTTCCCTTGGGGAGTGGATTTATTGAGGTCAGGTTATTGCAGTACAGGCTCTGTGAGCTGATCCTATTTATTCAGCTCACTTCTTGCTGCGGAAAGTTCTGCCTCTGCTTCTTGCAGCTTATTCATTCTTTTCTCAATTTTATCGGCTCTGCCAGATTCCTGGGCATCTTTCAGTTCAAGCGTGCGCTCAGCAACTTCCTGTTCTTTTTCATTAACTTTTGCAAGTCTTTCGCGCATTAATCCTTCATCCGTACAATGATCCTGTACTTCTTTTAGCGCTTTTTCCAGACCGGCGACACGATGAGTATTGTCATTACTTTTCGCATATTCGATTTGCTGCTGTATCTCATAAGCTTTAGCGTCGCACCCTTTGAGAGGTTCCTGAGCCAGGCTGGGAAAAGTGGCAATTGTAGCCAAAAAACTGAAACCAATGATCTTCTTTAACATAAATGTCCTCCTATAGAATTTGTGTATTATCCATACAAAAGATAGGGATTAAAAGCAATTATTCTGGAGTGTTAGATAATATGTTTGTGCATGAAAGTATGTCGCGCTTGAGTTTGAGGCATCTCTCAGCCTTAAGAATCGTACTCGCTGTATGGATTCCCGCCTATCGCGGGAATGACGAATTGAAAATGTATATCGGTGGCACAACCCGAGGGAAAAAATTCAGGACGAATTTTTAGGTTGTCGGTGCCGGGAACGCCTGCAACCGACCCGGACGGCGCCAGAGAACAACAAGGCATTTCTGGGTACTCTTTTTGCCCCAAAAGAGTACCTGGCGCGCATAAGAAAGTGCGGAGTGATGCTCCGGATTAAAAGCGCGACATACCATCAAACCTGTTTACCCGCCTCACACAAGCCTGACTCACCCAATCTCAAACGAGGTCACACCAAATAACCGCTCCAGCGGTAATGCCGGTTGCTCCCCGGTGTACATACGCGCGGTACCAAACGACACCGTCATGTCGTATTTTTCCGCCAGTGTGATGGCGGCCTGATTGATTTCCGGAACATCAAGAAAAAGCGGTTGTGAGGGTTCTACCGCTGATTTCAGGGCGACGAATAGACGCTCGGCCAGATCGGTATTCTCTGCGTACAGCGGGCCGATTTTATAGCCGTTACGGCACTGGCGGATCACGCCTATGCCTGCCAGCATGCCATTTTCCAGAATGCCTAATGCATGGCTGTCTGGCTGGGTAATCCAATGTTGCAGAAACTCGGGTCTAGAAGCAGGAAAGAAAAGCTGATCGTAAGCAGCGACGGTTTCAAACGGCAGTGCTGTCAGTGCCACAATCGCGTGATCCTCGGGTGATTGTCCGCCGCTGAGCCCTTCATAACGCAGGTTGCTGTATGCCAGTTGAAAGCCGGATTTCTTATAATTGTCCTGCTGTTCCACCACCCCATCCAGGCCGATGTTGCAGTCTTCCAGGTGCGCCAGTGCCGCATTCCATATCTGTATGCCATAGCCCTGACCGCGGTATTCTGGTTTGACGATATAAAAGCCAATAAAACCGAAAGACGCATCGTAGCGAATCGCCGAAATGGTCGCTATCGGTTCATCATCCAATACACCGACCAGAAAACCGGTTTTGTCGGCGTAGTAGTAAGAGTCGGCATCATGCAGGCCGGGATTCCAACCTTCCTGCGCAGCCCATTCGACAGCAATGCTGACTTCGTCCGGTTTCATGGTTCTGATTTCGTAGTGTTTGCTGTCCATGCGCATCCCTCTGGCAGATAGATGATGTGATTAAAATATAGTTTGAAATCAGCGCTTACACTGTGACATAACCCGTTTGGCTCAGCCAGTCTGCGCTGTGGGAGTTATAGCACCATTCTCATAATATGCTGCGGGCCAGCGGCTCCACCGAGATAGAGCTCATGGGTATCGATAAACCCGCCCTGCTGATAACAATGTCTGGCTGCAGGGTTTTTACAGTTCACTGTCAGATAAATCTGATCAAAACCGGGATAAGCAGATAGCAGAAACGCTTTCAGGGCCAGAACCGCACGCTTGGCGTAACCTTTGCCCTGATGGTGATGATCGATAAAGAAAGCACGTAAACCGAGCGCCTCTGGATGGGCGAAGTCATATCTGTGCCCGTACTGCGTATCGATCAGAAAAAAGCCGACAACCGTGTTGCCATCCAGAATCACGTGCGGGTGGAGCTTATCATCGATGTTAACCAGCAGCTCTTCCATTGTACCAACGAATTCCACCTGCTCTGTTGCTACCGACAACTCAGCCACCTGCGGTAAATGCGCAGGGGTCATCCCTTGGATATCAATCTCTTTCATGGCTCGCGACTCAATCAAAAACAATCCGTTATAGCCCTGATAGTAAGGCGTACGGCTCGCAAATTCCGAACATCAATTCCCGAGAGGTTGATCCAGATCCCTTTTTTCAGTCTGCCAGGCATTATAGTGGAGTAAGGTCTAATGCAACGGAGTGACATTCTGCACCCCAACAAGTGACAGTGTCACTAGACAAAGTCACTCAATATCGTGGCATCGATCGTTTTCAGTATGAGTAGTCTTTTTACAAGGAGTGATTTATGGCTAAACGAGTCTCGAACAAGCGCATCAAAGAAATCCTGAAAGCAGCCACTGAGAAGAAAAATTAAGCGGCTAATCTTTTAGCGCGATAAAAACCACAACCCCGCCAGATGCGGGGTTGTGTCGTTATGGCCGAGTGAAAACGGGTTACGGCACACCATGACCTTTCGACGCCACCCACACACGGAACCATTGTTCGCGGCTCAGTTCAAATGCCAGCGCGGCGATAGCATCTTCAACCCGCTCAATTTTACCGGAACCGATAATCGGCAACGGCTTAGACGGCAAACGGCGTACCCAGGCGTAGATCACCTGATCAATGGAGCTGGCGCCGATTTCCTGGCGGATCGCTTCCAGTTCGCTGCGAACACGGATCACCTGTTCTGACTGCCCATTAAAGATCTCACCGCCGGCCATGCAGGACCATGCCATCGGCCTGGTGCGTTTCATCTGCAGTTGATCCAGCGTGCCGTCATGGCAAACCTCGAAGTTGAGCGGATTGATTTCCACCTGATTGGTCACCAAAGGCGCATCCAGACGTGACTGCAGGAGATCAAACTGTGCAGGAGAAAAATTCGACACCCCAAAGTGGGCCACTTTGCCCTGCTGTTTCAGCGCCGCAAAAGCTTCTGCGACTTCGTCGGCATCCATCAGCACATCCGGGCGGTGAATCAAGAGGACATCTAACTGTTCAACGCCCAGACGTTGCAGTGAATTGTTCACCGACTCAGTAATATGCGCTTTACCTGTGTTGTAATGGTTGATTCTCTGCTCGGGATACTGGCTGCCACACAGCTTGATATCGCATTTAGAGACGATCTGAATCTGCCCGCGCACACTGGGATCCAGCGCCAGCGCTTCACCAAACAATTGCTCACAAGTGTAACCGCCATAAATGTCGGCGTGGTCAACGGTAGTAATGCCCAATTCAATATGCTGTTTCAGGAAGGTCAGACGTTCCTGCGGGGTCATGCCCCACTCCGCCAGACGCCAGTAGCCCTGAACCAATTCAGAAAGCTGCGGCCCTTTTGGCGTCAGTTCGACGTTTGCCACCATGGTCCATACTCCTTTATTCATTGCCCGAAATAATTCGCTGAACGTATCCTAGGCTGGATCGCCCCCTCGGGCAATGATATAACCCACAAGTTTCGAACCAGAGTACGAGTCTATGTCATTTGCTCAACGCTTGCGCAGCCTGATTGGCGAAGAAAGTATCAGTGGTTTTGCCCGCCGGGTTGAGCTGAATGAAGCCTTGATCCGCAAATACCTCAACGGCAGCGAACCCAGCCTGCAAAAAGCCAATCAAATTGCGGTGAAAGCCAATTGCTCACTGGAGTGGTTAGCCACCGGCTGTGGTTACCTGTACCGACAGGCTGAAGTGGTCGACAAAGAGGCGTTGGCGGCAGCCTGGGAGCATGTCACAGGCCAGCCTTTTGACGGTGTTCGCGCAGAAGAGTTAATCAAAGTGCTGGCGGGTTATCAGTTTCTGCGCAGCCACAAGAAGACAGACGGCTTTCTTGATGTTCAGGCCATGGCGACCTTTCTCTCTGTCGCCCGCCAGCGCGAACCTGTATAGCCGAAAAAAATGCCATCCGGCTGGATGGCATTCTCTGTTTCCGATAACAGGTTTCCTGTCACACGGTTTTATTTGCGCATCGCATTGAGCTTATTTTGCGCAATGCCCAGTACAGATTCCGGCGGGTAATTATCGTCCTGCCAGTCACCGGCATTTTTGCCGGTGAGCAAGCTGATCGCCTCACTGACATGGGAAATCGCCCAGATGTGGAAATCGCCTTTTTCAACAGCGGTGAGAATGTCTTTGCGTAACATCAGGTTATGGGCATTCGACTGCGGGATAATCACCCCCTGGTTGTTATGCCGCCCCTTGATGGTACAGACATCAAAGTAACCTTCAATTTTTTCATTCACACCGCCAATCGGTTGCGCCTGACCAAACTGATTCATCGAGCCGGTAATCGCAATCGACTGATTGATCGGGCAGCCGGAAAACGCAGAGATAATGGCACACAGCTCGGCCATCGAGGCACTGTCGCCATCCACGCCACCGTAAGATTGCTCAAACGTCAGATGTGTGGTCAGCGGAATGCGTGCGCTCTTGCCAAACAGCGACGACAGGTAAGCGGTCAGTATCATCACGCCTTTTGAGTGAATACGCCCGCCCAGCTTCACGCTACGCTCGATATCCATCACCTCGCCTTCCCCCCAAGAGGTGGTGGCCGTGATCCGGTTCGGTAAGCCGAAACGGTGATCCGAGGTCGATACCACGGACAGACCATTGATCTGACCGATAACATCACCCTGAGTATCAATCAGGGTTGTGCCGTTCCTGAAGGTATGCAGCATCTGATCCTGCAGGCGGCTAACCCGTTTTTCCTGTCGCAGCAAGGCCTGTTCGACATGGGCGACACGGATCATATTGGCATTGGCGGCTCTGGCGGTGTAATTGGTCTCACGCAGCAGATTGGCGATATCCGCCGAGTGCAGCGACAGTTTGTTCTGATCCTCGGCCTGACGGGAGCTGTACTCTATGATGCGGGCAATGGCTTTACGGTCGCAATGCAGCATGCCGTTATCGTGCACGATGCTGGAAATAAAACGCGCATACTGCAGCTCAGACTCATCGGTGCGTTCCATTTCATCTTCAAAATCCGCAGTCACACGGAACAACTCACTGAAGTCGGGATCATAATGAACCAGTAACTGATAGGTCTGATAATCACCGAACAGGATGATTTTGACATCCAGCGGAATGGGTTCTGGTTCCAGTGAAATCGTCCCCGACAGCGTGACTTCCCGCTCCAGCGAACTCAGGTTCAGCTTGCGTGAGCGCAATGCCCGTTTCAGGCCGTCCCACACATAGGGCCGCTCAAGCACCTTCACCGCATCCATCAGCAACACGCCGCCATTGGCACGGTGCAAACTGCCGGAGCGAATCAGCGAGAAATCGGTAAACACAGTGCCTTTGTAGGTCGCGTTCTCTATGTAGCCAAAGATGGCGTGATAGTTAGGGCTTTCTTCCACCACAATCGGAAAGCGTTCAGTCTCCTGGCTGACCAGCACATTAACCTGATAACGACGCGGCATTTTCTTATCCAGCGCGGCATAAGACAGCGCGACCTGATCTTCACTTTCTTCTAAAAAGATATCGAGGTTTTCCAGAATGTCTTTCTGCATCGCCGTGAGATAGTCTTTTATCTCAGTATGACCGCGGTACTGCTTTTTAAGCGGTTTAACAAAATGCGAGACGACTTCCAGCGCCACTTCTTCATTGAGCTTCTGGATTTTATCGGAAAACTCTTCTTCCCAGTCCGTGAGCTGGCGCGCAATACCGCGCAGTTTCACTTCCAGCGCCGTGATAATCGTTTCGAATTTTTCCTGCTCTTCTTCAGGCAGCGCGACAAAACTTTCTTCGGTGTGCGGCTCTTCACCATTCATCGCAATCAGCTGATAATCGCCCTGAGTCGTCAGGGTCAGACTCACCTTTTGCTCTTTCGCTTGTTCGGTTAAATTGCCCAGAGCAGTTTGCTGTTTCTCCGCCAACTGATTTTTCAGCTGTTCCGAGCGCGAATAATACATTTCGTTATCGAACGCCAGCGGCAAGGCTTTCACCAGGCGAAGCATCAGCTTTTCAATGTCTTTTTTGAACGGCATCCCCGTGCCGGGCTTTAGTTTCAGCAGTTTAGGGGTACGTGTTTCTTCAAAGTTGGCGACATAACACCAGTCATACAGTGGCGTGGCATCCCCGTTCGGATCATGGCGGTTCAGATAACGCAGTACCATAGTCCGTTTACCCAGCCCGTTCCGGCCGATGGCATATATGTTGTAGCCCTTCTCTTTAATCGACATCGCGAACTCAACCGCCTGCTGAGCGCGCTCCTGCCCCACAATTTCGTTCAGGGGTGCTAAATGTTTGGTTGATGAAAACTCGGCATCCAGCCCGTTTAAGGTGCAGGTGCGGTACAGGGTATCTGCTTGTAATGATTTCATTGTCATACCCTTCCCCTTATCTCTCCACTGATAGTCATTTCAGTGTAGCCAGCAATTAGTTACTTTTTAGTGACTTAGCTTGGTTTTAAGGAGTTAATCGTTTGATTGGTGGTTTTTTGTGCGATGGGAGGGGGTGTTGTTAGCTTTAAAGTTAATGAATTTGCATGTCGCGCTTTGACTTTTGCGCCTGCCTCAGCATTTTCTTATGCGCGCCAGGTACTCTTTTGTGGCAAAAAG